>JAAZKF010000245.1 GCA_012799975.1 Burkholderiales bacterium
ACCTGCAGGCCCTTCCCGAGGTCCTGACCCTTCCCGAGTCCGGCATCTTCGTAGCAGAGGACCGCCAGGGCAGACTGGTCGGGCACGTGATCGCCATGACCGGGCGCAGCGAGTCCTTGACGGGCGAGCCGCAGGGCTGGATTTTCGACCTTTCGGTGGCCCCGGAGTTCTGGGGGACGGGCGTGGCCCGGCGACTCATGGAACGGGCTGAAGATTTCGTCATGGCACAGGGGCTGCGCTTCCTAGGCCTCGGGGTGACCAGTTCCAACAAGCGGGCTCTGGCCTTCTACGAGCGCCTGGGTTATCTGGAAGAGCGCAAGCAGATGGTAAAGATCCTCTCGCCCCGTGCCCCGGAGGAGGAACCTTGAAAACATTGATGACTCCCGTCCTCTTGGATGGCAAGAGCCTGGACCTGGTTTCGCTGGAGGAGATCGCCCTGGGTCGACCTGCGGCCTTGGACCCGGCGGTTCTTCCAGCCTTGCGGGCCTCACGGAAGGTGGTGGACGACCTCCTGGCACGTGGGGAGGTGGCCTATGGGCTGAATACCGGTTTCGGTCGCCTGGCCCACCGGAGGATTGAACCCGACCAGGTCCGCGAGCTGCAGCGCAACCTGATCCTCAGTCATTGCGCCGGGATGGCCCCCTATCTGCCCGACCGCGCCGTGCGAGCCATGATCGCCCTGCGGGTAAATGCCTTGGCGCGAGGCTTCTCGGGGGTTCGGGTGGAGCTTCTGGAGGCTCTGCTCGCCCTGCTGGAGCATGGGATCTACCCTCGGGTTCCCTCCCGCGGTTCGGTGGGTGCCAGCGGCGACCTGGCTCCCTTGTCCCATATCGCGCTGACCTTGTTGGGCGAAGGAGAGGTCTCCTGGCAAGGGCGCCTGGCTCCGGCTGCCGAGGCCCTGGCTGCAGAGGGACTGAGACCGGTGGTCCTGGAGGCCAAGGAAGGTCTGGCCTTGATAAACGGGACCCAGTTGATGACAGCCCTGGGGAGCCTGACCCTGGCCCGCGCCGGGCGCTTGATGCGGTGCGCCGACGTGATTGGGGGGATGTCGCTCGAAGCCCTGATGGGCACCGACGCCCACCTGCACCCTTCCTTGCATGCTGCTCGTCCCCATCCCGGGCAGCTTGCTGTCGCAGAGACACTGCGGCGGACCCTGGCAAATTCCTCAGTCATCGCTTCTCATCGGGGTTGTCCTCGGGTCCAGGACGCCTACTCGATTCGTTGCATGCCCCAGGTGCACGGGGCAGCTCGCGAGGGCTGGCGCTTCGCCGCGGAGATCCTGCAGCGCGAGATGAATTCGGTAACTGACAATCCCTTGGTTTTCCCCGACTCGGGTCATGTGATCAGCGGGGGTAACTTCCACGGGGCCCCGGTGGCCTTGGCCCTGGATGCGGCGGCCGTGGCCCTGGCTACCCTGGGGACGATTTCCGAGCGCCGCTGCGATCGCCTCCTGGCGGGTCTGGATGGCCTGCCCTCCTTCCTGGCCATCAACCCCGGGTTGCACTCCGGTCTGATGATCGTCCAGTACACGGCGGCAGCCCTGGTGAACGAGAACAAAGTGCTGGCTCATCCTGCCAGCGTGGATACGGTGCCTACTTCGGCGGGGCAGGAGGACCACAACTCCCACGGGCCGACTGCGGCCCACAAACTCGAACAGCTCGTTTCCAACCTGGAGCGAATCCTGGCCTGTGAGTGGGTCTGCGCCGGGCAGGCCTTGGAGACCCGACGCCCCCTCCGCTTCGGTCCGGGTACCGAGGCCGGGCTGGCCGTACTCCGCCAGGTGGTCCCCGTCCTGGAGGGCGATCGTCCACCTCATGGGGACCTGGAGGCCGCCCGCTCCCTGCTGGAGGATGGAACCCTCTGGTCTGAGATCCAGGAGGTGCTGGGCCCGCTTCCCTGAGAGATGGGGCAGGGGAACTCCTGACCCGAGCAGAATCGCTTCGAGATCTCAAGATGGGTGAGGTTGCACGCCGTGGCAAGGAAGCCCCGACTCCGCTCAGAATCGGATTCTACCGATAACGCTGCCGAAATGACTCTGGAAGCCAGGCTTGGCCGGATGGAGACCGAGGTCGAGGAAATCAACCTCACCAGTTCGGTACAGGCCAAGGATATTCAGACCTTGCGGGCTCGAATCGAGCAACTCAAGGCTGAGATGGATGAGATTTCCGAGGGGGCCTCGGCCGAGGACCTGGCGCGGGTGGAGTCGGCCCTTTCCGCCTTGGAAGGTCGCCTGCAGGACGTCGAGTCTTCGCTCATCTCTCGCGCTGCCGAGATCGAGTCGGTACGCGAAGACCTGGCCCGGCACAGCAAACAGGCCCTGGAGGCTGCCGAGAAGACGCGAGAGCGCCTGGAAGAGATACCTCGAGGGGAGGAGACCTCTGCTCGGATTCAGGAGGCCCTGGAAACCCTGCGTGCGGATTTCGAAAAGCGTCTGGGCAAGGTACGCAGCGACATTGAGAAGGGTGGGTCCTTGGCTCGCCTGGAGGACCTCGAGAATCTGCAGGAGGGGTTCTCCGGGCGTCTGGAGGACGTCTCGGGTCGAGTGGAGGCCACCCGCCAGACCTTGCGCGCCGAGCTGGATTCGGTCCACGAGGTCATGCGGGCAGACCTGGACAATCTGCGCCAAGACTTGGCCTCGGTGCCCGTCGAGGAAATCAAGAGCCTGCAGGACGAACTGACTGGCCTGAAGTCCTCGTTGGGGGAAGCCGGGGACCTGGGCCCGAAGGCTCGGGAAGCCCTGAAATCGGTGGTCGGATTGGAGGAGCGCCTGCATGAGACCGAGGCCCGCTTCCAGGGCCTGAACCAGAGGGTCGACGAAGCCGCCTCCCGCATCGAGGGCCAGCTCGAGAAGATCGATCTGGCCACGCGCCTGGTCATCCAGTTGGATGAGCGGGCCCGCAAGGCGGGAGGGGCGGTGGAGTTCGGCGACCTGGGCGAGGACCTGGATCTCGAGGAATTCGATACCGATGGCCTGGGCTTCGAGTTGACGGATCTCATGCAGGTGATGATCAAGCATCAGGCCTCAGACCTGCACCTGAAGGTCGGGACACCACCGACGGTCCGTCTGGATGGGGAACTGATCCCCGTGGGCAATCAAGTCCTCTCGCCCAATGATGCGCGATACCTGATCCTGACGGCGATGACTCCCAACCAGAGACGCCAGCTGGCCCACAAGCGCGAGGTCGACTTCGCCTACGCCACGTCGGCGGCCCGCTTCCGGGTCAATGCCTTCCTGGAGAGGGGAAACCTCAGCGCCGCCTTCCGAATGTTGCGCACCGAGATGCCCAGCCTGGAGGAGTTGGGGCTGCCCGCCGTCCTCAAGAACCTGGCCTCCCTCAACAATGGGCTGATCCTGGTCACGGGGCCGGCCGGTAGCGGCAAGTCGACCACCCTGGCCGCCCTGATCGACTACATCAACACCACGCGCAAGACCCACGTTATCACGGTCGAGGACCCGATCGAGTTCTTCCATAAGGACAAGCTCTCGTTGATCACCCAGCGAGAGGTGGGCACCGACACCTCCTCGTTTGCGGACGCCCTGCGCCAGGCCCTGCGCCAGGACCCCAACGTGATCATGGTCGGTGAGATGCGGGATCCCGAGACCATTATGACCGCCGTGGTCGCGGCTGAGACGGGGCATCTGGTCCTCTCTACCATGCACACGCCGAACACAGTCCAGGCCGTTGACCGCATCATCGATACCTTCTCGGGAGAATTGCAGCGCCAGTTCCGCCTGCTCCTGTCCAATAGCCTCAAGGGGGTGGTGTCGCAGCGTCTGCTGACCCGGGCTGACGAGAAGGGGCGGGTCCCGGCCACCGAGGTGATGATAGTTACGCCGACGATTTCCTCCCTGATCCTGGAGGGGAAGACCGAGGAGATCTATCCCTATATCCAGCAAGGCACCAGCGAAGGGATGCAGACCTTCACCCAGTCGCTGTTGCGCCTGTATGAGGCTGGATTGATCAACAAGGAGGAAGCCCTTTTCCACGCAGACCAGCCGACCGAGTTCCGTCTGGGGGCGGAGGGACACTCCACGGCCACCGCTTCGGGACTGACCGACGATACCCTGATGAACTGGTTATAGGCCATGGCCCTCGCGTTCGGGAGTTTTGGCGACCCCTTCGCCGATTCGGTGGCGCCTCCGGAAACCCCCACGGTTCGGTCTCGCCTCGGGCAGATCCGTGAGGCCGTGGATCGGGTGTGCCTGACTACCGGTCGGGATCCCAATTCCGTCCGCCTCCTGGGGGTGACCAAGACCCTGACCCCCGACCAGATCCGTCCGGCCCTGGAAGCCGGTCTGGAAGACCTGGGCGAGAACTACATCCAGGAGGCCCGCGAGAAGGCCACCCGCCTTCCCGGAGCCCGCTGGCATCTGGTCGGGCATCTGCAGCGGAACAAGGTCAACCTGGCAGTGGATCTCTTCGAGACCATCCACACCCTGGATTCGGTCTCCTTGATCCGTCGTCTGGACCGGCGCTGTACCGAACGGGGACGCAACCTGCCTTGCCTGCTCCAGATTCGCCTGGGGGGCGAGGAGACCAAGCACGGGATCGACCCCGACCAGGTCTTCTCACTACTGGAGGAGCTTCGCGGCGAGCCGCCTCGTTCGCTGCGCCTGGTCGGCCTGATGACGATTCCGCCTCCAGGACCCGATGCTGAAGCCAGCCGGCCGCATTTCCGCCGGCTTCGCGAACTGCTCGTGACCATCCTGGAGAGGGATTATCCCTTCTGGCACGGCCGGGAACTCTCGATGGGCATGAGTGACGATTACCTGGTCGCAGTCGAAGAAGGTGCGACCATGATCCGCCTGGGGCGG
This sequence comes from Burkholderiales bacterium, assembly GCA_012799975.1. Taxonomy (GTDB): domain Bacteria; phylum Vulcanimicrobiota; class Xenobia; order Xenobiales; family Xenobiaceae; genus Xenobium. The sequence goes on from JAAZKF010000245.1 coordinate 4,817, forward strand.
GCCATTTTCGGAGAACGTTGACCCGGTCTGGTCGCGCTCTGGCCTGCGGCAGGAGGAAACCGGGGCCCTTGACTTGAATTGCCGTCAACGGTCCGTGTCCTCTTCGTCTCGCTCCTTTGTAGCGGGGCCGGTGCGGGCGATCCGGATCGACGGAGGTGTCGAGTGGGTGCCAGCATGATGGAGAAGCTCCGTCGTTTCTTTACGATGGACGAGGAATACAGCCAGTCGGAGGAGATCTCCTCGGATGCGGCCATGGCTGCGCCTCCGGTCGGCGCCCGGCGCGAGGGTCGGGCTCGGGGCAACTTGATCGGCCTGCCCTCTCCCAAGAGGCAGGAGGTTCTGATCCTGGAACCCGGCACCTTTGCCGAGGCTCGTGAGATCGCCGAGGCGCTCAAGGTCAAGAAGTGCATCATCCTGAACATGCGTCGGACCGACAAGGAACTGTCGCGGCGGATCGTCGATTTCCTCTCGGGTATCTCCTATGCCCTGGACGGGTTCACCCAGAAGGTCGCCGACCAGATCTATCTCTTCACCCCCAGCCACATCGAGATCTTCGTCCCGGATCGCCAGACTCCTGAGGCCGTTGGAACAGGCACCATGGGGACAACCGGGGTGAGTGGGATGCCGGGGATCGGTGGGACGCCTGGAATGGACTACGATTCCGGAGGCTATGGAGCGGCAGGTTTCCGCTGACCCTTCAGGGGGGGCAGGCAGCGTCTCTTGAAGCAGATCGCCCTCTACCTCCACCTGCCTTTCTGTCGGCGTCGTTGCGCCTATTGTGATTTCAACGCCTGGCAGGATCCGGGGGAGACGGCCAGGCGCCTCTATCATGAAGCCCTCCTGACGGACCTTCACCAGGAGGCCGCTCGGGGAGGCTGGCGGGTCTCGACGATCTTCTTCGGCGGCGGGACACCCAGTCTCGCCGCACCACAGTGGATTGCCGAGCTGCTGGAGGCCTGCCGGGATGGTTTCGAAGTGGACCGGGACGCCGAGATCACCCTGGAGGCCAACCCCGGAACCTTGGATCCCGGCAAACTGGTGCGCCTGAGGGAGGCCGGGGTCAACCGTCTCTCGATCGGGGTCCAAGCCCTGAATGACCGCCTCCTGGCAGGAATCGGTAGGATCCACTCGGCAGTCCAGGCACTCCAGGCTTTGGACCAGGCCCGCCGGGCCGGCTTCGAGAATCTCTCGCTGGACCTGATATATGGCCTTCCCGGGCAGACGCTGGCCGACTGGCAGACCACCCTGGAACGGGCCTTGGAGACTCAACCCCGACACGTCTCCGCCTATGCCCTGAGCCTTGAGGAGGGGACTCCGCTGGAAAACTCCGTGCGGAAGGGAGAGGTCCGCCTGCCCGACCAGGATGCGGTGGCTGACATGGAGGGGAGCCTGCGTCGAACCATGAGGGCCGGCGGGTATCGGCAGTATGAGATCTCCAATTGGAGCCTTCCGGGTCGGGAATGTCGACACAATCTGGTCTATTGGGCCAACGGTGAGTATCTGGGCCTGGGTTGCGGTGCGGCCTCCCATCTCTCCGGTTGGAGGACCCGTCGACTGGCGACCCCCGCGAGCTACGTCCAGGCCTTGAGTGAGGGGGCCAGCCCCCTGGCCGAGGCCGAGCGCCTGGGGTCGGAGCAGGTCTTGAAGGAGACCATGATCCTGGCCCTGCGCACCCGCTGGGGCATAGACCTGCTGCAACTGACCCGCCGCTTCGGAGTCCAGGAGTGGAAACTGCGGGCCTTCTTCGACGGGCTGCCCGGAGACCTGGTTCACCGGACCGGAAGGAGGGTCCGCTTGACAACACGAGGGCGCGATCTGGCCAATGAAGTCTTCGTGCCCCTGCTGAGCACGGCCCTGACCCTGCCGGATCCGGGCGATTCCGCTCTGGGGGCCGGGTCTGCGGCCGGGCGGGATTTCTTGACAGTCTCCGAGGTCGAGTGCTAACGTCCCCTTGGGGCGCCAAAGCGGACCGGCCCGGCGTGAGCCGGGGAACCTGGCGACCAGAGGGATGATCGTTGTGGAGCTGGATCCCAGGCAGGAACAGGTTCTGCTGGCAGTGGTTCGGGAGTATATCCGGACCGTTCAGCCCGTCAGTTCCTCCTACCTGGTCGAGAAGTATGGACTGAACTGCAGCTCGGCAACTGTCCGCAACGTGATGGCCCGCCTGGAGGAACTCGGCTTTTTGAGCCAGCCGCACACCTCGGCAGGGCGGATTCCCCAGGACCTTGCCTATCGCTACTACGTCGATCGGCTGGTCGAGTCCGGGATCGGCACACCTCCCGAGGCTCCAGTCATCCGCGACGAGGTCGTGGGTGCCCAGGACGTGCTGGAAACTTTGATGGAGCAGGCCAGTCGCCTGCTCACCCAGACCACCCGGCACACCTCACTGATCCTGGCCCCCCGCCTGCGGCGCAGCTTCTTCCGCTATCTGCAACTGGTCCCCCTGGGACCGCGCCGACTGCTCTTCGTCCTGCTCACCCAGACCGGCTCGATAGTCGAGAAGATTCTGGAGCTGTCGCTTCCGGTGCCCCCCGATCTTCTCGAGGGGATGACCGAGGCCCTGAACCGCCGTCTCCGCGGGGTTTCTTTGACCGACATCTCCCAGGAATTGCTGGGCGAGATGCGCTCGGACGTCGACGAGCAGATACTTCAGGAGCTGACCCTGGCCGCCCGGGACGACTCGTTGGATTCCGGGTCCCGTCTGGTCCTGGGGGGGACCAGTCGCCTGCTGGACCAACCCGAGTTTCGAGATGTCGAACGCCTGCGCAAGATCCTCAAGGTCTTGGAAGAAGAGAAGATCCTGGCTGAGGTTCTGATCAAGACCCTGGATACTCCCGGATTTCGCATCTGGATCGGACAGGAGAATGAACTGGCCGAGATGTCGGGTTGCAGTCTTCTGGCCGTCTCCTACTCGTTGTGGGGAGAACCGGTCGGAATCCTGGGCCTTCTGGGCCCAACGCGCATGCCCTATGATCGAATGCTGGCGATCCTGAACTGCGTGGCCCAATCGATGAGCCAGCGCCTGGAGAGGATGGGCCCGCTGGCTTGAAGCACGGGCTTTCCTGCAGGCGGTTCGGGAAGGGACGCGTCGGGGAGGTCCTCTCGCCGACTTCCCCCGTCTGAGGCTTCCACCCGCAGGGCCTTGTCTTCTTGCCCCGAAGGATCCGGCCGGCCGGCAGATTCTTGCCCAAAGATGCCAGGAAGGTCGACGTGATGGCAGAGAAAAAGCGGACGAAGAGCACGGTTGCCGGGCGGGCCAGGCCCCGGCCTCCTTCGTGGTTCAAACCTGAGAAGTCCGGTGAGGTTCCCGTGCCAGACCATCCGGCGGCTTCCGCCCCTCCCCCGGGGGAGCAGCCATCCACAGAGCCTGAGAAAAGTTCCGTGCCCCCAGAACCATCAGGGGAGATGCTCTTGGGGGCTCCTCCAGCCCCCGAGGCGGATTCCCTGGATTTCTTCGAGAAACCCGCTGCCGAACCGGCTTTGGAAAGTCGGTCTGCGTCCGAAGCTGCGAAGCCCCCCGAACCTGCTGCGTCCGAAGCTGTGAAGCCCCCCAAACCCGATGCGCCCCCCCTGAAGGATTATGCTAGCGGGCATCCCACCGAGAAGCCCGCCCCTGAAGAGCTTCCCGCCTCGGAGGAACGCCTGGGCGCCGAGTTGAAGCAGCTCGAATCCATCGTTTCCCAGGTCGAAGGCCTGGCCTATCTCAAACCTCGACTGGCCCGGATCCGCAAGGATGGCTGCTCGCCGACAGACCTCACGGGAATCTACCGGATCGTGTCCCAGACCATGCTGGACTTGATGTTCAAGCAGGTCGAAACCGTCGAGGCCATGCGCGCGGAGTATCAGCGTAAATTAAGGGAAGAGCAGGAAGCCTTGCTCTTCTCTGCCTCTTCAGACCTGGTGGCCTCGGCCCTGGGCAAGCGGACTCGCCAGGCTCCCGCCTCGCCACCTCCGCCAACTCCTTCAGCCCAGGAACAGGCGCAGATGGCGGTCCTGCGCAAGCAGATGGAGATCAAGGACGAGTTGCTCCTGGAAGCCCAGGAACGCTACGAGAAGCTGGTCCGGGACGTGCAGAATATCCGCTCCCGCCAGGAGAAGGACCTGGAGATCCAACTTCAGAGGTCTCGGGAGTCCTTGTTCCGCAAGCTTCTCCCTGTGTTGGACAGCTTCGATGGAGCCCTGGAGGCGGAGGACCGGTTCCTGGACGTGCAGGGCGTGATCCGGGGGCTGCAGGGGATCCACCATCAACTCCTGGATGCCTGTGGGTCGGAAGGACTGCAGCCCATCGAAGCGGTGGGCGAAGCCTTCGATCCGAATTTCCATGAGGCCATGGGGCACGTCGAGACCGGAGAGCTCCCCGATGACTACATCTTCGACCAGATCCAGCGGGGCTATTTGTTGGGAGACAAGCTCCTGCGTGCCTCCATGGTTCGTCTGGCCCGCAATCCCGCAGGAGCCGCTGAGTCGGTCCCGGGGACATTGCAGGAGAAAAATGTCGAATCCGCGGCTTCTGAGGTCATCGAGGCCATTGAAGCCACTGAGGTCACCGAGGTTACTGAGGTCATTGAAGCTACTGAGGCTACCGAGGCCACTGAGGCCACCGACCCCGAGCCGGCAAACCCTGTGTAGGACGTCGTAGTCGCTCCAGCAGACGGACCGACGAGATTGATCGCACTCCGCTTCGCAAGACGCGAGGAACCATAGTCGGCCAGGGCGAACCAGAGGGCCGTGCAACTGGAGATGGGGGTGGCCTGCCTCGCACCGGCAGCGGCCTTCCCTGAGGGCAGCTTGAATCTGGAGGATACAGCACGATATGACAGGCAAGATTGTCGGGATTGACCTCGGAACCACCAACTCGGTCGTCTCGATCGTCGAGGGCGGTGCGCCCATCGTGATTCCC
>JAAZKF010000246.1 GCA_012799975.1 Burkholderiales bacterium
CCCACACCCTCGGGCAAAGAGAGGAAACCCTGGACAATCCTGAATCCGCCTCGGTTGACCGGGAGGCCTCGGAGTTCCTATAGTCGTTTCCATGCTGGAAAGAGTCGTCGTCTCCCACTCGGAGGCTGAGACGGAAGGCCTGGGCGAAAGTCTGGGTGGACGCCTGCGGGCTGGCGACGTGTTGGCCTTGACCGGGGATCTGGGGGCGGGCAAGACGACCCTGGTGCGGGGACTGGCGCGCGGTCTGGGCTGCGTCGAGCCGGTCTCCAGTCCGACCTTCGTCCTGATGCATATCTACGAGGGACGTCTCCCCCTGTACCACTTCGATGCCTGGAGGCTGGACGGACCCGAGGATCTGCTCGGAATCGGGGCTGACGAGTATCTGGAAGGCGAGGGCGTGGCGGTGGTGGAATGGTCGGAGCGGGCGGAGGGCCTTCTGCCCGCAGAGCGCCTGGAGATCCGCCTGGAGCGGGAGGGGGCTCCGGAGAGTCGCAGGATTACCTTGTACGGGTTGGGGACACGGGGAAGCGAACTCTTGGAGGGGTTGGCGTGAACACCCTGGTGGCCGGATTGGACTGCACCGGCGAGACCTGCAGCGTGGCTTTGATGCGCGGGGAGGAATGCCTGGCCGAGAGCGGCGGCGCCAGTGCTCGGGCCCACCTGCGCCTGCTCTTCCCGACCTTGCTCGAGTGTGCTTCCCGGGCCGGGGTCCGCCTGGCGGATCTGGACCGGGTGGCCGTGACGGCCGGGCCCGGCTCGTTCACGGGTCTGCGCCTGGGGATCGTGACGGCCCGGACCATGGCCCAGGTCCTGGGGTGTCGGGTCGTGCCGGTCGACACCCTGGAGGCCCTGGCCCGGAACGTCCCCGACTCGCCCCGGGTGGTGGCCGCCCTGGACGCTCGTCGGGGCGAGATCTTTGCGGCCTGTTTCGAGACCCGGGCAGGCGAGTGCCGGCGCCTGACCGCAGACCGGGCCTTCACCCCAGAGGAACTGGCCGGAGCCCTGGAATCCTGGGGAGGAGGCCTCCTGCTGGGCAGTGCCGCTGCCCGTTACGGCCCGCTTCTGGGCCAGGTTCCCGGAGTTCGGGTCCTGCCCCCCATCTTCGCGCAGATCCGGGGCTCGGCCGTGGCCCTGGCGGGCCGGCGGGTGGAGCCAGTGGCTGCCCTGGAGCTGGCCCCTACCTACCTGCGCTCGGCCGAGGTCCAACTGCACGGAGTCCGGCCTTGAACAGGCTGACCTTCGAGAGGATGACCCGGCAGCATATCCCCGAGGTCCAGGCCATCGAGAGGATCTGCTTTGAAAATACCTGGCCCGAGGACGCCTTCCTCAACGAGATCGAGAGGAATGGCGCGGCCTGCTACCTGGTAGCCCTGCGAGAAGGGCAGGTCCTGGGCTATGCCGGAGCCTGGTTGATCCTCGATGAGATGCACATAACCTCGGTGGCCGTCTGCCCTGAATTACGGGGGAGGGGAATCGGCAAGAGGCTCTTCTGGCACCTGATGCAGGCGGCCGTGGACCATGGGTGTGAGTGGTCCGGCCTGGAGGTCCGCCCCACCAGTCAGGCTGCCATCGCCATGTACGAGGCCTTCGGCTTCACCCGGGTCGGGGTCCGCAAGAAATACTACGATGGGAGGGACGATGCCCTCGTGATGTGGGTGGAAGGCCTGCAGGCCTCCGAGTACGCCCGGCGCATGGAGGCGCTTCGCTCGACCTGGGAATCCGCGGAGCTCCGTCCATGAGTCACTTTCGGGTCAACCCCTACAGTCCGCGCCTGGTCCTGGGCCTGGAGTCCTCTTGTGACGAGACCTCGATAGCCCTTCTCGAGGACGGGCAGCACTGCCGGGTCAACCTGGTCTCCTCCCAGGTGGCGCTGCATGAGAAGTACGGCGGGGTCGTGCCCGAGGTGGCCTGCCGGGCCCACATGGAGGTCCTCAATCCCCTGTTGGAGGAGGCCATGGAACGGGCCGGCTGCCGCTTCTCGGAGCTCGATGCCATCGCCGTCACCCACGGCCCCGGTCTGGTGGGCGCGGTCCTGCTGGGCGTGGCGGCGGCCAAGACGCTGGCAGGCCTGCTGGAGATCCCGCTGATCGGGGTCAACCACCTGGAAGGTCACCTCTATTCCACCTTCCTCGAGAACCCGGACCTCGAGCTGCCCCTGGTCTGCCTGCTGGTTTCGGGTGGACACACGCAGATCGTGGAGATGAGCGCGCCTGGAGCCTACCGGGTCCTGGGGTCGACCCGAGACGACGCCGCCGGGGAAGCCTTCGACAAGGTGGCCAAGGCCTTGGGCCTGGGCTACCCGGGTGGCCCGCGGATCGACCAGGCGGCTCATCGTGGAGACCCTTCCCGGCTGAGCCTGCCTCGGCCGATGCGCGAGGTGGGCTATGAGTTCTCGTTTTCAGGGCTCAAGACGGCGGTCCTGGTCCATCTGCAGTCAACGGACCGGGTCTCCGACGATGACCTGTGTGCCTCCTTCCAGGATGCGGTGGTGGATGTCCTGGTTACCAAGACCCTGCGCGCAGCCCGAGCCTGTGCAGCCCGGACCGTGGCCGTCGCGGGTGGGGTAGCGGCCAACTCGGAATTGAGGCGGCGCATGGAGGAGGCCTGTAAGAAGGCCGGCATTCCGCTCCGTTCACCCTCCATCGGCCTGTGCACCGACAACGCCGCCATGATAGCCCGCGCCGGGTGGGAACTGGCGCGGCTGGGGCTGCGTTCGCCACTGACCCTGGATGCCCGGCCCAATCTGCCTTTGACCCCTCGGGTCTGAAACTCCGGCTTCTCCCGACTTCGCCCTCGGGAAACTGCCAGCAGGGGCGGGGTGGAATCGACGCCCCAAGGTGCCGGCATGGGGCGGCCGGTTTACGGAGACCCGGCTGCGCTACGGTGCCTTTCGGAGGATTCGGGCTGGTCACCACGGGTGTCCTGGGGATTGTCACGGATCGGGCGGCAGGAGCCGGTCCAGGGCCCAGGGCCCCGGACCCCGGGTCAGAACCACCGCGGCCAGGGCCACCAGGGCCAGGTCTAGGAGCACATGGTTCCAATCGGCCGGTCCCGACCTGGTGGTGGAGAAGCAGCCGCATTCGATATCCAGCCCTCGGAGGTTGGCCGAGGTCACCGCGCCGGCAAATCCCAGGCTGAGCAGGCCCAGGACCAGGGCACTGGACTCGGAGAGGAAACCGACCAGCAGGCAGACCCCCGCCAGTACCTCCAGCCAGGGCAGGGTCAGGGTCACCAGGGTGAGGAGCTCGGAGGGAAGCAGCCCATAGGCGGCCACCTGTGCTGTGAATGAAGCGGGATGCAGGATCTTGTCCCAGCCCGCATACAGAAAGACGCCTGCCAATATCAGCCGGGCCAGCAACGCGATCTTCACGGTATTCTCACCGTGGGAAGGCCCTCTGCTTCCCAGGCGGGCCATCCTTCTCGCATGATCCGCACGTTGCTCAGACCAGCCTTGGCCAGCGCTTCTGCCAGGCGTTGGGAAGACTGACATACCGGGCCATCGCAGTAGACCACGACCGCCGGGGTGACCTGCAATGTGGCAAGCAGATTCCTCCGCATCCGCCCCTGGCCCATGTCGGCAAATTCTTCCGGTGAAAGGTTCATGGCGCCGGGCACGTGACCGTCTTCATAGCGGACCTTCTCGCGGGCGTCGAGGAAGAAGGCGCCTTCTTGCTGCAGGTGGCGGGCCTGCTCCAGAGAGACTTCGCTTACCCGCTCCGGCAGAGGAGGGCTCCAGGGCTTCAGCAAGGTCAGTGGCTGGGGGGAGCGGTGGTTGCTCAGGAGACCCAGGGTCGAGGCCATGAGGACCAGGGCCAGGCCCCCCAGCAGGAGGTCAGGGACGCCGGGGCGCCTCCAGGGCAAAGGTGGTGACTTCTTGACGGGGCGTCGAGTTGCTCTGAACCTCTTCTTCTTCACGGGGGTACCACCTCGCCGCTTATCCTTACCACCGAGCTGGGCGACTCGGGGAGGCCCGTCGGCAGCAGCAAGGCAGAGGGAATCGTGTCGCGGGGGCCATCGGGGCAGGCGGTAAGTTCCAGCAGCCAGCGCCCTCCCTCCAGGGGCCGGGCGGAGGTGATCTGCACCGAGCCTCCAGCCCCTCGGGTGGGGTCGGGGCGCAACTGGTCCAGGGGATTGGAGGGGATCAACACCACCTTGCGCGTCACCTTCTGGCCTGGTCGGATCCTTCCGAAGAGCACCATTTCAGGGTCGGCCTGCACCCGAGGCTTCACGGTCCCCGTAACGTTCAGGACGGCAGGCCCATCCGGGTCGTTGCTGAGGATTCGGATGGTCTTGTGGATACGCCCCCGAAAGTTGCCGGCGTGGAAGGTGACCTCCAGATGGGCATCCCCTCCCGGGGGGATTTCCTGGCTGCTCAAGGCTGACGACGTGCATCCACAGGAGTTGTAGACCTCCTTGACCAGGGCGGTCTCTCCGCCCTCGTTGCGGATGGTGAACAGGAGATTTGCCTCTCCACCCTCATCGAGAATTCCGAAGTCCTGGGTCTCCTCCAAAGGCACCAGACGGGGACCGGTCCGCGAGTCGGCCCTATGGCCCGGCCGGTCCGGGGAGGGTACGGGGAGCAGATCGGGCTCGCCTGGGACAGGCCCAGGTGGGGGGCGGCCCATCACCCAGGCCAGGTACCCCGCAACGAAAATGCCGCAAAGACCCACCAGGATGGTCAGGGCCTTGCGCAGGGTGCGGTTCATCCGGATACCTCCTGGACCGGGGGGATGTTCTTGCGGAGCGGCTGGGTCTGCACCGGAAAGGACCGGGCATCCTGGTGTCGCTTGATCGACAGTATTTTCGTGTCGAATCTCCGCCAGGTCGCTCGCAGGGAGAGCCCTTCCTTGCGAGGGGTTCTTCTTTCGGGAATCCCGGATGTTCCCCCTCTCCTCCCTCGTCCCGCCAATCAAACATTTGCTGGTATCCCCGAATTCCCCTGAGCCATGAATAGTGCTGCTCAAGTGCTCTCCTGCCAGGCTCCGATTCCCAGGAAATAGCCCTTCCTGTTATCCGGACCAACTTCTGGTCCCTCGGTTCGCAGGTCAGGTGGCAGATCCGGAAATCCGGGTTCTCACCCTTGTCGTTGAGCATCGTATTTTGCTACATGTTCCCGGACCAGCCCGGTGTCGGTGCGTGGAGCTCACCGTCCACACATCGGTTCGGGAGGGTATCTCTATTGGCCGAGTAGGCCATCTGGGAGGTTATAAGTGCTCAAACTCCGAGTGCGAGGTTCGCTGCTCGCTTTTCTCGCCGTCCTTCTCATTTCTGGCGCTGCCGCAGGTGTCCGGGCCGAGAAGCCCGGTGAACTCGAATCCCTGCTTCAGTGCGTGAAGGTCGAGCGTTCTCCCGCCGGGAAGGAGACCTTCTCCGAGGCCCGCGAGGCCTTCCCCGGCGACCTCCTCGAGTATCGTCTCGCCTTCACCAATCGCACCTCTGCCGCAGTCAAGGGACTGTTGGCCACCATTCCCATCCCTCCGGGCAC
>JAAZKF010000028.1 GCA_012799975.1 Burkholderiales bacterium
AAGTGCTTCCGGATCAGCAGCGAGCTCCCCCTGGTCAATGGCTTCACCGCCGAGATTGAACCCCAACATGTGAACCACCTGCTCAAGGCACTCCCACAGGGTTCCCAGGTGGCCGTGGACCGGGGGCTGGACTATTCCGATCCGCGTGTGATGTTCCCCAATCTTCCCAAGGGAGGGCCTGTCAAGGATTCAGATACCCTGGATGTTTCGACGGCCCTGATCGGCATCCAGAAGGTCTGGGACCAGGGCTATACCGGCAAGGGGCAGACCATCGCGGTCATCGATTCGGGGATCCATCCCCACCCGGATCTGAAGGACAAGATCGTCGGCTGGTTGGACCTCACCGATGGGAATTCCAAGCCCATGGACACCTTTGGTCACGGGACCCACGTGGCCGGTGTCGCGGCAGGCACAGGCGCGAAGTCCGCGGGAACGGTCAAGGGAGTGGCTCCGGATGCCGACCTGGTCGGTGTGCGTATCTCCAGTGTCGCCGAGGCCATCAAAGGCATCCAGTGGGTCATCGAGAACAAAGATAAGTACAATATCAGCGTTCTGAACATGTCCCTGGGAGACTTTGCAACCAAGTCCCACAAGGATGATCCCTGGTCCCAGGCAGCCCAGAAGGCCATTGATGCGGGGCTGGTCGTGGTCGTCGCAGCGGGCAACGAAGGGCCGAGCAACGGCAGCGTCACCACCCCCGGGACCAACCCGAATGTGATCACGGTCGGAGCCTTGGATGACCGCAAGACGATGGACCGGGGGGACGATACTGTCGCGGAATTCTCCAGTCGGGGGCCCACCACCATCGACGGCCTGATCAAGCCGGATCTGTTGGCGCCTGGTGTGAGTGTCTTCGGTCCTTTGGCTCCAGGCGCCACGCTCGACGTTCCCGAAGTTCCCCACATCGGAACCGACTACTTCGCCATCTCCGGCACCTCCATGGCCACGCCGATGGTCGCCGGACTGGCAGCCATCCTCAAACAGGCCAATCCGGAACTGACGCACCAACAGATCAAGGAGATCCTGGTCCAGACTGCAGACCATTATCTGCCCGATGAACCCAACGTGCAGGGGGCTGGTCTGCTGGATGCCTCCGAGGCCCTGGAGGTGGCCCTGGAACTCGCGAAGTCCAAGCCGGCATCGGCCGCACAGCCTGCCGAAGCTGCTGCCAAGAAGCAGGCAACACCGGAAGGCGAGGGGTTTCTCTTCGCCTGAGTTGTAGACGGGACTCCAGGAGGACGGGGCGCCTTCTTCGGTGAAGGCGCCCCTCGTTATGTCGATTCGCTTCTTCAATACCATGACGCGAAGCCTGCAGGAGTTCCACCCCCTGAAACCGGGTCGGGTCGGCCTGTATACCTGTGGCCCCACCGTCTACGATTACGCCCACATCGGGAACTTTCGGACCTACGTCTTTGAGGATCTCCTGCGCCGCCATCTGCGCTTCCGAGGATACGAGGTCCTGCAGGTGATGAACATCACCGATGTCGAGGACAAGATCATCCGCAAGACCCGGATGGAGGGGCGTTCCTTGTCCGAGGTCACGGCTCCCTACATCGAGGCCTTCTTCCAGGACCTGGATTGCCTCAACATCCAGCGCGCCGAGCATTATCCCCGGGCTACTGAGCACGTTGACGGGATGGTGGAGCTGATCCGCAAACTACTGGCTAAAGGCCTGGCCTACCATTCGGAGGACGGCTCCATCTATTTCGATATATCGAAGTTCCCCGAGTATGGGCGTCTGGCACGTATCCAGGTCGAAGACCTGCGCTCGGGAGCACGGGTCGCCCAGGACGAGTATGACAAAGAGAGGGCGGCCGATTTCGCCCTCTGGAAGGCCTGGGATGAAGGGGATGGGGAGGTTTTCTGGGACCAGTATCCCGACCTGGGCAAAGGCCGTCCCGGCTGGCACATCGAGTGCTCGGCCATGAGCATCTGCTATCTGGGCAACCACTTCGACATCCATACCGGGGGAGTGGACAACATCTTCCCGCACCACCAGAATGAAATCGCCCAGACCGAACCCTGCACCGGAGAGACCTTCGTCAATTACTGGCTGCACTCCGAGCATCTTCTGGTCGATTCCCAGAAGATGAGCAAGAAACTGGGGAATTTCTTCACCCTGCGGGACCTGTTGGACCCGCAAGCCAATCCCTCGGGACGGGCCTGGGACCCCATGGCTTTGCGCTATCTGCTGTTGGGGACCCACTACCGTTCGCGTCTGGACTTCACCTTCAAGGGCCTGCAGGCCGCTACGGAAACCCGTCAGGGCCTGTTGGATTTCCTGCGCCGCTGCCGGATGCAGCAGGGGAACGAGCCCCTGGATTTGGAGGTGGTCGAGGAGATCGAGGCCACCCGGGCCGCCTTCGTGGCGGCCATGGATGAGGATCTCAACACCCCGGAGGCCCTGGCAGCGCTGCATGCCCTGCGCCGGGAGATCCATCGCCGGATCGATGAGCACACCGATTTTGGGAAGGCCTCCGGACAGGCCGTGGTGGACCTGGTACTGGATCTGGATCAGGTGCTGGGCCTGCGCCTGGAAGAGGCCCTGGAAGAGCCCGAACTCCTGCCCGAGGAAAAAGCCATGATCGACGAGCGTCAGGCTGCTCGCAAGGCCCGTGATTTCGCGCGTGCCGACCGTTTGCGCGACGAATTGGAGGCGCGGGGGATCCGTCTGGAGGATACCCCGCAAGGAGTGACATGGAAAATCGATCCGAGCAGGAGATAGTCTACGGTCGCCGCCCGGTAGCCGAGACCCTGCGCTCGGGTCGTCCCGTGCACCGTCTTTACGTCCTGGCCGGGGCTCGGGGGATTCCCCGCGAGTTTTTCGCTACGGCGCGTGAAAGGGCGATTCCGGTCGTTCACGCTGATCGGGTCCGCTTGGACCGGCTGGCCCGTCAGGGCAACCATCAGGGGGTGGTGGCAGCCGTGGGTACGCGGGACTTCGTCAGCCTGCAGGAGGTCCTGGAGAGGCCTTTGGGAAGTCCGTGGCCCGCCTTCTTCCTGGTTTTGGACGGCATCCAGGACCCCGGAAACCTGGGTGCCTTGCTGCGCACGGCGGAAGGAGCCGGGGTTCACGGCGTGATCGTCCCCGGCGCCGGGTCTTGCGGGCTTACCGCCGCGGTGACGCGCGCCGCGGCGGGGGCTGATCAGTTCCTGCCGGTGGCTCGGGTCGAGAAGCTCGGGCCGGTTCTTCGCCAGCTCCGGGAAGGGGGATTCGAAGTGGTGGGAGCCTCCGCAGAAGGGTCGGAGGTCTACACCGCGGTGGATTTTCGCCTGCCGACCGCCCTGGTCCTGGGGGCTGAGGGGAGGGGATTGGCCTCCAACCTGGTGGCTCAGTGCACCCGGTTGGTGCGCATTCCCTTGTTGGGGCAGGTGGGCGCGCTGAACGTCTCGGCGGCGGGAGCCATCCTGTTATATGAGGCTGTCCGACAGAGACAGGCCTGAGGTCGGGCGAGGGAAGAAAGGTGCTTCCTCCTCACGCCCATTTACTCCTCCTGGTGGCTGTGATATAATCCACCCGCAAATGCGGCGCCGGAAGACCACACCCGAGGAACATCAGGAACGGACGCTCGCTGAGGGCTCGGATCGCCCTCATCTACCTGTCAGGCGGGCCCTCTTTTCGCGTCAGAATCCCTATTTCTCAGGATTCTTCTCGCATCCGACCGTCTTGACGCCCCTTCAGGGGATTCGTATAATGGTGGGAGTTTCCCGGGCTAGTCTTTGCCAGTGGAGGACGAGGTTTTGTTGAAACTGCAAAGTAGCCAGTATATGGCTAACCTCGCCAACGAGCCGGATGAAGAGATCGTGAAACTCGCCAAGAATGGTGACGAGTTTGCCACCGAGTATCTGATCTCCAAGTACAAGAACTTCGTCCGGGTCAAGGCAAAATCCTACTTCCTGGTGGGTGCTGATCGGGAAGACATCATCCAGGAAGGGATGATCGGACTCTACAAGTCCATCCGGGACTTCCGGGCCGACAAGCTCTCGTCGTTCCGGGCCTTTGCAGAACTCTGCATCACCCGTCAGATCATCACGGCCATCAAGACGGCCACCCGTCAGAAGCACATCCCCCTGAACTCCTATATCTCGCTGAATAAGCCGATCTACGACGAGGATTCCGACCGCACGATGCTCGACATCCTGTCCGGCACCAAGGTCACCGACCCCGAAGAAGTCTTCATCAGCCACGAGCTCTCCGGCGACCTGCGCGAGAAGATCCAGCAGAACCTCAGCGAACTCGAGTCTCAGGTCCTGATGTCCTACCTGGAGGGCAAGTCCTATCAGGAGATGGCCAAGGAACTCAACCGGCACGTCAAGTCCATCGACAACGCCCTGCAGAGGGTGAAGCGCAAGATAGAGAAGACCCTCGGCGACAAGGACCGCTGAGCGCTCCCGCTTCGCCTGATCGCTCGAGGGCTGGCTTGTGCCGGCCCTCGAGACGTACTCGCCCTGGTAGCTCAACTGGCAGAGCACCCGCCTTGTAAGCGGGAGGTTACCGGTTCGATTCCGGTCCGGGGCTCCACCCAGGCGGGAAGATTCCCGCCTTTTGCATGTACTGCCTCTGGCGGCTCACTCCCAGGCAAGACCTCTCCCCGGGAAGTCGAAGAGGGTGTCGTGACACAAACCGGCTTTCAGGATCAGGGCGACCTCTTCGAGGGGGAGGCCAGACCTGCCTCAGGTGCCGCCGAGGGGGAGCTCTCCGGGCCTCTTCCGGCTCGGATGCGTCCCCGCAGTCTGGAGGAATACGTCGGCCAGGAACACCTCCTGGGACCCGGCCGCGTCCTGCGTCGCCTCCTGGAGTCCGATCGCCTGCCCTCCATGATCCTATGGGGGCCGCCTGGGACCGGCAAGACCAGTCTGGCCCGCCTGCTGGCCCATATCTCACAGGGGCACTTCGTGGCGCTTTCGGCGGTCACTGCGGGAGTGGCGGACGTGCGCAAGGTGGTGGGGGAAGCCCGCGAGCGTCAGCGCCTTCTGCGTCGACGGACCCTGCTTTTCCTCGATGAGATCCACCGCTTCAACAAAGCTCAACAGGACGTGATCCTGCCCCATGTCGAGGAGGGGACCATCACCCTGATCGGGGCCACCACCGAGAATCCTTCCTTCCAGGTGGTGCCCCCGCTCCTGTCACGCTGCCGGGTCTTCACCCTGAAGGCCCTTCAGCCCGAGCAGTTGCTGGTTCTCTTGCAGAGGGCCCTGGAGGACCCCGAGCGGGGGCTTGGTGGCCGAGGAGTCGAGCTGGAGCCCCAGACCCTTCGCGCTCTGGCCGAAGCCTGCAGCGGTGACGCGCGGATGGCCTTGAATGCCCTGGAGGAGGCGGCCAACTCGGTGTCCCCCGACCGGGATGGGGTCCGCCGGATCACCGGCGAGCGCCTGGCCGAAGCTTTGGGCCGCCCCAATCTGCGCCACGACCGTGCTGGGGAGTCTCACTTTGATATCGCCTCGGCCCTGATCAAGTCGATCCGCGGGACGGACCCCGATGCGGCGCTGTACTGGCTGGCCCGCCTGTTGGAAGCCGGGGAGGATCCCCTTTTCGTGGCCCGGCGGCTGGTGATCCTGGCCGCCGAGGACGTGGGACTGGCCGATCCCCATGCCTTGATGCTCGCCGTGGCCGCTCAGCAGGCTGCCCACTTCGTAGGGATGCCCGAAGGCTTCTATCCCCTGGCTGAAGCCACCCTCTACCTGGCTTTGGCGCCGAAGTCCAACAGTGTGGGGACCTCCTACCTCAAGGCCGTGGAGGCCGTACGCAAGGCGCCCGGTGAACCGGTGCCCCTGCATCTCCGCAACGCTCCCACCCGCTTGATGCAGGAGCTGGGCTATGGCAAGGGCTATCGGTATGCCCACGACTACCCGCAGCACTACGTCGAGCAGGTCCACCTGCCCGAAAGCCTGGCTGGCCAGCGCTTCTACGAGCCCGGTTCGTTGGGCTACGAGAAGCGCCTGGGTGCGTGGCTGGCCCACTTGCGCGGCGAGGCGGACCCTGACGCTTGACTCTTCTCACGCAGGTCCTTCGAGAAGCGCATGCACCTACTTGAGAACTGGAAAGGGCCCCGGGCACCCATTCGGAAGAAGGAACCTCAGGCGCCGGTCGCTTCGGAGTGGCGGGGATCCGGAGGGAGTACGACCTTGTCCAGCAGGTCGGCGAAGAGCTCGTCCTTCGGGCTCAGGCCTTCCTCCGGTTCCGCCAGGAGCCTCTCCAGGAGCCTGCCGTGAAAGGCCCGCTCACGGGGACCACGCAACCCCGGAGTGGCCTGGCTCAAGGCGGTATGCAGCGTGCACATCAGGATCTGAAGCCATGGATCTGGGGACTGCTGGTGGCTCAACAGGTCCAGCAGGCGGTGGACCAGCGGGTGGTCCCGGGAAAAGGCCGCCTCCCGTCCGCCCGGAGAAATATTCCAAAGCTTCTGGGGGCCCAGGGTTTGCAGGTGCAGCGAATCCAGGAAGGCCTGGCGGAGTTCCGGGTTGGCGGGGCCCTGTAGGCCCTGCAGTTCCTGGCGCAGGATTCGGAGAAGGGATTCTTCGGCCTCCAGGTCTTCGGCGCCGTTTCGCGCCGGCGGCATCTTCCGTGCGGAGGACAAGGTCGGGGAGGACACTTCGGTCTCTGACACCGGGGGGGAGACTCGGGGCCTGCGTCTCGGCGCGGGAGAGGCTGTCGGGCGTGCGGGAGCCTGGCTGGGTGGCGCGGCGGTCGGAGCATCCTCGAGGAGGGCGTCTTCCTCCGCGGCCGAGACCCCCTCGCCCCCCCCTACAAACCCAGCGAAGACCTCACGGAGGACCTCCCCGGCTTCTCCCCCCATGAGAGGCACGAGTCGAGGCGAGGTCTGGCGGGCGGTCTTGGAGGTCTTTGCAGCTCCCGGGATGCAGCCCCCCCGCTCGGCCTCCTCCAACAGGACTCGCAGGGTTGTCGGAGGGCCCTGGACGACAGGGAAGGCCGGGACGTCCAGCAAGGCCTGTTTGAGTTCGCGCCACCGTCTCCAGTTCTGGTTGGCCCTCAGCTTCTGCTTTCGCATGGCGGCCAGAAGATGGGGGAGCAGCCCGGGATTCTCGCGGGTTTGCCCACAGAACTCGACCAGGAGGCTGCGCAACCTCTTGCGCAGGTCGACCAGGAAGGCCCGCCAGGCTCCGTCTTCAGCCACCCCGGACAGCGATACGTTGCAGGTTATGTCCGGGTCCCAGACCACCGCCTGCACGGCCAGCGGACCCAGGTCCAGGGTCCGGGTATCCAGGACCACACCGTCCAGAACCACGACCAGGACCGAGTCGGCCAGGGGTTGGCGGAGCAACCCCACCCGAGCTCTGTAGTCCTCGGCCCGGATTTCCCGTTGCAGTTCCGGCTGGCCCGGCAGCAGGCCGCCCCGCAGCCGTCGGCCGTTGACATAGACCTTGGCGGGACACCAAAGGCCATGGTCGTGCATGGCCCGGGCCTCGGGATGCATGGTCACGATGCCGCGCAGAAAGCGACCCAGCACCTGCCAGGAATGCTGCCTGCGGACGTGCAGCCAGACCCCGGCGGACCGCTTGGGGGAGGGCTGAATCGGGTGGACCCTCTCGCCCTCCGCATCGATCCGCAGCGCCCAGCCATTTCGTCCATCCCACGTCTGCAGGTCGATCCAGGCCGGTTTCAGGGCCAGGGCTGAGTTCACCCCGGTAGCCAGGGCGCGCAGCGAGCGTTCCTCCGGGGTTTTGGCGGTGCGCAGGAGGTGGTTGAAGAGCCCCTGGAGCTCGGTCGGCATCGGCGGGTTTCCATCATGTTCGATCCAGCAGTCGTCGGCATCCACCCGGAGGTCTACTCTGCGGGCCCCCGAGGCCACTGCCGAGCGGACCACCTGCAGGACGTAGTGATGAGGGTCCTGCAATTGGAAGCGTTTTAGCTTCTCGCGGGCCTTGGCCGCGTCCAGGGTGAAATGGCCGGTGGATTCCACCTGGCCGTCCTGCCGGAGGTCTTCCAGGATATCCGGATTGTCCATGGACATCCTGTTCTCGCCTCGTCTTGTGGTTCCCCTATTGGAGGTCGTCTGCTATATTGACAGGATAGCCGGCCTTGCGGGCGGCCTGAGAATAGATCATTTCCAGAGGAGCCCTGGTTTCATGGCCATGCTAAGCGAGTATTCAGCCGTCGGAATCGCGACGCTGGCTCTATTGTTGATATGTTCGGTCATCATCCTGGCTGTCGTCTTCGAGAGACTTTTCTTCTACAAACAGAACGTGATTGACCCCGAATGGTTGCACTCCAACGTGGCCTTCTTCCTCAGTAGCGGCAAGGTCGAGGAGGCGGCCCACTTTGTAAGCCAGGTGGGTGGACTTCTCCCCCGGGTCTACGAGGTCGGCCTGCAGCGCTATCATATGACCCAGGAAGCCGTGGACATCGCCATGAGCAACAGCATTTCGGCTCAGCGCCTGTTACTGGAACGCTACCTGCCCGCCATCGGAACCATCGCGGTGATCGCTCCCTTCATCGGCTTGTTCGGAACCGTTGTCGGTATCATGCACACCTTCTCGGCAGTGGCCGAGAAGGGCCAGGCCGGGGTAGCCGTCGTGGCAGCCGGCGTGGCCGAGGCCCTGGTGGCCACGGCCGCCGGGCTGATGGTGGCCATCGCCGCCGTCGTCTTCTTCAACTACTTCAAAGCCCGGGTGAGCGCGACCATCAACCAGATGGTCGGAGCGGCCGGGCGCCTTTCCGAGATGATGGAACTGCTCCGGGAGGAGAAGGAATTCCCGGCAGATTTGCTCATCTTTTCGCCCGACCAGCGCTGAGGAGTTCCCATGGCAGTCACGGGTGGCAACAACGCCGACAAGGAAGGCTTCAGCGAGATCAACGTCACGCCTTTGACGGACGTGCTGCTGGTGTTGCTGATCATCTTCCTGATTACCGGCAGTTCGATCACGGCGCCGGCCCATGAGATTCAGTTGCCCGAGGTCATGACCAAGGAGAAGGCGGCCAACGCCAGCATCATGATCGACGTGCTTCCCGACGGGAAGACCTATGTGGGCAACCTCGAGGTGCCCTTGGACAAGATGGAGGAATACCTCCGGAAGCTGGCAGCGCAGCGACAGACTGACCGGGTGATCGTCAATGCCGACCAGACGACTCCCTATGGTCCGGTGATGGCCGCCATGGAGGCGGCTCGGAACGCCGGCCTGGAGAATATCGCCCTGGCTACCGAGGTGGATCCGTCCGTCGCCAACCTTCCCGAGGACGGTCAGCCGCGAAAGGTCGAGGTGCGCAAGTGACCCTCAGGAAAAGACGTCGAGGGATTACCGTTCCTGAAGAAGAACCCGGGATGAGCGACATCAACATCACGCCTTTGACGGACGTGCTGCTGGTGCTGCTGATCATCTTCCTGGTGACGGCCACGGCAGCCACCCAGAACGCCTTCAACATGAATCTGCCCAGGGGGGACAGCCCCGTCGCCATCAAGGCTGAGGCGGACTTCGTCCTAGTCAGCGTCAGCGCGCGCAATGCCATCTTCCTTCAGAATGAAGATACCGCGGTGACCGATCCCCGCAAGAACCTGGCCCAGCGCCTGCTCCTCTACAAGCAGAAGAAGGGAACCGACAAGGTCGCCATCCGCGCGGACGCCGCTGCCAGCTACGGGACCGTCATCCTGGTGATGGATGCTTCCAAGCAGGCGGGATTGGACAAGATCGCCCTGGTCGCCGAATAGATTGAATCCGCGGCCTGACTGAACACCGATGGCCGAATGCCACGCCAGGTGGCGGATTCAGGGGGGGACGCCATAGGGCGCCTGGACCGAGGCCGCCTCGACCCGCAGCCAAAATAGTCTGAGTCGAGCTCGAATCCTCTGGGCTCTGGGCTTTGGACTGTGGCCTCGATTCGTTCACCCAACGGGTGAAGCGAAGCCGGTGAGGCGTGGGTGGCGGTCGTTGCAGGCTTCTCCTGAATCCGCCGCCTACCGTGGCATTCGGCCATCGAGGCGCTTGAGACCCCACCCACACCAGGGTGTGGGTGGGAGGGGCCCGTCTGCGTCGTCAGGCGCACCTCTGCGGTTCTCACGTAGTTTCCAACTACGCTCCGCTCCTCGATGCACGCCTTCCTGGCATCCAGACCCACCTCGATGGCCTCGGTTCTCACGCCAGGCGGCGGAT
>JAAZKF010000247.1 GCA_012799975.1 Burkholderiales bacterium
CTGCAGACCAGCCTGACCCCGGACGCGATGAAGATCGAAATCAAACAACTCCGCGACGCCCTGCCCCAGGGGAAGGTCCAGCCCCGGTTGGTAGAGGGCTGGCGCTGGTTCAGCAGCGAGGGTTGGACGCGCAGCTATCGCTACAAGCTGCCTGGCCGCAAGGCCGAACTGGAGATGCAGGTCAACCTGAACGAAGCGGACCGGCTGCTCTCAGGCCTGACCTGGAACGTGGTGGGAAGCCAGCGCGGCGGGGAGTTCTAGGAGAGGGGGCGAGCGGCGTCTCCGTGCTTTCCGTGGTGAGGGTCAGGGCCGCACCTGGACGCCCAGACTCGGCGTGTAGCGGGGGAAACCCTCGGGCGTTCCTCCCAGGCCGCGGTGCCGCCCCGCACAGACCAGGGTGAAGTTGGATTCTGACCTTTCCAGGGTGGGCACAGAACCATCCTCCAACGAGCAGACCGGAAGCTCATCGAAGTAGAACGGAAGCAGATCGTCCAGGGTATGCGCGGGAGTCCCCTGGTGGTTCTGGGCGTAAAGCTCCATGGCCAGACCCAGGCTCTGCAACCCGTCCGCACACTCAAGCGCCAGCAAGGCGCGGTTGCGCCAACCTGAGGCGACGATAGCCAGGACGAGGCTCAGCAGCAGGATCCCCAGCGGCAGGGCAGCAAAACGGCGTTGTCGGGCCGCCTTCCAGAACCAGAGCAGGCCGATCAGCCCCGTCCCGCCCAGGATGAGTTGAACGACCAGCAAGAAAGCCGGGGACATCAGGACACCTCTCCGTATCGATGGACTCCAGGCCCCTGGTCGGCTGCCTCGCGCGCGCGCTGGATCAGTTTCAACCCCTCTACGGGTTCCTCCGGACTGGAAGCGGCCACTCCGATCGCGGGAATCGCCACCTGCCCGGCGACCTGCAGGTTCCTCACGGTCATGGCCACCTGATCCGCCTGGCTGACGGCCGTTTGCAATGACGTTCCGGTCAGCAACAGGACGAAATCATCGGCCCCCATGAGGCCCGGGACGTCCACTTCGTCGCGCAGAAAGGCATGCAGCAGGGAAGCCAGATCCCGTCGGAGTTTGAGCGAATCTTCTTCCCCTCCTTGGGAGCGCAGTTCTTCGATATTGGTCAGGCGGAGATACAGGATGCTGCTGGTCTGCCCCGAGTCCAGGCCCGAGCGGACCTCGAATTCGGCCAGATCCTCGAAGGTGGGCTGCAGGCAGAACTGCGTCTCGGGATCGATACCCAGATCGGCCAGATCCGACAAATCGGACTCCACCTCTGGCGATTCCGGCTTGGGAGCCGCGCCGGGGGGCGGAATGGGCGGCTTGGGGATCGGGATGGGACGCACCGGGGGAGGCGCTGCACGCTTCTGGCGCAGCGAAGTGCCCAAAGTCAAGCGTTCAGGGGCCTCGGAAGAGGAATTCCTGAGAGGAGACAACCTGAATTTCTTCTCGCCGGTCGGCTTTGCCGAACTCCCCTCGTCTTCTGGTGTGGGGGGGTCGGGAGGTGCGAGGGTTTCGGGGGGGTCGGGGGGCTTCCTCGCCGAAGTCCTCGCTCCAAGAGGGGAGGGGTCGGGAGGTGCGAGGGTTTCGGGGGTGTCGGGGGGTGCGGGCCGGCGCGCGGTGGTGAAAGGATGGAAGGGAGCAGGGCCGCTCGGAGGAGGAATCAGGGTCGGAGTAGGTTCCTCGGTCAGGGCCCGCCTCCCGGATACCCGGACTCCCGGCTCGATCCCCTCGTCCGGATCGAAGGACCCGCCGCGCTCGGCCTCCAACACCCGATTTCCCCCCAGGTAGACCGCGTCGCGGAAGACCCGCATGGTGACTCGCCGCAGCGTGTTGCAGTCATCGGCGTGGTCGGGATAGACCCCAAAGCCCACGCAGCCTGTCGGTTGCGGCAGATTCTGCGAGATCTTCATTCCATCGACGACCGCCTTAAGCTGCTGGGCCAGAGAAGGCGCCTCGCGCAGCCCCCGTTCCAAGGCCACCAGGGCAAACACGCCGCCCTCCAGACGGAAGAGCATCGTCTTGCTCTCCTCGCGCAGGCGGTCGAAGAGAGCGTCCAGCATCTGCTCGAGGATCTCTCCGGAGAGGTCGTCTCCATACTTCTCCTGGATTTCGTCGAAGGCGTCCATCCGCATGATCAGCAGTGTCATGGGCAACCCGGTGGAACGGCTGGTCTGGACGGCCTCGGCCAGATAGACGTCGAAATAGGCATTGTTGTGCACACCTGTCTCGATGTCATAGATCTTCAGGTGCTCTTTGCGCAACTCGTCCAGGGCCTGGGCTGCCTGCTCAGCGATCCCCTGGATTTTGTCCGAGTTTTTCTCGAAGCGGTTGCGCAGGTCGCGCCCACCCGCCGAGCGACTGCGTCCCAGAAGCAACAGACCACGGAACTCACCCTTCCAGGCCAGGGGAACCCCCACGTTGATCTCGACCCCCTCGAGGCTCTTGACCAGTTCCGGGAAGGCTTCCAGGAATCTCCGTTCCTGGGATTCGGGCTTGTAGAGGAAGGGAGTCGAGCCATTTGCCTTGAGCCAGCGCGCCAGGTTTCCCCGAGCCAGGTCCCGGCGCACCAGAGGCCCGGGATTCTTCATCAATTCGTAGGCGGTCAGTTCCATGCGCCGACCATCCAGGCTGACGACCCAGCACAAGGCTCGAGGCAGCCCCGTCAAAGCCGCCACATGCGTCAAAGCGAAGCGGCAGATCGATTCTTTGGTGCTGGGATCCAGGCGGGAAGGCGGCGTCTTGATCTCGACCCAACGGGTAATCTTCCAGGTGATGTAGCCCGCCACGATCAGGACAAACGGAATCCCGAAGTAGATCCCGCGCTGCAGCCAGAGGTCCTTGCTCTCCTGATTGGCCTGGTCGAGCAGGGCCTGGGCCTGTTCGCGGATCTCCACGTGCTGCTCGGGAACCAGGCGCAGAAGTCCCTCCATACGAATACGAACGGCCCGGTAGTCCTTGCGGAGCAGGTCGAGTCGAGCATGCAGGAACGCAAACTTGAAAGCCCCGGGTTGGAGCTTCTCGGCCAGGGCGAGCTGGGTATCAGCGGTATCGAGATCCCCTTGCTCCAGGGCGATCTGGGCCAGTTGATAGCGCGAATTCGAATCCTTCGGGAGCAGTTCCGCCACGGTCTTCCAGGCCTGCGCGGCCTCCTCCAGGTCTCCCTTCAAGGTCAGGACCTCGGCCAATCCTTGATGGTAGGCGGGGTTCCCGGGCGAACGCTTGATGGCCTCACGCCAGGCCTTGGCGGCTCCGTCCCGGTTGGCAATTCCCACATAGAACTGGGCCAGGGCTGCATAGGGAACGTCCCAGTCGGGGGCAGCGTCGACGGCACTCAGCATTGCCTTGGTAGCTTCGGGGATCCGCTGCTTCTGGGCGAGTGCCTCGGCACGCTGGATGAATTTGCGGGCCTTTTCCTGGTTGGCATCGGCAGGAAGCACCAGGACCAGGTTAAGCAACAGGAGTCCCAGGACCCACTTGAATGCAATAGCTCGGTTTCTCAAAGCCATCCTTTTCAGAAGGCGTCTCGCTTTGTGGCCAAACGGGGCGCAACCACACCTTCTCCAGCAAACGCAGAAGTTCCATCGAGACCTGGAGGAATCCTTCGCAGTGCCAATCCGCGGAACAAGAATCCCACGCGGGAGCCGGCGGCCGCCCCCTCCCCGGACGTCTGCCGAGCCTCTCCAGGGGCCCGGCCGGAAACCTCTAGCTAGACCAGAACAGGGACTCGTGCACCTCGTCGCGGTCCATCAGGGCCGCCGCCTCGTGGCACAACGTGGCGATGCGCTCGGGCATGTGGGGGGCGAAGGCGAACTGGCGGCACAGGTCCAGGGTCCGGCGCAGGCTGCGAACCATGTCGCCCTCATCGACCCCGAGATAGGCCTTCACGTGGGGCCAGTCCGCCCCTCGGGCCCAGAACTCGGTCAGGCCTGCGAAGACGGGGTTGACCAACACCGGCACATCCACCCCGTAGCGTTCCTGAAGTCTATGCACGTCGCGCGAGATCCCTACGATCTCCGTCAGGGCCTCTTCCGCGTGCCGCGAGACGCGCATCCCTATATCTGGAACAGCTCGGGTATCGCCAGCCACCAGGGCGGACATCAGCCCGGCCACTTCGACCGGCTCGAGGGTCTCCAGGATCCCGGAGAGGGCCACCTCACCCAAGAACAGGATGTTGGTGGCGCGCAGTGAGGCCGCCATACGTCCCTCCCAGGTGGGTTCGTGCCCTTCCAGGTAGCCGGCAGCCCGCAGGACCCGCTCCAGGTCCTGGAACTGCTTCCAATAAGGTGTCGAGGCCCGTTTCAGGGCTCGCTCGATCTCCTCACGGCGACGGTCCCTGTTCCTCCAGGACTGGATCTGGCGCGAGCATTCGCTCTGCACCGGACATCCCTGGCAGGGCATGGTCCTGGCTGACTCGGAGGCCTGCACCTGTCGGTTCCTGAGGTCCTCCAGGGCCTGCCGGGCCACCGGGTCA
Source organism: Burkholderiales bacterium (assembly GCA_012799975.1). Lineage (GTDB taxonomy): Bacteria > Vulcanimicrobiota > Xenobia > Xenobiales > Xenobiaceae > Xenobium. The sequence continues at coordinate 4,472 of JAAZKF010000247.1, forward strand.
GTGCAACCCTTCAGGCCAGCCGCCATGGTCTTGGCCTGACGAGCCAGGCTGCGGGCCTTCTCGCGCAGCTTCTTCCAGGCCGGCAGGTCTCCTATAGGCCCTGGACACAGCGGACGCGAGAGGTCCTTGAGCTGACGATGCAGCCGGGCGGCCTCCTCGAAGAGGGGGCCCTTCTCGCGTTCCGCCATGAACTGGCCGAAAGAACGATCCACCAAACGGCGGGACTCCTCCAGTGAGTGCCGCTGCAGGAGGTTGAGGACCATGCCATAGCTGGGCGTGAAGCGGCTGACGAGTGGATCCGCCGGGGCGATGGCCAGACGGGCAGCATCTTCGACGGGTTCGAGGGGATGGTGCACCACCACCACGTGCCCGAGTACGTCCATCCCGCGCCGACCGGCCCGACCCGACATCTGCAGGAACTCGCTGGCAGTCAGCATGCGATGTCCTTCATCGCTGTACTTGCTGATGGCACTGATCACCGTGGTCCGGGCGGGCATGTTGATCCCCGCAGCCAGGGTCTCGGTGGCATAAACCACCTGAATCAGCCCCTGTTGAAAGAGGCTCTCGACCAGGGTCTTCCAGGTCGGCAGGAGGCCGGCGTGATGGGCTGCCACCCCGTTGCGAAGGTGCTCGAGCTGGGGATGATCGGCCAGCGACGGCGTCTCACGCAGGGCCTGGTCGATCGCCTCCTGCAGCGCCTGACGATGCTCCGGAGTGAGGTGAACCGCCAGATCGGAGCGTCGCGCGGCCTCGTCGCACTTCTTCCGCGAGAACAGGAAGAAGATCGCGGGCAGCATCCCCTCCCGGTCCAGGACCGAGACGACCTTCTCGGGGTAATCCTGGCGGGGGCGAGGTGCCCGGGAACGCCCACGCCCCCTGTTGAAGACCTGGGGGATGGGACGATCCTGGGCGGCCAGCCGGGGATTCAGCCGGCCGTTGCCCATGACCAGACGATGAAGGTCCCCCTCGTGATAGTAATGGTGCCGCAGGGGAACCGGGCGGAAATCCGACAGCACCAGGTCCGTCGGACCGTGGATGGCCTCGAACCAATCGCGCAGGTCGGCGGCGTTGGCCACGGTGGCCGAAAGCGCTACCAACTGCACGGGAGGAGGCGAGTAGATCACCGACTCCTCCCACACCGTGCCCCTCTCGGGATCGTTCATGTAGTGACACTCGTCGAGGATTACCGACTCGACATGGGCCAGGTTGGACTGCACGTCCCCCAGCACCGTGCCGTACAGCATGTTGCGGTAGACCTCGGTCGTCATAACGATGATCGGAGCGTGGCGTTGGAACGAGGTGTCACCGGTCAGGAGTCCCACGTTCTCTTCGCCGTATTCACGGCGCAGATCCCCGAACTTCTGGTTGGACAGGGCCTTCAGCGGGGTGGTGAAGAAGCACCTCTTCCCCCGGGCCAGGGCCTGCTTGACCGCGTACTCGGCCACGACGGTCTTGCCCGCCCCGGTCGGAGCGCACACGATGACGCTCTTCCCATGCTGGAGAGACCGGATGGCCTCCTTCTGGAAATCATCCAGCGGGAACGGGAACAGACCGTCGGGTTCCTGGTCCATCATCAAAGCCTACCATCTCCTGACCCGGATGCTCACCGCGAAGAACCCGCCGTTTCGGGATCGTAGGCCAGGTTGGGGGAGAGCCAGCGCTCCACTTCGGCGATGGACCAACCCCGGCGAGCGGCATAGTCCTCGACCTGGTCGCGCTGGATCTTGCCGACTGCGAAGTAGCGGGCCTCGGGGTGGGCTAGGAAGATACCGCAAACCGAGCTTCCCGGGTCCATGGCCATGTTTTCGGTCAGGCGAATCCCCGCCTGACGCTCGGGTTCGAGGAGATCCCAGAGGATTGACTTGAGCGTATGGTCGGGACAAGCCGGGTAACCCGGAGCCGGACGGATACCGCGATAGCGCTCGTGAATCAGATCATCCGGGTCGAGGTTCTCGTGGCGGCCATAGCCCCACTCGGCCCGCACGCTCCGATGCAGACACTCGGCGAAGGCCTCGGCCAGACGGTCGGCCAGGACCTGTGCCATGAGCGCGCCGAAATCATCCGACTCGGAGCGTAACCGGGCGACCAGCTCCTCCAGACCGTCTCCGGTGGTGATTGCGAAGGCCCCGATCCAGTCGTTCCGTCCAGATTCGAGAGGAGCCACGAAGTCGGCCAGGGCCAGGTGCGGACCTTCCGCCTTGGCGATCTGCTGACGCAGGGTCGGCAGCACCGCCAGCGTCCGCTCACGGCCGGTGCTGTTATACAGGTGGATGTCGTCGCCGACACTGTTGGCCGGAAAGAAACCGTAGACCCCCTCGGCCCGCAACAACTCCTCCTCGACGATTCGCGTCAGAAACCTGCGCCCATCCGCCAGCAGGCTGCGAGCCTGCTCACCCACCGTCGGATCCTCCAGGATTCGCGGGTACAGCCCCCGCAGCTCCCAGGCGGCGAAGAAGGGAGTCCAGTCCACGTAGGGCACCAGGTCCTGCAAGGGAAAGCGGCGCAGGCGATGGACGCCCTCGAAATCAGGACGGTCGATCTGCGCCGTGGCCCATTCAAAGGTGTAGCGATTGGCGCGGGCCCTCTCCAGGGAGACGTAATCCACCGCCGAACGCCTGGATTGATGGCGTTGGCGCAGGCTTTCGTAACCCCGGGCCAGGTCCTCTGTGAAGGACTTCCGGCGCTCGGGGTCCAGCAGACCGCTGACCACTCCCACCGCCCGGGAGGCATCCACCACGTGCGCCACGGGGCCAGCATAGGCCGGAGCGATCCGCACGGCCGTGTGCATCCGGCTGGTGGTCGCCCCGCCTACCAGCAGGGGGATCGAAAAACCCTCGCGCTCCATCTCCCTGGCTACATGGACCATCTCATCCAGGGAGGGGGTGATCAGCCCGGAAAGACCGATGGCTTGGACTTCATGATGCCGGGCTTCGGCGAGGATCCGAGCGCAGGGGACCATCACGCCGGCATCGATCACCTCGTAGCCGTTACAACCCAGCACCACGCTGACGATATTCTTGCCGATATCGTGGACGTCGCCCTTGACGGTGGCCAGCAGGATGCGACCCTTGGCCATGTCGCCGGGCTGGCGGTCGGCCTCCAGGTGGGGGGTCAGGCAGGCTACTGCCTTCTTCATAACCCGCGCGCTCTTCACCACCTGGGGCAGGAACATCTTGCCCGCCCCGAAGAGGTCACCCACGGCCGACATCCCCTCCATCAGGGGGCCCTCGATGACCTCCAGGGGCCTGTCGAACAAGCCCCTGGCCTCTTCGACATCCTCTTCGATGAACTGGTCGATCCCGTGGATCAAGGCGTGCTTGAGCCGCTCCAGGACCGGCAGACTGCGCCAGGCGGCTTCAACACGTCCCTCCGGGCGCTCGTCCGAGCGGCGGTAGAGCTCGGCCAGTTCCAGCAGGCGCTCAGTAGCGTCCGAGCGGCGATTGAGCAGGACGTCCTCGACGGCCTCGCGCAGGTCGGTGGGGATATCCTCATAGACCATCAACATCCCGGCGTTTACGATCCCGAAGTCCAGTCCGGCCCGGATGGCGTGGTACAGGAAGGCGGCATGCATGGCCTCACGCACCGCGTTGTTGCCCCGGAAGGCAAAAGAGACGTTGCTGATGCCGCCCAGGGTGCGGGCGCCGGGCAGGGTCTGCTTGATCTGACGGACCGCCTCGATGAAAGCCCGGCCGTAATCGGCGTGTTCCTCGATGCCGGTGGCGACGGTCAGCACGTTGGCATCGAAGACCACATCCGACGGGTGGAAGCCCATCTCGTGGACCAGGATCCGGTAGGCCCGGGAGCAAATCTCCACCTTCCGTTCCAGGGTGTCGGCCTGTCCCTCCTCATCGAAGGCCATCACTACGCAAGCAGCCCCCAGACGGCGGACCAGGGTGGCCCGGCGACGGAACTCCTCCTCTCCGTCCTTCAACGAGATGGAGTTGACCACCGACTTCCCTTGAAGGCACTTCAACCCGGCCTCCAGGACCTCCCAGCGGGAGCTGTCGACCATGATCGGGACCTGCGCGATATCCGGTTCGGCGGCCAGAAGGCGGAGGAAGCGCGTCATGGTGGCCACCGAATCGATCAAGCCTTCATCCATGTTGACGTCCAGCAGGTTGGCTCCATTCTCCACCTGCTGGCGCGCCACGGTCAGGGCTCCCTCCATATCCCCCTCGCGGATCAGCCGGGCGAAGCGCGGCGAGCCGGTCAGGTTGGTCCGCTCGCCGACCATGCTGAAGCCCGTCTGCGGAGAGACCACGTAGGGTTCCAGACCCGCAAGGCGCAGCCAGGGACTTCGCGAGGGCGGGACCCGGGGAGCAAAGCCTTCCACGGCCCGGGCGATGGCCTGGATATGCTCGGGAGAGGTCCCGCAGCAGCCTCCGACCAGGTTCAGCCAACCGGCCTCGGCGAAGGTCCGGATCACCGCCCCCATGTTCTCGGGAGACTCCTCGTACTCGCCGAACTCGTTGGGCAACCCGGCGTTGGGGTAGCAACTGACGTAGCAGTGAACCAACTCGGAGAGCTTCTGGACATGCTCGCGCATCTCCTCAGCTCCCAGGGCGCAGTTGAGCCCGATGCACAGCGGGTTGGCGTGGGCCACCGAGGCCCAGAAGGCTTCCAAGGTCTGCCCCGAGAGGGTCCGCCCTGAATGGTCGGAGATGGTTACCGAGATCAGGACGGGGACCTGTCGGCCGCTGGCCTGGAAACAGTCCTCCAGGACATAGATCGCCGCTTTGGCGTTCAAAGTGTCGAAGATCGTCTCGACCAGCAGCATGTCCACGCCGCCATCCAGGAGGCCCCGGATCTGCTCGGCATAGGCCTGGGCTATCTCGTCGAAGTCGACGGCCCGGAAGCCGGGGTCGTTCACGTCGGGAGACAAGGAGAGGGTGCGGTTGGTCGGCCCCACCGAACCGGCCACCCAACGCGGGCGCTCGGGATTCCGTGCGCTCATGAGATCAGCGGCGTGGCGGGCCAGGCGCGCCGAGGCCAGGTTCATCTCATAACACAGGTCCTGGGTGCCGTAGTCCGCCTGGGAAATCCGCTGGGCACTGAAGGTATTGGTCTCCACGATATCCGCCCCGGCCTCGAAATACTGCCGGTGGATCGACTCCACCACTTCGGGCAGGACCAGCGAGAGGATATCCGTGTTTCCCTTCAGGGGAAACGGATGGTCTGCCAGGCGCTCGCCGCGATAGTCCTGTTCTTCCAGGGCCAGGCGCTGAACCATGGTGCCCATGGCCCCATCCAGGATCAGGATGCGGCGGCGGAGGTAATCTTCCAGCGCGGGAGGTACGTAGGTCAGGGCAGGGTCCATGGGGTTGATTCCTATTTTCATACTGCGAAGCGACCAGGGCGTCGACAGCTCTGAAGTCGAAGGCCCTGGTCGCCCCGGTCCACCCACCCAGGGTTGGCGCAAGCAGGGTTCGCACCCTTCGCCGGGGGACCTCCTGGCCGGGGGAAAACGCTTTGTCCCGGGTTCCGCCCCCTCCGCGAGGTGGTAGGACTCCCGAAGGAGTTCCCGAATGCCGGCGCGCACCTGGGGCCGACCTCCCCGACCCCACCTGGCAGTTCTTCCCGCCCCCCTGGAGGTGGCCCGAGATTCTTGACCCCCGCGGATACACCTGGGCCTTCTGGCGTGCCTGTCTGATCAACGTCTTGTGCTGCAGCGGGGCAGCGGCCTTCCTCCTTTTCCCCAAGTACCTGGCACGCCAGGGCATGCCCGAAGATGGGATCGGACTGGTGGAAGCCTCCTTCTGGCTGGCTTCGATGGCGGTCCAGCCCTGGCTGGGACGTCGCCTGGACGTCCTGGGAAGGCGGCGCTTCTTCATCGCCGGATCCTTCCTGATGGCGGCTGTTTCCTTCGCCTACCTGGCGGTGCCGGTCCACCTGGCCACGATGGTCCCCCTGCGAGCCATTCAGGGGTTGGCCGTAGCCACCTACCTGACGGCCCTGACCGCCTGGGTTACCGACCAGGCTCCCCCCGGCCGCCTGGCGGAATTCCTGGGCATCTTCGGGGTCACCGGCCTTCTGGGAGCAACCCTGGGGCCCCTCTCGGCCGAGAAGCTCTTCAAACATGTCGGCGACCCCGGGCTCTTCCTCGGCAGCGGGGCGGTCTGCCTGCTCGGAGCCCTGTGGTCACCTTCCCTGCGGGATCGCCTTACCAAGGTCGCCTCCAGCGGAGGCGTTCCGGGCTACTGGGAACTGGCCGGATCCCGCAACATGCGCGGAACTCTGCTGGGTTCGGTGGCCTTCGGCGTGGCCACGGGAAGCGTGGTATCCTTCGTCGCTCCCTTCCTGGATGAGCGCCACCTGGAAGGGGTGGGCATCCTCCTGGCGGTCTATGCCCTGGCCTCGGGGGGCACGCGGATCTACGCCGCCACCCTGGCCGATCGCCTCGGGCCCTCGCGAGTGGTCGGCCCCTCCCTGGCCCTGCAGGCTGGCGCCATACTGCTCATCAGCTTCCTGGCCCCGGAGGGCTGGCGAGCCATGCCGATGCTGCTCCTGGCGGCCTTCCTGGGAGGCACGGGCCACGGGATGGTCTACCCCGCCCTCTCGGCCCTGGCCGTGCACCGGCTGGGGAGCCGTTTCGCCGGCACGGGGATGAGCATGGTGGCCGCCTCGGCTGACCTGGGCAGCAGCCTGGGAGCCTTCATCGCGGGCTACCTGGTCCGTTTCCTGGGCTATCCCGCCATGTTCATCAGCATGAGCCTGCTGGTGGCCCTGGCGGGCCTGGTCTTCCGCTTCGTCGAAGAGCGGTCGACCTCTCCGGGAAAGGCCCACCCGCCAGAGCCTCCCGCCTGTCCTCTGGCACCGGTCCCCGGTCTGGAGGTGCTACCGGCCCCAGACCAGCAAGGCCAGGTCGCGGACAGCCTCGGCGGCCAGTCGTGCGGACTGACCGTCAGCGTCGCGCCCGGGCAGAAGGCCGCGAACCTCGAAGGAGCCGAGCGTGCTGGCGCGGAGGGTTTCAAAGGCCTTCCATAATTCGCGGGGTTCGGCCCCCAAGCCGGTGGGGCGCGCCACCGCAGGAGCCCAGACCGGGTCCAGGACGTCCAGATCCACCACCAGGTGGAAGGCCCGCCCCCCCAGCTCCAACAAAGCGGTCCGCAGGCCCACCTCCAGGCTGATCTCGGCCAGGGGCAGAAGCCGGTGCTCGTTCCGGGCCCGGTCCCGATCCGCCCTCCCGTAGCGCCGTCCGCCCACATACCAGACCGCCGGCACCCGAGGAAGGACCGGAACTCCGGCCCCGACGTAGATCACGGGAACCTCCTCGGGAGAAGCGCCCGGGCCCAGCATGATCCTGGCCCCCTTCCGAATAGCCCCGGAATCCGTCACCCCCAGGTCGCGGAAATCGCGGTCCCAACGCGGGACGTACGGATCCAGGGCCAATGAAGCCCGGCGGATGGCCTGCGCCACCAGGCCTCCCCCCCCCAAGACCAGCCGACTCTGGGGGCCGGCCAGAGGAATGTTGAGGAAGGTCACTCCAGGATGACCTCCTGATCATGGGCCGGCACGTGCACCTCCCAACCCGGTCTGGAGGCCAGGCGTAAGCGTTGGGCTTCCAGGGCCTCGGGTTCGCCATGGGTCAGGAAGACCCGGCGCGGAGGTTTTGCCAGGCCGGTGGTCCAGCGCTCGAGCTGGACGGAGTCGGCGTGACCCGAGAAGCCGTCCACCCTGTCTATCCAGGCTCGAACCCGCACCGACTCGCCGAAGATACGCACGCTCTCCTCCCCCTGTTGCAGGCGCCAGCCTCGGGTCCCCACAGCCTGGTAGCCGACCAGCAGCACCGTGTTGACCGGATCGGGCAGGTAGCGTTTGAGGTGGTGCAGGACGCGCCCTCCCGTGGCCATTCCGCTGGCAGAAATGACCAGGAAGGGCGGGCGGGCCCGGTTGATGGCCTTGGACTCCTCGACCGTCTCGCACAACTTCAAACCCGGGAAGGACAGAACCCGGCGGCCCGTCTCCAGCAGGCGTCGGGCGTCCTCGTCATAATACTCCGGGTATTTCTGGAAGAGATGGCAGGTGCGGACCGCCATGGGCGAGTCGATGTAGACCGGGATGGAGGGAATCCCCCCTTTATAGAAGAGCTCTTCCAGCAGATAGACGACCTCCTGGGTACGCTCGACGGCGAAGGCGGGCACCACGATCACCCCTCCGCGTTGGATCCCGGAGCGGAGCAGGTCGCGCAGGTTCTGTTCGACAGGATGGTCGGTGTGGACCCGGTCGCCATAGGTGGACTCCAGGACCAGCCAGTCGGCCTCTTCCAATGGCTCCGGATCCCGCAGGATGGGGGTATCCAAACGGCCCAGGTCCCCCGAGAAGACCAGACGACTCGGGGGGTCGCCCTCGAAGATGAGCTCGAGCCACGCCGACCCCAGGATATGTCCCGCGTCCCGGAAGACAGCCTGGACACCCGGCACTACCTGGAAGGGCTGGCGGTAGGGATGGCCCTGGAAACGCCTCAGGCAGGCCTCGGCGTCCTCCCGCCTGTAGAGGGGCAGGGCGGGTTTATGCCTGGAGGTCTTGTGGCGATTGGCGTAGGCGGCCTCTTCCTCCTGGATCTGGGCGGAATCGGGCAGGAGCAGGGCGCAGAGGTCCCGGGTGGCATCCGTGGCATGAATCGGCCCGGAGAACCCCGTCCGGTGCAACAGGGGAAGGTAGCCGGAATGGTCGATATGGGCATGGGTAAGCACCACCGCCTCGACACTGTCGGCCGGCACCGCGAAGGCCTCCCGATTGCGCAAGCGCAGCTCCTTGGTCCCCTGGAAGAGCCCGCAGTCCACCATGAAGCGGTGCCCCCGCCAGTCCAGGAGATAACGCGAACCCGTCACCGTGCCCGCTGCGCCCAGAAACCGAAGCCGAATCATATGCTACCTCGCTTCTCCCGGATATTTCGAATTTCGCCCGGGGAGGAGCAACTCCTAGCGACAGGAAGCGGAGTTGGCAGACAGAAGTTCCTGCAACCCATGTCCTCCAGCCGGTTCTTCCCCCGACTTGCCTGTCTTTTCCTGGTTGCCGTCCTGGTAGCAGGAACCTTATCCGTCCAGGCGGATCCGGACGGGCTGCGCTATCCTCGGAACCTGGCCTGGCGACTGGTCACCGAGAAGGAGATCCAGGAGGTGACGGGCTGCCCCGAAGAACCGGGCCACGCCCAGGAAGACTCGGAGCCCCTCTTTGACGAGCCCCGCCTTCCCTTGGGGGGCATCGAGGCGATTCCCAACGAGAAGCCGATGCTGACCCGCCCCCGATCCTCCTGGGAGGTTGCCCCCTTCCCGGCCTTGGAACCGCCCCCACCCCGCGACCTTCCAGACCAGGTCAGGAAGAGCTGGCAGGAACAGGTGCAACCCCAGGGCCCCCAACCGGCAGTCTTCGCCGGCATCTCGACGGAAGTCCGCGAGGCTCCCGCTGCTGCGCTGCGTCCTCGACCCACGGCCCTGGGCCAGCAGCTGCTGGCACCGGAGGCGACCCTTCCACTCCCCTTCACCCTGCGCCGCTACCACACGAAAACCCGGGGTTTCTTCCAGATCGCGCTGTACGGCGGAACCAGCGGCCTGACCGCGGAACGGAACTTCCAGACCCTGCGGGCCGCGGCCCCCAACCGCCTGATGGTGGAGGGGCTGGGCGAGAGCGCCTTCCTGTCGCTGGTCCCTCGCCAGACTCCCGAAGAGCCAGCGACGGAGCCTGAGGTCAGCCCCGCTCCGGAGCCCTCGCCCGAAACGGCTTTCGCAGATATCGCCTTCCAGGGCCCCGTCCGCTATGACCTGCTGGATGAAGGCCTGAACCGGGCCCGCTCGGCGCCGGCCTTCCAGTCGATTCCGGTCGATCTGGGGCTGCCCGACAACCTCCGGCCCGCCCCCCCCTCCCAAGCCTCGACTCCCGAAGCGGCCTCCCCGCCTGCCGAGGCCCAGGAGCCCCCCGGGCCTCCCCTCCCCCCTCGGGATCCCCTCCAGGACCCCGACCCGAATCCCTTCGGCGGCTCGGCCCGAATCGAGGAGGGTGGGATCCAGGTCCTCATCGCCTTCTTCCCCCACAAGGCCGTCGTGCTGGAGCTGGCCATGGACGACCGCATCGGCGACACCCAGGCCCTGATGCGCCTGGCCTTCCTGGTTCAGGCCCGCCTGCTCCAGAAGTGGTAGACCCTGACCCCGGCCCCTTCCCCCGCCGGAGGTCGGCGTGGGGAAGATGCCCGTCACGTCGGTGCGACACTTGATCTCTTTGTGCCGGCGCTAGAGCGGATTTGTAGAGTAGCCGCCGCCGGTGCATCTCGGGGAAGGCCATTCAGGCCAGGACGTCCCCGACTGTCCGCGCCACTCTAAAGAAGATCTCCTTGAGGCAAAAAGCTAGATGAAAAGAGGCTCATTGAGCCCGAATATGGGACCCGAGTCAGAGTAACTTTCAAGTTTCTGGCCCCCGGTAGAGAGGATGTTCAAGGTGGCACACGGCGGATTCAGGTGAGACACTACCGAAGCGGTTCCTGGAAGGGGGGACGAGGCCGAGTCGCCCTCCGGTCACGGCCGGGTCTGCGAGGCCACGCCCGAGTACCGCTGCAGGCCTGCCGCCCTTGCCCTGGAGCCCTACGCCGCCTGAAATTCCGCCACTTCAGACGGCACACATTCTCCGACAATCAGGATCAGCCACCTTCCCCCTTCCAGGTGCTGTTCAGGGGGGACGGAATCCGCTAGTATGGACCCTGCATTATCATAGACGGGGTCTGTCCAGGCACCGGGAAGGGTGGTCGATCGTTGAACAACATTGTCGTGGAGCTTCGGGAGGTCACGCGCCGATTCGGCAACGTAACGGCCGTCGATCGGGTCGACCTCGAGGTGCAGCGCGGCGCCTTCTTCTCGCTTCTGGGACCCTCCGGTTGCGGCAAGACGACCACTCTGCGCATGATCGCCGGGTTTGACGAACCCGACAGCGGCTGTATCCGAATAAACGGCCAGGATATCACCCACCTGGCTCCATTCCAGAGACGGGTCAACACCGTCTTCCAGAACTATGCCCTCTTCCCCCATATGGACGTCTTCGAGAACGTCGCCTTCGGCCTGCGCCGACGCCGCCTGGACCTCCGGGAGATCCGTTCCAAGGTCGAATGGATCCTGGGCCTGGTCCGCCTGGAGGGGATGGGCCGCCGGCGCATCCAACAGCTCTCGGGAGGTCAGCAGCAGCGTGTGGCCCTGGCCCGGGCCCTGGTCAACGAACCCGAGGTCCTGTTGTTGGACGAGCCCCTGGCGGCCCTGGACCAGAAGCTGCGCCGCGACATGCAGTTCGAGCTCAAGCGACTGCAGAAGGAGCTGGGCATCACCTTCGTGCTGGTCACCCACGACCAGGAAGAGGCCCTGACCATGTCCGACGCGGTGGCGGTGATGAACGCCGGCCGCGTAGAACAGGTCGGTCCTCCTCGGGACATCTACGACCATCCGGCCACGCGATTCGTCGCCGACTTCATCGGCATCGCTAACTTCCTGCCCGTGAAAGTCCGTTCGGTTCAGAACGGCCGGACCACCGTGGTCCTCTCGGATCGCGAGATCCTGGTCCCCTCCCGTAAGGGCGTCGACGCAGGGGCGCATGCGGAGCTCTCGTTGCGCCCCGAGCGCCTGCGCCTGACCCGGGCCGCCGAGAGCGGCAACTGCCTGCCCGGCACGGTGGTCGACTCGGTCTTCATGGGGGCCTGCACCCGATTCTCGGTCCGGGTCTCGGAGGAGCACGTGCTGCTGACCGAGCAGCAGAACCAGCAGCAGGGCGCCTGTGTGGATTTCAATCCGGGTGAATCGGTCTGGGTCAACTGGGGCCCCGCCAGCGCGACGCTCCTGCCCCTGGCACACTCGGCCAGGTGAGCGAACCGGTCCTTCGAGTCCTGGCAGCCCACCCCCCCGGGCCCGGCCGACGAGAATTCCTGGGGCTTTCCCTGACAGCCCTGGCCTGGCTCGGGCTCAGCGGGTGTTCGGGTCCGTCCCGACGCTCATTGAACATCTTCAACTACTCGAACTACATCGCTCCCGACACGATCTCCCGCTTCCGCGCCCAGACGGGGATCGCGGTGATCTACGATGAGTTCTCCTCCCAGGACGTGCTCTTCGCCAAACTCAAACTGGGAGCCGGCTACGACCTGGTGGTGGCCTCGGACTACATGCTGCGCCGCCTGCTGCGCCAAGAACTGCTGGCGCCCCTGGACGGCTTTGCGAACCGGAACGGGATGATGGAGCGCTTCCGCCACCCTCCCTGGGATCCCGACCTGCGCTTCTCGGTGCCCTACCTCTGGGGCACGACGGGCATCGGCTATAACCGGCGCCGGGTCCGGCGGGTCCCCGATTCCTGGAACGCCCTGTGGGATCCGGCCTATCGCGGCCACATCACCATGCTGGATGAGAAGCGGGATACCTTGGGAGCCTCACTGATCCGACTGGGCCATTCGGGGAACAGCATGAGCCGGGCCGAACTGGAGGCCGCCAGCCGGGCCCTGGAGGAGCAGAAGCCCCTGGTCAAGCAGTACACCAACGACTATATCGACGGACTGGCCCGCAACGAGATCTGGCTGGCCCTGGCCTGGAGCGGAGACGTCGCTCGTGCCCGGGACTCGAACCCCGACGTGGACTACGTCCTCCCCCGGGAAGGCAGCTTCGTCTTCGTCGACTCGTGGTGCGTGCCGAGGGATGCTCCGCATCCCCGGGAAGCCATCACCTTCCTGAACTACCTGATGCAACCCGAGCCCCTGGCCCAGGTGACCAACGCGACGGGATTCCCATCCACCCTGGCCGAGGCCTGTCGGCTGGTCCGCACCGATCTGCTGGAGAATCCCCTGGGCTACCCTCCCCGGGACATGCTGGACCGGACCTTCTTCCAGGAGGATCTGGGCCCGGGTGAGCGCCTCTGGGACCAGGTCTGGGATCAGTTGAAGTTCCGCAGCGGGCCGGACTTGCCCCAGACTTCCCCATGAGTCCACCGGAACCGGCTTCCAAAGGGCACCGACGGATGGCCTCGCACCGGGTCGGCCTCCTGCTGGTGATTCCCTTCCTGCTGTATATGCTGACCTTCCTGATCCTGCCGCTGGCCTCGGTGGTGGTCCTCTCCACCCACCAGGTCAACGACCAGTACCAGGTCGAACCGGCCTGGACCCTGAAGAACTACCAACGCGTCCTGGACCCCGAAAACCTCCCGATCCTGCTGCGTTCCGTGCGCTACGCCGGCCTGACCTGCTTCTTCTGCCTCCTGGCCGGCTACCCGTTGGCCTGGTTCATCGCCCGGCACGGAGGACGCCACAAGGCCCTGCTCCTGTTGCTGGTGATGCTACCCTTCTGGACCTCCTACCTGGTCCGCATATTCTCGTGGATGACCCTGCTGCAGACCGAGGGGCTTTTGAACTGCGCGCTGCTGGCCTTGGGGGTGATCCAGGAGCCGCTGGGTCTCCTCAACACGCCCTTCTCGGTGGTCCTGGGATTGACCTATGGATTCCTGCCCTTCGCCACCCTCCCGCTGTACGTGGCCTTGGAACGCCTGGATGGAACCCTTCTGGAAGCCGCCGCCGACCTGGGAGCCCGGCCGTCCACCACCTTCTGGAAGGTCGTGTTCCCGCTGTCGCTGCCCGGAATGGTGGCGGGAGGCCTGCTTACCTTCGTTCCGGCCATGGGCGACTTCGTGACCACGGAGATCCTGGGAGGGGTGGACACGCTGATGATCGGGAACCTGATCCAGCAGCAGTTCCTGGTCAGCTACGACTGGCCCTTCGGCTCGGCCCTGTCGCTGGTCTTGATGGGCCTGATGCTGGTCTCGATCCTGGCCTTCCTCAAGTTGGTGGGCTCGGCGGAATCCCTGGCATGAACCACCTGGGAACCGGTCGCAGCCGCGGCCCCAACTGGATTCTACGGCTCCACGCCCTGGTGGTCTATGCCTTCCTCTACGCCCCCATCGTGGTCCTGGTTGTCTTCAGCTTCAACGCCGACCACCGCAACGCGGTCTGGAAGGGCTTCACCCTGGACTGGTACGTCCGCCTGTTGAACAACGAGACGGTCCACCGCGCCGTGGCCAACAGCCTGAAGGTCGGCCTGGTAGCCACCCTGGTGGCCACCGTCCTGGGCACCATGGCCGCCCTGGCGCTCTCACGTCACCGCTTCCCGGGGCGGGGCCTGGTGGGGGGACTGGTCTTCATCCCCCTGGTAGTCCCCGAGATCGTGATGGGATTATCCATCCTGACCTTCTTCCTGACTGTCCGTCAGCCCCTCTCCCTGTACACGGTGATGCTGGCCCACATCGTGTTCTGTGTGCCCTACGTGATAATCACCGTCCGAGCCCGCCTGGCGGGTATGGATCCTTCCCTGGAGGAGGCCGCGGCCGACCTGGGAGCCACGCCCTGGGAGACCTTCCGCCTGGTGACCCTCCCCCAGATCCTCCCCGGTGTAGTCTCCGGGGCGCTTCTGTGCTTCACCCTGTCCTTCGACGACTTCGTGATCACTTTCTTCACGGCCGGGGTCGGAGCCAATACCCTGCCCCTGACCGTCCACTCGATGCTGAAATTCGGGGTTACCCCGGAAATCAATGCGGTCTCCACCCTCATGCTGGGGTGCACCATGATCACCATGGCCCTCTACACGTGGATGGAACGCCAGCGCTCGGACGGTTGAATCCGCCAGCCCTCAGCCGGACTTGCGCAGACAGGAGAGCCCGCCGGAAACCCGGTCGGGGAAGCGGCCTTCGGCCCAGACGATAAGCGGTCTCGCCCAGCGCTTGACGTCCTGCATGCGGACCCGCACGTAGTCTGACCCCACCTCCAGGACCTCGCCGCGCGAACCTGCCGGGACGGGAGGACTATAGAAGGGGTCGTCCGGTGCAAAGCCGGGGTCCCAGTCCCGATGGAATTCAACGGGGTCGCCCTTACAGAAATAGCTTGGAGGGGGCCCGGCCTCAGGAAGGAAGCCCATTACGGCCCTCTTCCTCCATCTGATAGGGGATCGCAGCCAACAAGGCATCGCGCTGATTGGCGCTGAGATCGTTGTTCTGGAAGCCGACTTCGATGAAACGGGTGATACGCTCCCAGCTCCAGGAGGGTTTGTCGTAGACCCGGCGGTTCATCCGCCAGGCGTTGACGATATCCGAGGCGCTCTCGGCCAGTTCCTCGACGGTCGAATCCGGGTTGGCCCACACGGCGTGGTGGTCGGCTGCGTTGTGGCGCCCGATGGCCCACTCCACCGCCTCGTTACGCCCGGGGAGGGCCAGGAACTGGGCGATCTCCGGCTGGAACTTGCTGGTGTCGCCTTCCAGGTCGTGCTGACTCCAGTCCTGCCCCCGCAGGATGCCGATCCGATGCATGGCGTCGGCGTGCTCGAGGGTCTCCTGGACATAGCGCTCCACCTGCTGGGGATTGGCCTTGGCCCAGTCGGGCGAAGGGCTATGGGCCTTGGCCACCGCCTTGGAGAGGACCCGCGTGATGCGGGAGGTGCGCTCGGGCAGCGAAAGGGCGGCGCGGGCCACTTCTCCGCACCATTCGCCGACCCGATGGCTGTCGGCGTCGATGGGCAGATCGGCGGGCACGACCCCGGTCCGGGAGGCTCCCGAGAAGGCAGGAGCCGGAGCCGCAGTCATCTCAGCCAGCAGGAAGCCTTCGACTTCTCCGGGCGTGGAGGGGACGGCGACGGGAGGAGGCTGCGGAGCCGAGGGAGCAGGCGCGCTGGGCGGGGCTTCCTGGGGGGGCTGGCCGACCAGAGGGCTGAGGTGGACGTCGTCCTCGGCCCGGGGAGGGGACTGCTGGGGTTCGGAAGCCGCAGGCTGTGAGGTCGCCGAGCGTGGCGCCGTCACATCGGTGAAGAGACGGACTCCGGAAATGCTGTTCAGGACCAGGCCCTCCTTGAACTCCCCCTCTGCGTAGCATAACCTGCCCGCGGTGCCAGAACAATATCGAGATGTTACATCACGGTAATCTCCGGTAAAATTGAGTGGTCTGGACCGGCTCTGCCAGCGGGTGGCCGACCATCCGGATATGAGCCGGCTGTGCCCTCGGAGGTGACACAGCGCGGCAGGCCTGGAGCATATACCATGTACGATGTACGTAGTGAACCTGACGCCGTCAGGGGGGCTGCCTGCCTCGATCCGCCGCCTGGCGTGAGAACCGAGGCCATCGAGGCGGGTCTGGATGCCAGGAAGGCGTGCATCGAGGAGCGTAGTTGGAAACTACGTGAGCACCGCAGAGGTGCGCCTGACGACGCAGACGCCCCCCACCCACACCAGGGTGTGGGTGGGGTCTCAAGGCCTCGACGGCCGAATGCCACGCCAGGCGGCGGATTCAGGCCTGAATCCCGCCTTTACAGCTTTTTCGAGGGCGTGATATAATCCCGGCGACCCGGGGGCCGCTGTTTATTTTCCCATTCCGGCGTTCTCCCGCCAAGCGACCCCGGTCCCCGCGATTCGGAGGCGATCTATTGCTGGAAACCGACGACCCGATCATCGAGATGCATCACCTCAGCCTGGTCTACCCCACTGGGGTTCGGGCCTTGCAGGATATCGATCTGGTGGTCGGCAAGGGCGAGTTCCTCTTCCTGGTAGGGCACACCGGATCCGGCAAATCCAGCCTGATGAAGCTGATCTACCGCGAGCATGACCCCACCACCGGTGCGATCTTCGTGGATGGGCAGGAGATCACCGACATGAAGCGTTCTCAGATCCCCCTGCTGCGCCGCCGGATCGGGGTCATCTTCCAGGACTTCCGTCTGTTGAGCCACAAGACCGCCTTCGAGAACGTGGCCTACGCCCTGGAGGTAACCGGCGCCTCCCGCGCCGACATCCCGCGCAAGGTGACCAAGGCCCTGACCCTGGTGAACATGCGGGAGAAGGCCGAGCGCCTTCCCGGCGAGCTCTCGGGGGGCGAACAACAGCGGGTGGCCATCGCCCGGGCCCTGATCAACGACCCCCTCATCCTCCTGGCCGACGAACCCACGGGGAACCTGGACCCGGATTCTTCCTGGGACATCATGCAGATCCTGTCGAAGGTCAACGCCCGGGGCACCACGGTGCTGGTGGCCACCCACAACCAGCAGATGGTGGACGTCATGCAGAAGAGGGTGCTGGTGATGGACCGCGGAGTGATGCTTCACGACCTGCAGAGGGGCCAGTACGTCCCGGCCGCCTCCTCCCGCCCCTCCCTGGTCCTGGGAGGCGTCTAGCCGATGAGTGACCGGCCTCATACCGAGAAGTCTCCCGACCAGCCC
The DNA here is from genome assembly GCA_012799975.1 of Burkholderiales bacterium. GTDB lineage: Bacteria > Vulcanimicrobiota > Xenobia > Xenobiales > Xenobiaceae > Xenobium. Next base: position 21,667 of record JAAZKF010000247.1, read on the forward strand.
TCGGAGCCTCCCCAGGCCCCCAAGACCAGGCGTGAGCGCATCCCACGCCGCCGCGGCCCCTCGGGCGGATACTACCTGGAATGCTTCCTGCGGGAAGTCCTGATCAATATCCGGCGCAACCCATTGATGAGCGTGGCCTCGATCTCGACGGTCATGGTCCTGACCCTGATCCTGGGATTCTTCGTGGTGCTGGTCGCCAACCTCGACTCGCTGTCCCGAGAGCTGGCGGGCGAGATGCAGGTCAAGGCCTACATGTCGGCAGACTTCCAACGCGAAGATGCGGGAGCCTTCCACGCCTCCCTGATGAAAATCGAGCACGTCGAGGGCACCCATTTCGTCTCCAAGGACACCGCCTTCAAGCGCCTGCGCGAACGGCTGGGTTCCCGGATCACCCTGGATGACCTGTCCCACAACCCGCTGCCCGACGCCTTCGAGATCCGCGTAGACCAGCCCAAGGCACTGGACGTCGTGGCCGCGAAGGTGGCTCGGCTTCCCGGAGTCGGCTCGGTGGACTATGGCCGGGACGTGGCCCGCAAGCTCATGGCCCTCAACCAGGTGGTCCGGGTGGTCGGCATGGTGATCCTGGGTCTTCTCTTCGCCTCCACGCTGCTGATCGTCAGCAACACGATCCGCCTGACGGTCTTCGCCCGACGCAAGGAGATCGACATCATGCAACTGGTGGGGGCAGCCGACTGGTTCATCCGCTGGCCCTTCATCCTGGAAGGGGTGGCCCAGGGCCTGGTGGGCGCGGCCATGGCCGCCACCGTGGTGGATGTAGCCTACCGGCTGGTGGTCCCCCAGCTCCACAAGACCGTCCCCTTCCTGCCCATCCTGCCCCCCGGCGAGGTCCTTCCCTTCCTGAACCTAGGCCTGGTCGGCCTGGGATGCGCCGTCGGCGCCCTGGGCAGCCTGATCTCGGTGAACCGGCACCTCAAGGCGTGAAGCGGTTCCTGGCGGTAATGCTCCTGGTAGCGGTCGTGCTGGGCCTGGCCCCGGGCGTGTCCGCAGCCCCCTCCGACCCCGGTTCGGTCCGCCGCAACCTCCATCAGAAGCGCGAGGAACTGCGCTTCCAGCGCAAGCGCCTGGACGTCGTCAACGAGCGCGAGAAGGACCTCTCGGCCCAGCTCAGCCAGGCTCAGGCAGGCCTGCAGGAGAGCCGGAAGTTCCTGGAGGAGACCTCCTGGAAGCTGTCCAGCGCCGAGTCCCGGCTGGAGAGCATCCGACGCGACCTGCAAGCCGCCCGGAAACGGCTCAAGGCCAGCCAGGCGGCCATGGAACGCAGGCTGTGCGAGATCTATACCGAGGGCGACGTCGGCTATCTGGTGGTGCTGCTCGGTTCCAAAAACTTCACCGACTTCCTGGATCACGCCTACTATCTGAAGATCCTCATCGAAAACGACCGGTTGCTGGTCGAAAAGGTCCGCCGCCACAAGGCAGAACTGGAAGGTCAGGAGGCTGCGGCCCGCAGCACGGTGGCCGAGATCCGCCGTCTGAAGGCCGCCCAGGAACAGCGGGTGGCCCAGCTGGCCCGGCTGGAAGAGACCCGCAGCAACCTGTTGGCCAGCGTCCAGAGCCAACGCCAGTCCATCGCCTCCTACGTGGTGGAACTGGAGGGCAGCACTCGAGAACTGGAAGACCGACTGCGCAGCATCCTGCACAGCGAACAGGCCATGGCCCCTTCCGCAGGTCGCGCACGAGGCACCGGACGCTACGTGTACCCCACCGATGGCCCGCTGACCTCCTCCTTCGGTTATCGAATCCACCCGATCTTCGGAACTTTAAGGTTCCATTCCGGGATAGATATTGCAGCCCCAGGCGGCGCGGCGATCCGGGCAGCAGACTCGGGAACCGTGATCCACAGCGGCTGGATGGGAGGCTATGGGAACTGCCTGATCATCGACCACGGCGGTGGATACAGCACCCTTTATGCCCATTGTTCGGTCCTGTACGCACGATATGGGCAAGCCGTCAAACAAGGTCAGACCGTGGCTGCGGTGGGCAGCACGGGCTACTCGACCGGTCCCCACCTCCACTTCGAGGTCCGTATCAACGGCAACCCCGTCGACCCGGCAGGCTTCATCTGAGCCCGCTGTCCCCCATCCGCATCATCCCGAAGAGGTGACACTCCCCATGGTCGTTTCCCTGCGCAAACTGCTCCTGGTCCTGCCCCTCCTGGTCCCCCTGACCTTCCCGGCGCTGGCCGCCCCACCCAAGGCCTCGCCGGCCGCCGGACTGCGGATGATCGAGACCGTGATGACCCTGGTCCGCAACGAGTACCTCGAGGAGGTAACGCCCTCCCGACTGGTAAACGGCGCATTGGACGGCATGCGGCTTCTTCTGGAAGAGCGCAAGTTGGACGCCGATTTCCTCGAGCACGTGCCGGATTCGGCCGACCGCAAGGAGGCCATGGCCGAGCTGAAGCGCCAGTATGGACTGGCCCTGGACCGCTATCCCGATCTGCAGCGGGGTGAAAAGCTGGCTATGGAAACCATCCAAGGCATGCTCAAGGCCCTGGACGATCCCTACACGATCTATATGAACCCGGAGGAGTACGCCCTGCTCCAGGAATCGATGTCAGGGGGGAACTTCGGGGGCTTGGGCATCTACATCGAACTGGACACCAAGAACGCCAAACAATTGACCATCGTCGAACCCATGGAGGACACTCCGGCCTCACGGGCCGGCCTGCGGGCTCGCGACCAGATCCTCCGGATCGACGGCAAGAGCACCCGCAATTTTACCATCGAACAATCCCGAGACATGCTGCGGGGGCCCGTGGGCTCGAAGATCGTCCTCACCATCCGCCGCCGAGGAGTAGCCAACCCCTTCGATGTTACCCTCACCCGCGAGCAGATCCACGTCAACAGCGTCAGCTCCGAGCTCCTGGAGAAGGACGGCCACAAGGTGGGGCTCCTGAAACTGCGCATCTTCGGCGACAGTACCAACGTCGAACTCGAACAGGCCATGCGCTTGCTGGAGTCGCAGGGGGCCGAGGCCTTCATCCTGGACGTCCGCAACAACGGCGGGGGCTACATCAACACAGCCCTGGACGTGTGTTCGAAGTTCGTTCCCACCGGCAGCCGGATCGTCTCGGTGGTCGAGCGGGGGGTTCCCGAAAAGGTGCACAACTCGCTTCCCAACCTGCGCAACACCACCCCCCTGGTGGTCCTGGTCAACGAATTCTCAGCCAGCGCCTCGGAAATCACCGCCGGGGCTTTGAAGGACCTGGGTCGTGGGGTCCTGGTAGGCGTGAAGACCTTTGGCAAGGGTAGCGTCCAGAAGATCTACCCCCTGCGATTCCCGGAAGGAAAGGTCTCGGCCTTGAAACTGACCACGGCCCACTACCTGACCCCTTCGGGCCGCGACATCCACAAACTGGGGATCGAACCCGACATCAAAGTCGAAATGCCCGGTGAGAAGATCGGCACCGCCGAGGACCTCCAGGTCCAGAAGGCCCTGGACGTGCTGATGGAAAGGATCAGCCAGTCTCCTGCCCCGCGCAAGTCCTCGATCCGGGACGCCGTGCGCGTCGCCAGCGTCCAGGAGCAGCGCGCCTACATCGAGCAGGCCTTGCAGGTCGGCTCGGACTATGAGGTCCTGGACCGTCGCATCCTGGGCCAGGACGAGGTCCTGCTCGAACAAATCCGGGTGAAGGGGCCGGATGGACGCGAGCGCACCTTCCTCTTCGACCTCTCGCCCTATCTGGGTCAATAGAAGGAACCCGACCTCGACGTGGGCCAGGGGCCTTCCCCGGCCCGACCATTGCCAGACAGGAGTACCAGATGGCCAGCCAATCGGCGAACTACAAGACCCAGGCAGCCCTGATTCTACTGGCCATCCTCCTGGGGGCCGTTCTGGGGCTGGGAGCCTTCCAACCCCTGAGGGCCTGGCTGGACTCGCGGCATCCGCAACCCGAACCCTCCCCCATCGGTCTGCAGACCGTGACCGAGGTGCTGGATCTGCTACAGGAGGACTATATCCGCTCGCTGGATACCCGCGAGCTTCTGGAAGGCGCACTGACGGGGATGCGCGCATTCCTGGAAAAGAAGGGCATCCAGGGAGTGGAACTGCCGGAGCTTCCCCAGACCCAGGACCGCGCCCGGTTACAGGAAGAGTTCACCCGGCGCTTCCTGGAAGCCCAGGTGGCTCCCGGCATCGAGATCCCGGAATTGAGCTACGCTGCCCTCACCGGCCTGGTCGAGGCCATCAACGACCCCTACACCACGGTCATGGACCCCGAGCAGTATCGCCGCCTCAGCGAGCAGATGAGCGGTGGCAACTTCGGCGGAGTGGGCATCTACCTGGAGGCCGACCTGCGCCATGAGAGGCGTCTGACCGTCATCGAGCCGATCGAGAAAAGTCCCGCTGCCGCCGCCGGCATCCGGACCGGGGACTGGATCACCCACATCGACGGGGAGGACACGTCCGAATTCGACATCGAGGCTGCCACCTTGAAGATCCGGGGCGAGGTCGGGACCCGCGTGGTCCTGACCCTGAAGAGGGGAACCCTCCCCCCCTTCGACGTGACCTTGCAGCGCCAGCAGATCCACGTCTCCAGCACCACGCCCAAGATGCTTCCCGACCAGA
>JAAZKF010000248.1 GCA_012799975.1 Burkholderiales bacterium
AGACGGTAGCCGCCCTGAAAAAGGTAGCCCGCCCGGTCGACGAGCTGTGGTGCGAGGCCTCCTACCTGCACCTTCAGTGGGACAAGGCGCGTGCAAACCTGCACATGACGGCCCGCCAGGCGGGGCGCCTGGCCAGCGAACTGGAAGCCTCGAAGCTGTACCTCTTCCACTACTCACGTCGCTATCAGAAAGACCTGGCACCGCACCTGGCGGAAGCCCGGGAGGTCTTTCCCCAGACCCTGGAGCCCCCCCGCTACGGTTCTTCGGCCTCCTGAGGGCCCGGCGCGAGCAAGGCCTCCAGCTCTGCTTCGCCCAACACGGGGATCCCCAGCCCCTGGGCCTTGAGCAGATTTGAACCGGCTTTCGAGCCGGCCACCAGGAAACTAGTCTTCTTCGAGACGCTGGAGGTTACCAGGGCCCCGGCCTCCCTCAAGCGGGCACTGGCTTCTTCCCGGGTCATCCCCGACAGCGTGCCGGTCAGCACGAAGGTCTTCCCCTCCAGATGGGGCAGGCGCTCCCCCTTCGATTCCCGGAGATCCAGGGTGGTCTGGACCCCGGCCTGGCGGAGCCGCTCCACCAGACGGAGGTTTTCCGGATCGGCAAAGTAACCCGCCACGCTGGCCCCGATCTCCGGGCCGATCTCGTGCAGCGTGCCCAACTCCTCCTGGCTGGCCGAGGCCAGTTCGTGCAGGCTGGAATAACGCGAGGTCAGCACCTGCGCCACGTGTTCACCGACGTGGCGGATACCCAACCCCACCAACAGGCGATGGAGGGGGCGGGTCTTGCTGGCCTGCAGGTTGCGCAGCAGCTTCTCGGCCAGGGTCGGCCCCATCCGCTCCAAGTCCAGGAGGTCCTCGAGCGTCAGACGGTACAGGTCCGCCGGATCGCGCACCAGCCCACGGGCCACCAGTTGACGCAGCAGGGTCTCGCCAAAGCCCTCCACATCCATGGCCTTCCGCGAGCAGTAGTGACGCAGCCAGCCCTCCAATTGGGCCGGACACGAGGGGTTAACGCAGCGCGTAGCGGCCTGCTCGGCATCGCGCACCACCGCCCCGAGGCAGACCGGGCAGCGGGTGGGCATCTCGAACGGACGGGTCCCCGCGGGGCGCAACTCGGGCACCACCGCCAGCACCTCGGGGATCACTGCCCCCGCCTTGTGCAGGAAGACCGTATCGCCCACCCGGATATCCTTGCGTCGGACCTCATCCTCGTTGTGCAGCGTGGCCCGACTCACCATACTGCCATCGACCATCTTCTTCTCCAACAGGGCGACCGGCGTCAGGGTTCCCGTGCGTCCGACCGAGATCTCGATGGCCTCGACCCGGGTGGTGACCTGGGTCGAGGGAAGTTTGTAGGCGATGGCCCAACGCGGAGATCGCGAGATGGTGCCCAACTCGCGCTGCAGATCGTAGCGATCCACCTTCAGCACGACCCCGTCGATCTCGAAGTCCAAGTCGTGACGGCGGGTGTGCCAGGTCTGACAGAAGGCCAGGACCGGCTCGATCCCTGAGAAGAGCTGGCGGTGGGGGCTGACGGGGAAACCCAGCTGTTGGAGGAAATCCAGGGCCTGGGAGTGGCGCTCCAACCCGGGGTTTCCGATTTCCAGACCATAGGCCAGGAACCTCAAAGGGCGCCGGGCGGTCACAGTCGGATCCTTCTGGCGCAGGGAACCGGCCGCTGCGTTGCGAGGGTTGGCGAAGAGCTTCTCGTTCGAGCCCGCCTGTTCTTCGTTCATGCGCCGGAAATCCGACCAGGACATATAGACCTCGCCGCGCACCTCCAGCTCCTCGGGGAGGTCGGGGCCCTCCAGCACCAGGGGTATCGACCGGATGGTCACCGCGTTGTGGGTGATGTCATCCCCCCGGATCCCGTCCCCCCGGGTCGCCGCCAGGACCAGGTGACCTTGTCGGTAGACCAGTCGCACGGCCAGACCGTCGATCTTCAGCTCGGCCAGATAGTCGACCCGCTCGGACAGGTCCTCCTTGAACGTCGCCGAGAGCCCGGCCAGACGCCGGCGGACCCGAACGTCGAAGTCCCGCAGCTCGCCTGCCGTGAAGGCATTGCCCAGGCTGAGCATGGGGAGGGGATGGACGACGGCCCGGAACTCGTCGATCGGGCTCCCTCCCACGCGTCGGGTCGGGGAATCCGGGGTGACCAGTTCGGGATGGGCCTCCTCCAGGGCCTGCAGCCTGAGAAAGAGGGCATCGTACTCGGCGTCGCTGATCTCGGGAGAATCCAGGACATGGTAACGGTGGTCGTGGCGACGGATCTCCCGACGCAGGGAGTTGATCTCCTGGAGCACTTCAGGGTGGAGCATGCGCGGCCTTTCGCGTTCGCCCGATGGCTCCCTCCGAAGCGGCCCGGCTTCACTTCACGGGGATCTTGCCGTCGAAGAGGTTCAGGCCTCCCACCCGCACCACGTCCACCCGCACCACCTCACCTCGAGCCTGGGCGGGAGCCGCCAGGTCGCGGGCCAGGCCCAGCACCAGACACAAAGCGATGATGGTCAATACGAATCGGGTATAGGCATCCACCTGCATTCCAGGTCTCCCTTCCTACTCTCGAACACCAAATTCCCCCCTCCCAGTCTGTCACAGTATCCTGACACAAAAAGTCAGGAGGCGGAGCCACACAGGCTCCGCCTCCTGGATCAGGCGCCCCCCGCTGCAAGGATTCAAGCGGCCGAGCAACCAGAACGACCTGCAGGAATCACTTCCAGAATTCCTGCAGACCCCATGGCAGGACCATCTTCACCTGGCGTTCTCGCCGAAGTGGGGAGTTCCGACCATGAAGGTGCGATCATACAGGCGATAAGTGAAGGGGATATCCAGAGCCTGCAGGGCCTGGCGGAGGTCCACCATGGTGACCCCACCGTGGCGCGCGGTCTTCAAAGCCTGTCCCTGCGAGCGCACTACCAACTCCAGGGGGTTTATGTCACAGGTACAGTTCTGGTCCGCTTTGTCTGCGGTTTCCAGACACCACCCCAGCAGGTTGTGGTGTCGCGAAGAGCCCAAGGCCTTCCCGAATGATTCGATTCCCACAAAGGCCCGTTCCCCTACGAAGGCCCATTCTCCCTGGAACGGAACCCCATTGACCACAATCTTGACTTCGTGGGGCGCGACCCGAGCCTGAGCCGGGGCGAGCAGGCCGCCCAGGGCCACCAGGCAAATGGCCAGCAGCAAGAAGGTTCGCTTCACAGGATCACTCCTTTCGATATACAGGTTTAATCTCTGAACCAGCCCTTCGGCGCCCTCCCAGCGTTCCCCTACCCGACTCCAAGTCGTCCTTCCCCTCCGCAGGGGTGCACCTTCCGGCCTGGAAAGGAGGCGCCCCATGGACCCCTTCCTGCTGACCGACCTTCGGCTTGCATTCATCGCCCTGCTGGCGGGCGTGGTAGCGATGTTGACCACGCTGAACGTGGCTGCGCGGCCGGCTGCGGTCCGGACCGGACAGGTGGCCCTGGCCCTCGCGGTCTCGTCGATCTTCTTCATGTTCACCCGGTTCGCCAACCTCTTCTATCTGCCGATCCTGGCGACCTACGTGGACACGGCCGTGCGGACAGGGCGGGTGGATGTTCTCTATGGCCAGATTCAGTGGGTCGTGGTCGGAGCGGCTACAGGAGCCTTCCTGTCCTGGGTCCTGCTGCCGACCTTCGTCGCCGTGTACGAGGCTGGAATCCAGGCCGTCCAGGACCACGGGTCCATGGTCCGGGTTCTTCTGGGTGTCGGGACCCCCCGCGGCGTCCGCACGCTCCTGGGCTGCCTGCGCAGTCCCGCCGTCCTGGTCTCCTGGAGTCGCGGAGGGCGTAAGCTTCCCTTGGATTTCCTGGTGTGGAATGTCGCGGCCAGCGCCGTTTGGACCGTCGGAGCCCTGTGCGCCCTGCACGTCAGCGCGCTTCTCCCGAGATTCGAAGCTACGGCCGTTTTGTTGTCGGGGCTGGTCAATGCCTTTGCGGCCATCGCCTTCA
>JAAZKF010000249.1 GCA_012799975.1 Burkholderiales bacterium
CGAATTCGTCCGTCAGTGCAAAAACGCACCAACAAAAACAAACGATAGGAGCTGACTCGCTCTCTTCGTCATCAACATAACATCCCAACCAGGTAAAAAAAACCCAGACGGAACGCTCAGGCAATCACACAAGCTCTTTCGCCGTTATCCAGTTGTCAAAGACCAAGCCCAAAGTCAACGACCACCATCCTACATCAAAAAAAAACAGCCGTCAACCCGCAACTCTTTCCCGGCACACACTCGGCGCCGTCTGGGCGGTTGCCTTCCCCGCACCCGGTTCCCCCGGGGCTCCGCTAGCCTAGCACTGCCTCCGCGCCCCGTCAACATGCATGCACAACATTTTTCGGAGAAAATCCCGAGCCCCGGCCTCAGGGCTGACCAGGCGCGGACGACGGCGCAGGCGCAGGCGCAGGCGACGACGACGGCGCAGGCGAGGACGCAGGCACGGGCGACGAACCCGAAGCCGGGCGGGAAGGGCGAGGCTTATTTTCCATGGGTTCCACGACCATCCCCTTGTCGGAGGCATATCCGAACTTCTTCAGGTCATGGCCGTTGGGGTTGGGACACGAGATGAAATAACCCGTTGAAGTCGGCACCAGCAGGTGGGGTTGCCCTGTGATCGGACAAACCGGGACCCGGGGCAGATACTTGGGAATCAAATCCTCGACCCGGGAGGGGAATTTTCCCTCATTATCCTTGGCGTACATCTCACATTGCGTGGCCAGGACTTCGATCTTGAGCCGGCACTCCATGCCCATCTGCTCGGCGCGGCGCTGGCGGGCCAAGGCCGCCATCCATCCCCAATCCAAGGTTTCCAAGGTCAAGGCCTGAGCCCCGTAGACACTCGGGTCGGGAGGTGCCAGCCGATAGTGGAGGGCATCCTGGGATAGTTCATAAGAGAAGGGCTTGGAGGTGACAGGGTCGACGGGCACGACCACCTTGGGGACCTGGTCGGGGACACCGTGGTTGAAGAAGCGTTCCAGGAGCTTCAGGTTCGGAGGATACTCACCAGTCTCCATGTAGAAGTATTCCAACAGGGTCTGCAATCGGCTCATGCGGATCGCAGCCTCCCTCCAAGGAGCCTCGGGCTCGGCCAGGGCTTGACCTCCAGGGCCATTCAGGGTCAAGGTCAAAACAAAAAACGTGACCAGAACCAGAGCAGGACGGGGCAGTTTCACGGGTCATCCTCCAACAAACAAGCCGGCCCTTCTGCACAGGATGGCGGGGCCGGACAGGAGAAAAGGTCGTCTGGCGAGGTCATTGCCCCAACCAGTAGTCCTTCAACCACTTGCTGCGCGTCGGGTGTCGCAGCTTGCGCAGGGCCTTGGCCTCGATCTGGCGGATCCGTTCGCGGGTCACCCCGAATTCCTGACCCACTTCCTCAAGAGTCCGGCTGCGCCCATCCTCCAGACCGAACCGGAGTTGCAGTACCTTCTTCTCGCGGAGCGTCAGATTCTGCAGGACCTCATCCATTTTTTCCTTGAGCAGCTTCGTGCTGGCTGCTTCAGCCGGGGCTATCGCCTCAGCATCCTCGATGAAGTCTCCCAGATGAGAGTCCTCCTCCTCGCCGATCGGGGTTTCCAAAGAAATGGGCTCCTGGGCAATCTTCATGATCTCCCGGACTCGGTCTTCGGCGGCCTTCTTCTTCTTGAGAAGCTCCTCTTTGACCAGGGGGTCTTCGAGGTCCATCTCCCGACCGAACTGCGTACTGACCTGGGCCCGGATCTCCTCCAGGTCTATCGGGAACATCTCCTGGGTGATCTCCTCAACCGAGGGATCCCGCCCGAGTTCCTGCAAGAGATGACGCGAGACTCGGATCAGGCGGTTGATGGTCTCGACCATATGGACCGGAATCCGGATGGTTCGGGCCTGATCGGCCAAAGCCCGAGTGATGGCCTGCCGGATCCACCAGGTAGCATAGGTGCTGAACTTATAACCCTTGCGATAATTGAACTTCTCTACGGCCCGGATCAAACCGAGATTGCCCTCCTGGATCAAATCCAGGAAGAGCATCCCACGACTGATGTACTTCTTCGCGATGCTGACCACCAGCCGCAGGTTGGCTTCGATCAGTTTGCGCTTGGCCTCGCCGCCATCGACGAAGATGAGGTCTCGTCTGTGGAACTCTTCGAAACGCTCGGCGGCCGTCTCCTCGCTTCCCACAAGCCGAGCCAGGACCTCGCGGATATGGGTATGGAGCCACTCCCAGCGATCGCCCTGGAACTTCGCCTGCTTGCGCGCCAGAAACCCGCGGACCAGGCTCAGCCACTTCTGGTCATCGGCCGGCTCCAGGAGGGCCAGCAGGTCGGCGGCGGACTCGGCGCGAGTCAAGGCCTGGCGTAGCTCCGCCTGCTCTGAGGGTTCCCTGGAGGCAAGTAGGGCGGCCTGGGCCGGCTTCAACTGGACGGCCTGCTGGCGCAGTTCCTCCTCCAGGACCTTCCGGAGGTCCTGGGACCGCAGCAGAAATCGCAGTTCCTCCTCCAATCGCGCGACCAGGAGCTTACGATACTTCGTCCGCGCCTTCTCCCAAAACCGCTCGACTGCCTTCTGGCGTTCCAGCAGTTCCTTGACCTGGTCGACGAAGTCCTCGTTTTCTGCTGCCTCCAGTCGTTCGAGAAGTTCCTCGGCCCCGCGACCGCTACCCATACCCTGCCGCAGGGCGTCCTCGGCCAGGTCTTCTTCCGAGGGGCCCAGACCGACCTGGTCGCGCAGGACCTGCAGGAAGATCTGTTTGAGTTCCTCGGTCCGCAGCATCAGGCGCAACTGCTCTTCGCCCTTTTCAATCCTCTGCGCCAGGCTCTTCTCCTCATCGGGAGTCAGCAAATCGACGCGCCCGATTTCCTTGAGGTACATGCGGACGGGATCATCCAAAGCCATGCTCTCGGGCCAGGAGTCCGTGCTGGTAGTCTTCTTCTTGGCACTTTTCCGAGGTGGTGGAGTCGAGGCGACCGCCTCCGCCTCGGTCTCCTCTTCGGTGCCGTCGCTGATCCGGACGCCTTCGTTCTCGAAAATCAGGAGGACCTCCTCGATCTGCTCGGGTTCCAGATCAGGAAGAGCCTCCTGGATGTCTTCCGAACTCACCCAGCCCCGGCTCTTCCCTTCGGCCAGGAGCTTGCTCAACTCCGGAGAGACCTTGCTCTTGTCCGACACCTGTGTCCTCCTCACTGCATTGCCCGACCGTGGAAATGCCGCAAAAGCTGAAAATATTCTTGATAAAGCGGATCTTCGAGATCCATCTGCCCGGCATTCAATGTAGGTAAGACCTCCTCGCGGAGAACCTCCAGTCTTTCGCGCAGGGCTCTGTCCCGAATCAATACCGCCAGTTTGCGGACATCCTCGACCGTGGACTGCAGCGGCTCTTGGGCCAATATTTCCGTCAGCCTGGAAACCATTCCTTCTTCTTGGAGATGGGGCAGGAACTCAGCCAAGGTCACGGGTTCCTTCCTCTCACCCAGCCCCAGGAGGGCAGAGAAGAGAGGCCGCATCTCCTCCCGGGAGATCATCTCGACCGAGATGATCTCCCGCACCACGGCGATCCACTCGGGATTCGCAGCACAGAGATAAAGCAGCCCCTCCTCAACATCAAACGCCCGTGCCCTGTGACGGACCGGCTCCGGCTTGCGCCTACTGCGCCGAAGTCGCCAGTGCAATCTCTGTTCGGAGATCGCGGTGCGATAGGCCAGTCTTCGTACGTAGGCATCCTGCCGGACAGAGTCGCGGATGCGCCCGATGGACGGCAGCACTTCTCTTACGAAATCCTCTTTCCCTTCCGGAGTGGACAGGTCGATGCGACGTTGGAGGCAGTCCATCTGGAACTCGACCACGCCGACGGCTGCAGCGATCTGCTCGGTGAGGGCCTCGGGGTTCTTGCGTGCCAGCGAGTCCGGATCCTCTCCTTCAGGCATCGTAGCCACCAGAACGCGCAAGCCGGCTTCCTCCAGGATCTCGGCACCCTTCAAAGTGGCCTGTTGACCAGCCGGGTCTGAGTCATAAGCCAGTACAGCGGTGCGGGTATAGCGGTGCAGGAGATTGGCCTGCTCGGGAGTCAGGGCTGTCCCCAGCGAAGCGACGGTTCTCGGGAACCCGGCCTGATGCAGGGAAACGACATCAAAGTAACCTTCCACCAGGACCGCCTGGTCCCCACGAGAAATCGGCCCCCGAGCCAGGTGGATCCCATACAGATGCATCCTCTTGGAATAGAATGCTGAGTCAGGCGAGTTGAGGTACTTCGGCTGGACGTCCCCCAAGGCTCGACCACCAAAGGCCAGGACCCGCCCCTGGGTATCACAGATCGGAAAGACCAGTCGGTCGCGCAGCAGATCCCGCAGGCCTGAGCTGCGCTCCACCAGGACCCCTGCCTCGAGTGACTCCCGCCTCGAGAAACCAGCCTTTTCCAGTTTCCTGGCCAAAGCCCGTCCTCCGCCAGGCGCCCAGCCCAGACGAAAGCGCTCGGCGGTTTCACGAGAAATCCTCCGCTCAGCCAGGTACTCGCGACCGGACTGGCCCAGCGGGCTACGCAGCAACAGCTCGTGATAGTAGCCTGCCACCCGGTCCAAAAGATTGAAGGCCCTCTCCCGGCGGGAATCCTCTGCAGCCGCCTGCCGCGAAATCTCGACCTGAATTCCCACCTCGGCGGCCATCTTCAAAGCCACCTCCCGGAAGTTCAAGCCCTCCATCATCTGGACGAAGGTCAGCACGGTGCCACCCACCTTGCAACCGAAGCAATGCCATAAGCCCTTCTCCGGGTCCACGTGCAGCGACGGTGTCTTCTCCTGATGGAACGGACACAGGGCCACGTACTTCCGGCCCGTCCTACGAAGCTGGACGTAACGCCCCATCACCTCGACCAGATCACAGCGGCGGAGAATCTCGTCGACGGTCGCCTCAGGAATTCTGGAACTCATCCTCAGACCTCGAATTCTGGGAAGGTGATACCCGGTGGGCATGCCGAAGTAGCCGCCGTGGATTTCGCACGTACCGGTCCCAAAGAGAGAGTCTTCAAAGTCAGCCTTCGCAACTTCTGGCTACTCAGTGGGATTGCAACCCCGTTCATTGTGGCGTTGATCGGAATGGGCCGATTCGGATTGATGGCCTTCCCAGCGGAAACCGGCGACCCTTTTCGCTTCCTCACCGGATACCTCCCCATCCTGGTCTCGGTCATCTGTTTCGGGGGTTTGCTCATCACCTTCGCCAGGAACGCCCGCAGGCGGATCGGCGTGAGTCCCAAGTATTTCCTCTACCTCGAAGGCAAGGGCCAGCCCATCCACATCCGCTGGGAAGACGTCCTTTACTCAGGTCCTCGCCCTGACCAGCGCAACCTCTTCCCCAGCGCCCTGGTCAGCGATGGGAAGAACTTCATCCGCTTCGAGAAGTTCTTCTTCACGGATTTCGAGGAGATCTGCGAGATCATCCAGACGGCCAAGGACAACCTGAACCGCAATGAGATCGTCATCTGAAGACTGACGCTCCTCAGGGCTGCCAGGGGCTCTTCCATCCTCCCCTCCACCTGCGCGGCAACAGGTACCACAGCAAGCCCGGCCAATGCCAGACCAGGCGCACGGCAACCTGCAGCAGGACAAACCAGCCTCTCACCGGCGAGCTTCCCTGGAAGCCGACTTCTTCAAGGCCTTCACCTCCCGAGGCATCAGGTGGCGAAAGGAGCCCAGCGGAAGTCCACCCAATTCCAGTGACCCGACCTGTACCCGACGCAACTCCCGTACCGGATGTCCCACGGCAGCCAACATCCGTCGAACCTGATGGTTGCGCCCCTCACGCAAGGCCAGCCGAACCCTGCCATCCGGCAACAAGCGAGCCCGGGCCGGAGCAGTCATACCATCCTCCAACAGGACCCCCGCGCTGAGATCGGCCAGGACCGCTTCGGAAGGGCGCCCCTGAACCTGGGCCACATAGACCTTCTCGACCAGATGACGTGGGTGGGTCAGAGCATAGGCCAACTCTCCGTCATTGGTCAGGATCAACAACCCCTCGGTCTCCCGGTCCAGCCGACCGACCGGATAGATCCGTTCCTTGACCGAGGCGACCAGGTCCATCACCGTCGGCCTGCCGGCCTCGTCGCGAACCGTCGAGACGTAGCCTTTGGGCTTGTTCAACAGCACGTAGACCCGACGTCCCAAGGCTCGACGGTTGGCGGGGACCCCATCCACCTGGATCTGATCCTTCCTGGGGTCACACGAGTCGCCCAGTCGGGCCGGCCGGCCGTTCACCGTCACACGCCCCTCTCGGATCAGGTCTTCACAGCGACGGCGAGATCCGAAGCCGGCAGCCGCCAGAATCTTCTGCAATCTTTCCATGCGGTGTCCTGGCTTCGCCTTGTGACGGGATCACCCTCCAGAGATTCCTACAGCCTGAGGTCCCCGGCTCATCCCTCATTCCCAGATCGTCAACAACACCTTGCGCTGGGGTGGCCGATCGCGATGTTCCCACAGGTAGATCCCCTGCCAGGTGCCCAGTGCCAGACGTCCCCGGAGTATCGGGATATTGAGGCTGACCCCGGTCAAGAGGGTCTTGATATGCGAAGGCATGTCGTCACGTCCCTCCGCAGTGTGGCTGAACCAATCCTGGAAAGGCACCAGACGGTCCAGGAACTCCTCCAGATCGGTCCGAACCGAAGGGTCTGCGTTCTCCTGGATGCAGAGACCGGCAGAGGTGTGCCGGACGAAGAGATTGCACAAGCCCTCACGGATCCCGCTCGCGCCGACAGCCTGCGCGATCTCCCCGGTGATCTCGAGCAGACCTCGACGGCGCGGAACAAACAGACATTCTACTCGATACATCCTGACGATTTCCGAACTCCAGGTTGAGTTCCCTTCCAGGGACTCCCACTCCCGGCGTCGAATTCCACCAACTCCCGAAGGCTCCATCGACGGGCGTTCAAGAAAATGGAGGAAGATCTTGTTGCAGACCGGTCCCGGAACCAGCACTCCCGAATTGACCTGCTGGGACCTCTTCGCCTCAGTCGGAGGGCGACCCGAAGGCATCGCCCTGACCCGGCTGGCCCATTCCCTGCACATTGCGAAAGAAAATACGCTCTTCCGCCCCCTCGAGGAACTGGTCGACGCCAAACTGATCGCTCGCGACGGTGACCGCTATTCGCTGGCCTCCAACAAGCGTGCCCAGGCTTTGAACCTGGCCCTTTCCTTTGCCCTGGCCTACGAACTGGACTACAACGCCTACTTCGAACAGCCCATGGTCGATTTCCTGAAGAAGGTCTTCGGATTCGACTACTTCAGCTCGGCCGACGTGCCCACCGAACTGCTTCGACCGGAGGTCCTCGCCCGGCTCATCCACAACGAACTGCTCCTGGTCTATTCCTTCCGCCCCCTGATCGGCAAGTTGATCCAGAACCCCTTCCTGGATGGTCTCTGCGAATTCCTGGGAATCCGCCGGAACCGTGCGCTCTTCCGCAAGAAGATCCGCCTGGAGACGGTCATCCATGAGAAACTCTTGGCCTCCCGGTCCGGAGGCAAGGCTCAAGCTGCCAACGCCCGCAAGCTGCTGGGAGTTTCAGGTCTGAGCCCGATCGGTTGGGGACTCGGCCCGACCCCCAAGATCATCAAAGCCAGCGTGATCCCCGAGAACACCGGTCTCTTCGACCCTGAAGCTTCGAAGTGCTACTCGCGGGCCTGGGAGCGGATGCGTAAGAGGGTGGACGAGAAGCGCAGGTTGAGTGTCGACCTGATCCGCGAGTACCACAGCGTGGCCATGGCCTCCACGAAGATCGGCGGGGATTTCCGGGACCATCAGGTCCAGGTCCGCAACAACCCTCATTTCAAGACGGCCCCCCCGCGACAGGTTGAATCGTTGCTGCAAGAGTTGATGCGGGATGCCTCAACCTGGAAACCCGCCAACACCGCCGAAGTTCTGTACCTGGCCGCCTTCCTCTATAACGAATTCCTGTACATCCATCCCTTTGAGGACGGCAACAGCCGGACAGCCCGAATCCTTCTCGGGCACATCCTGCGCGAGCACCAGGTTCCCTTCGAAGAAATACCCAAGAGCTACGAAGTCCGCTTCCTGCAGGCCACCAAAGGCTATCGCAAACGGAACCAGGCGGATGCCGATCTGGTGGACCTGTTGCGGGAGCTCTACATCTTCCATCTTAACCGAGGAGAGCTCGAGGCCGCCCGCCGACTGCCAGGATGAACCATCCCAACCCGAGAATCCACCAGGTAGCTCTCGGGGGCGGGTTTCCTTTTTCCCCGCCCCACCGCTGAAGCAGATCGAGATCCTGGTTTCTTCCCACCGTGGCGCGCCGGTTACAGGTGGGGGTCCTGGCCCACCACGCTACATGAGGGCACGCATCAGCTCCGCTTTGCACAACAAGGTGATCCGGTGCTGGTCGATGGACAGCAGCCCCTTGTCCTTCATCTCGTTGAGGATCTTGGTGACGGTCTCGCGGGTCGCCCCGACCAGGTTGGCCAGTTCCTGATGGGTCAGGGGATGGGGGATCAAAACCTCGTCCGGGCTGTGGCTGACCCCCAGTTGTTCGGCCAGGAGCAGCAGTTTCCGGGCGACCCGGCTGTAGGCATCCAGGTAGGCCAGGCTGGCGACATCCTCGGTCAGGATGCGCAGCCTGCGCGTCAAGTGCCGCAGGATCGGGAAGAACATCCGTGGGTGCTCTTCCAGCATCCGATGGAAGTCCTGCTTGCCCAGGACCATGACCCGGGTATCCTCCAGGGCGCTGACAGTGGCCGAGCGGGGCATGTCGTCGAAAAGGGCCAGCTCCCCGAAAAACTGGAAGGTCTTGAGCATGGTCAGGGTCAGTTCCTTGCCCTCCGGGGTCAGAAGCTCGACCTTGACACTGCCTTCCAGCAGGATGACGAACTCATCCCCGGGATCGCCCTGGGTGACCAGGACCGCCCCTCGAGGGTACTCCCGGGTCCGGACGATCTGGAGGAGGGAGCGCAGGTCCTCGGAGGCCAGGCTTTCAAAGAGGGGGACCTTTCGCAGGAGACAGATGGGGTCTTCCTGCGGCTCGATTGACCGGCGGGTCCTGCCCTGAATCCGCCGCCTACCGTGGCATTCGGCCGTCGATCCGGGCCCGTCTGCGTCGTCAGGCGCACCTCTGCGGTGCTCACGTAGTTTCCAACTACGCTCCGCTCCTCGATGCACGCCTTCC
>JAAZKF010000250.1 GCA_012799975.1 Burkholderiales bacterium
CTGGAAGAGTACCTGCGGCAGGTGGCGGAACTGGAGGAATGCTCGGCCATGCTGGCAGATTCCGACGGTCTGGCTTTCCTGGGAGAGCTGGATACGATGGAGGAATCCGACCTGGTCTGTGCCCTGCATGTCGAGTTGCTCGGTTCGGTTCGGCGCATCCTCGACGAGGTTGGGGCTGCCGACCCGGAGGCCCTTTTCCTGGAAGGTGCCGGCGGCTTCTTCCAGTTGCACCCTTCGGTCGAGGGGTTGAGCCTGCTGGTCAACCTGGGGCGGGGCGAAACCGGTTTCGAGGATGAGGTGACGGCCTCCTTGCCCGGTGAGATGGCGCTTCGCGAAGCGATGCTCAAGAAGTCGTTGGAGGACATGTCGCGGCTGGATGGGGTGAGAGGCAGCCTGGTTTCGCAGCGGGAGGGGCTGCCGATCGAGGCACTCCTGCCTGAGGAACTGCAGGCGGAACCCCTGGCCGCTCTGCTGGCCCAGCTGGTTGTCGAGTGCGAGGCTTTCGCGGATCCGATTGGGATGGGCCCGCTACGACAAGTCCTGTTGCAGACTGGCGAGGCATGGTACAGCGTGGTCCTGCTGGGAGCAGAGGGATTCCTGGCCACGGTTCTCGAGCCGGGAACCTCGCGAGAGATCTGGCGCCATCGCCTGCAGCGGGAGTCCCGAACCGTAGCCTCCGTCTTGCGTTAGTTACGGAAGGCGCCTGCTGAACAGCGCCCTCACCCCCACGGCAAACGCGGGGTGGAGGGCGCTCCTCCTGGTTTCTGCGGCTGACTTTTCCCGATGACGGTCGAGGTCTGCTCGGAGTTTCCCAGCGCTTCCAGAGCGACGACAATCAGGGGCCGCAAGGGATGCGGGAGTCGCTTTTCGGGGGCATTACCGGAGACCAGAAGCCCCTCCGTTCCCGGTCTCTTCCCCTGCTTTCAGCAGGATATGGAGATTCTGTCCAGAACGGCGAGCGCGCCCCTTCCTGTTTGGGAAACCTTCCTGAACCAAGGCGGGAGGCAGCTCGAAGTGTCGAATTTTTTGAGACCGAGGGGCCGGGCCGCATCGGACCCGGATTCGGGATCTCTTTTCTCGCCCGCCGGGTCGGGTGAGAATGTGCGCGGAGGGCGCGATGGCGAGAAAGGAACAGGGGGACGGATTCTGGCCGAGGATCATCATCACCATGGTCGTGGTGATCTGGGCGGCCATCCTGGGCGGTAGTTGGCTGGGCCATCGGATCGTCGAGAAGCAGCGCAGCGGGGAGGACACCTCTCAGGCCCTGAACATCCCGACCCCTCGCCCCCGGCCCTGGAAGACGGCCGACCCGGCCATCCAGAAAGAGCTGGACGAACAGCGGGCCGGAGGGGCTCTCGAGCGCTCTCCAATCCCTACCATCACGGCCTCTCCTGTGAAGGCCAGCCCTACGGCCGCTGCGTTTCCGGCGGTCTCGCCTGCTCCAGAGACTTCCCCCGAGCCCTCATTTGATTCCTCTCCGACCCCAGAGGCTTCGACGCCTGCTCCCCGGCCAACCGGGAGCCTCGAACCGACTCCCGTGGCCGCTCCTCCTTCTCCATCCTCCGTCCCTGAAGAACCCGTGCCCACCCCTGCCGTCGCCGCGTCGGATTCCTATCAGTTGCAGTTCGGATCCTTCTCCAACGAGGCCAACGCCAGGGAAAGAGCCGAACAACTGCTGGCTCAGGGCCAGGAGGTCCACATCGACGAGATCCAGACTGAACAAGGGGTTTTCTATCGCGTTCGGGGGGGGGTGTTCAGTGCAGAGGCAGAAGCTCGCAACCAGGCCGAGCATCTGCGCGCTCTTGGGGTTGAGGTCTACGTCGTCGGCGGCAGGAGGTAATGCGGGGTCCGATGGAATCGAAATTCGGCCTGAACCTGGACGAATTTCACCCCTCCCAGGGAGGCACTGCCGTGGCCCTGGGCTTCTTCGACGGGGTGCACCGGGGACATCGGGCGATCCTCAGGACGGTCCAGGAATTGGCCCGGACCAGGGGCCTGGAGCCGATCGCCTTCACTTTCTCGAATCATCCGGCCACGCTGCTGGCCTCTGAGCGAGTTCCGGACCTTTTGACGGATCAGGCAGAGCGCTTCGCCCTGATCGAGAGTCTGGGGCTGCGGGTGGTCTGGATGGATTTCCAACCGGACTTTTCACGGATCGAGGCGGCGGAGTTCGCCCGGGTTTTTTTGCAGGAACGCCTGAGAGCCCGGGTTGTATCGGTCGGGCCCAACTATCGTTTCGGACATGGCGCTCGAGGAGACGGGGGGCTTCTGGTCTCGCTGGCACCCGATCTGGGTTTCGAGGTCATCCAGGTCCCTGGGCTGGAGTCCGCCGGGGCCCTGGTCTCTTCCAGCCGGATCCGTCGTCTGGTGGGGCACGGCCGGATGGAGGAGGCCGCCGTCGCCCTGGGCCGACCCTACCGGGTGCTCGGGCCGGTCGAGGCGGGTGACTCTCGCGGTGCCCACCTGGGGACCCGGACGGCGAATCTGCGCATTCCTGAGGGGCGCGTGGTCCCAGCTACCGGGGTCTATGCCGTCTGGGCAGGCTGTCTGGGAAACCTCCGCCCGGGTGTGGCGAACTTCGGGATTCGGCCGACCTTCGGGGGCGGAGTGCCCGTCCTGGAAGTTCACCTTTTTGATTTCAAAGCGGATCTCTATGGCCGTCTGCTGGAGGTCTTCATGGTCAGCCGTCTGCGCGACGAGCGTCGCTTCCCCCAAGCAGAGGATCTCCAAACCCAGATCGGCTTGGATGTGGCTTTGGCCCGCGCCATCCTGGCCCGTTCCTCCAAACCCGAAAGCCTTGTGCGGCTGGGGTGATTTCGGGCAGGGGCAATCTTCCGGGGCGCGAAGCTTCGAGGCGTCTGCCCCACGCCAATTCCGGGGCTGATCACAAGGAGGACTCTGGTGACTGGAACGGCAGGTCTGCTGCGCACCCCCCTCTATGAGGTCCATCGTCGTGAGGGCGCCAGAATCGTGGAGTTTGCTGGCTGGGAGATGCCGGTCGAATACACCGGGATTCGCCAGGAGCATCAGGCGACACGGACGGGAACAGGCCTTTTTGACCTCTCCCACATGGGCGAGATCGAGGTGACGGGTCCTGGTGCCACCGCCTACCTCAACTACATGGTCACCAACGATGTCGAGCGCCTGGAGCCCGGGCAGTGCCTGTACACGTGTATGTGCGGCGCCGACGGCGGCATCCTCGATGATCTGCTGGTCTATCGTTTCCCCGACATGCAAGGGGGCGAACGTCGGTTCTGGTTGGTCGTGAACGCATCCAACCGCTTGAAGGTGGTGGAGTGGATGGAGAACCACCTCTCCGGCGATGCGCAGCTGAATGACCTTTCCCTGGACACCGCCCTATTGGCGGTCCAGGGGCCTGAAGCCCAGGAATTCCTGCAGCCCGGCACCGAGGCCAACCTGGAGGAGTTGGGGTATTATCACCTGCTGGAGACGAAGGTGGCCGGGATCCCCGCCGTCCTCTCGCGCACCGGTTACACCGGAGAGGATGGATTTGAGCTGTACGTGGCCTGGGAGCGGGTCGAAGAGCTGTGGAACTCGCTGCGTCAAGTCGGGGGAATCGTCCCGGTCGGTCTGGGAGCACGCGACACCTTGCGCCTGGAAGCCGGCTATTCCCTGTACGGTCACGAGATCAGCGAGTTGACCACTCCACTGGATGCAGGCCTGGGTTGGGTGGTGCGTTGGAGTAAACCCGACTTTCTCGGCAAGGCGGCCCTGTCCCGTCAAAAGGAGAAGGGGGCGCGCACGACCATCGTGGGCCTGGAGATGTTGGGACGTGGCATCCCCCGCCAGGGTTATCCGGTCGAGGGCCCTGAAGGCCCCGTGGGCGTGGTCACCAGCGGCACCTTCTCGCCATCGTTGTCCAAGGGAATCGCCCTGGCCAGGGTGGATATCGGTTGCCGCGCGGAAGGCACCGAGCTCTCGGTCATCGTTCGGGGGCGTTCCGAGCCGGCCCGAGTTGTTCGTCCACCCTTCGTCCGAGGCAGTGTCCGGCGCGGCTGAGTCATGGCCTCTTCCCGGTTTTCTGAAGCCTTTCTTCGGTAGTCCTTTCCCATCCGACAAATTCGACTATAAGGAGAATCCAGATGATCCCCCAGGACCTGAAATACACCAATGATCACGAGTGGATCCGTCTGAACGCGGAAATCGCCGAGGTGGGGATCACCCACTTCGCGCAGGAACAGTTGGGTGACATCGTCTACGTCGAACTCCCCGCTGTGGGCGCGACCCTGACCCGAGGGCAGACTTTCGGCGTGGTCGAGTCGGTCAAGACCGTCTCCGACCTCTACGCCCCGGTCACGGGCGAGGTGGTGGAGGTCAATCCCGAGCTCCTCAGTGAGTCCGACGACTTCAAGCCGGAGCTGGTCAACGATGATCCATTCGGCCAAGGCTGGATGGTGCGCGTGCGCCTGTCGGAACCGTCCGAGATCGCTTCTCTGCTGGACGCTGCTGCCTACAAGAAGATTACCGAGGAGGCGGGATGAGTTATCTGCCCCACACCCAAGCGGACCGCGAACACATGCTCGAGGTCGTGGGGGTGTCTTCGCTGGAGGAACTCTTCGCGTCAATTCCGCCCAGCCTCCGCCTGGACCGCGACCTTCGCCTCCCGGAGGCGCTGACCGAGTACGAACTTCTCGAGCACCTGGGGCAAATGGCTTCCCGCAACCAGGAGGCCACCCGCAGCTCCTTCTTGGGAGCAGGTGCCTATCAACATTTTGTCCCGACCCTGGTCGAGACGCTGACCTCGCGTTCGGAGTTCCTGACGGCCTACACGCCCTACCAGGCGGAGGCCAGCCAAGGCACCCTGCAGGCCATCTTCGAGTTCCAGACGATGATTTGCCGTCTGACCGGCATGGATGTGGCCAACGCTTCGGTGTATGACGGGGGAACTGCCGTCACCGACGCCGTCCTGATGGCCCGAGCCCAGACCCGGCGTTCGAAGGTCCTGGTGTCGCGGGGAGTCCATCCCCAGACCCGGGAAATCCTCTCGACGTATCTGGCCGCCGATGGAGGAGTCTTCGAAGAGATTCCATTGCAGGAGGGGCGGACCGAGGTCCCCCAGGTGGGAACCGACGTGGCTGCGGTGGTGGTCCAGGTTCCCAATTTCCTGGGGCAGATCGAGGATGGCCCTGCCATGTGTCAGGCAGCCAGGCAGGCTGGAGCCCTGGCCATCGTGGCCGTCAACGACCCGGTCAGCCTGGCGGTCCTGGAGGCCCCCGGCGTCTATGGAGCCGATCTGGTGTGTGGGGAGGCCCAGCCGGTCGGTCTGCCGCTGTCTTTCGGGGGGCCCTACGTCGGCTTCCTGGCGGCTCGCCAAGGACTCCTGCGCCGGATGCCCGGGCGCCTGGTGGGGCTGACGGAAGACGCTCAGGGGCGGCGCGGATTCTGTCTGACGCTCCAGGCTCGCGAGCAGCATATCCGGCGCGAGAAGGCTTCGTCGAATATCTGCTCCAACCAGGGTCTTTGTGCCCTGGCGGTCACGGTCAACCTGGCCCTGCTGGGGCCCGAGGGCCTGCGTCGTTGCGCGCTGGGCTCCATGAGCTCGGCAGCCTTCGCCAGGGAACGTCTGTCCCGGGTTCCCGGTTTCTCGTTGGCCTTCTCCGAGCCCGGTTTCCACGAGTTCGTCCTGCGCTGCCCGGTTCCACCCGAGCAGCTTCTGGAAGGGTTGGCCGAGCGGGGGATCCTGGGAGGTTACGCCTTGGGCCGGGACTATCCCGAGTTCTGTGACTGTCTCCTGGTCTGCTGTAGCGAATTGACCCGGCAGCAGGAGGTGGAGGAGCTGGCCCTGGCCTTGGAGGCCCTGGCCCATGGTGCCGTGGAGGTGACGAGGTGAAGACCTGTGAATCCACCCTCTTCGAGAAGTCCCGTCCCGGGCGCCGGGGGACCATGCCTCCGGAGACGGACTGCCCGAAGGTTCAGCCAGGGACACTCCTTCCGGCGGCGATGCTGCGCCAGACCCCCCCGGCCCTGCCCGAGCTGTCCGAACTGGATGTCATGCGCCACTTCACGCGCCTCTCCCAACTCAACTTCTCGGTGGACACCCACTTCTACCCCTTGGGCTCGTGCACGATGAAATACAACCCGAGGGTCAACGAGAAGGCTGCCACCCTCCCCGGCTTCGCGGCCATCCATCCACTCCAACCCGAGTCGACGGTGCAGGGTGCGCTGGGCTTGATGCACTCCCTGCAGGATTGCCTGGCCGAAATCACGGGGATGGATGCCATCACCCTGCAACCTTCGGCGGGCGC
Organism: Burkholderiales bacterium; assembly: GCA_012799975.1. Taxonomy (GTDB): domain Bacteria; phylum Vulcanimicrobiota; class Xenobia; order Xenobiales; family Xenobiaceae; genus Xenobium. The sequence goes on from JAAZKF010000250.1 coordinate 6,267, forward strand.
TCACGGCGAGATCACGGCCTTGTTCATGATCAGCCGCTATTTCCAGGACAAGGGAGAGAAGAGGACCCGGGTCCTGGTGCCCGACTCCTCCCATGGCACCAACCCGGCAAGTGCTGCATTGGCGGGCTTTGAGGTGGTCACCATCCCTTCCAACGCTCAAGGAGGAGTGGACCTGGAAGCGCTCCGCGCTCACCTCGATCCATCTGTGGCCTGCCTGATGCTGACCAACCCCAGCACCCTGGGGCTCTTCGAGACCGGTATCGAGGAGATCGCGTCCCTGGTGCACGAGGCGGGAGGTCTGCTGTATTACGATGGAGCCAACATGAACGCCCTGATGGGCCTGGCCCGCCCGGGCGACATGGGCTTTGACCTGGTCCACCTGAACCTGCACAAGACCTTCTCGACCCCCCACGGGGGCGGCGGTCCTGGAGCCGGTCCCGTCGGAGCGAGGGGAGAGCTGGTCCACTACCTTCCCGGTCCCCGCGTGGTTCAGGACGGCGAGACCTTCCGCACCGAGGTGCCTCGGCACAGCATCGGGCGGGTCCGCACCTTCTGGGGTAACTTCCTGGTGCTGGTGCGGGCCTATGCCTACATCCGCACCCTTGGAGCCCAGGGGCTGCAGGATGTCAGCCGGGCTGCCGTGTTGGCGGCCAATTATATGCGTGTCCGCCTGCAGGACCACTTCGATCTGCCTTACCAGGGGACGTGCATGCACGAGTTCGTGCTGTCGGCCCGCAACCTCAAGGCCGCTCGGGGGATTCGCGCCACCGACGTGGCCAAGCGCCTGCTGGATTTCGGCTTCCACGCCCCGACCATCTACTTCCCCCTTATCGTCGAGGAAGCTCTGATGATCGAGCCCACCGAGACCGAGAGCCTGGAGACCATGGACGCCTTCATCGAGGCCATGCGGACCCTGGCCGAGGAGGACCCCCAGGTCCTGCACGACGCCCCCCATACCCGCCCCGTCGGCAGGCTGGACGAGACCCGGGCCGCCCGCAAACCGGTCCTGGTCTGGCCTGAATAGCCTTGTCCTGGGTCGAGTTGCTCGGGCGGCTCCGTGGAGCCTCCTGGCAATACCTCCTGGACGACCCTCGCTTCGGCGAGGAGAACATGCAGCGGGACCTGGCTTTGTTGGAGGAATCCACAGGGCCGGTCCTGCGCCTTTATTCCTGGCGCCTGCCCTGCCTTTCCCTGGGCTACGGACAGAAGGACGCCTGGGTGGATCGCGGGTTGTGTGCCCGCCTGGGCGTTGAGGTGGTGCGCCGCCCCACGGGGGGGCGGGCTTTGTTGCATCAACCCGACGAGATCACCTACGCGGTCGTCCTGCCCGACGCGGCGGGAGTCTCGGTCCAGGAGGCTTTTGAGGGCATCGCCGCCCTGCTGGCTCAAGCCCTGGCCCGCCTGGGCCTGCCCGTGCAGACGGCGCGGACCCATCACGCTCCCTCTTCCGGTGCCCACCCCTCGTGTCTGGCCGTGGCGGCCCCTGGGGAGGTGGTGGCCGGAGGGCTCAAACTCGTGGGCAGCGCCCAGGTTCGTCGGCAGGGTCGTTTGCTGCAGCACGGAGCCTTGCCCCGGCGGACCGACGCCGAGCTCCTGGCCCGGGTCATTCCCGGAGCCCTTCCCCAGTCCGACCTGGCCAGTATCGGCTTCGAGAATCTGCAGGCCGCCGACCTGGCCCGCGCCTTCGCCGAGGTCCTGCGCCAGCAGATCGAGTCCTGACATGCTCCTTCCGGGCCTGGAGCCTGCCTGGGGACAAGAAGAGGTGAGCCCGCAGACTACGCGAGTCGCGGGCTCACCGCTTCGTTCCAGGGGGTAGGTCCCCTCAGAGTTTCTCGATGGGGTCCTGGGAGCCCAGGGCGGTCTCCCGGTCCAGGGCCTCCCGGGCATGGGCCGGGCAACCCCGGGTCAGGTAGGCACGCACCAGGGCCCGATAGAGCAGGGGGTTCTCCGGGTCCTTTTGCGACATGTTCTGCAGCAGGTGAAGGCTCTTGTCCACCAGACCCTGGGTGTTGTACAGCAGGAACATGTCAGTATCGTCGATGCTGGTCGACCTGTTGGCCTTCTTGAGGGCCTCATACTTCTTTTCGCTGCGCTCGACGAGCAGGGCCAGTGGTTGGGTCAGGACGCGGAAGGGATACTTGCGGACCACGATCGAGTCGTCGGGTCCCAGGACCTGCCAGTAGTACAGGCTGTTGCGGGTCAATTGGACCGGGCCCTGGTAGGGAAATTTATATCTCGGTGTGGTGGAGGTGCCCTCGTACAGGAACTCGTCCCATTCATTGAAGAACTGGAACCGGTATTTGGGCAATTGGAGGTCCTTGCAATAGAAGACCGGGGGAGAGGTGGTGGCCTTTACCCAGGCTGACAGGAAGATTTTTTCCTTGTCGTAGGCACTCGGGTCGTCGGCTTGGGTGAAGTCGGCCACGCGCAGCCGACGCATCAGCATGTAGGGGATCTCGATCTGCCCTCGGCTTCGCTGGGTGTTCGTGACCCGGCGCACGGAGTTGGTGTCGGATTGAAGGTTCTTGAAGGCGACCTTGGCCTGGCCGGTCGGGTCCAGGACCTCCAGGTGGTTGTCAAAGAAGAACAGGACGACAACCTTGCCGTTCTCTTCTGTCTGGATCTGGTCTTCCGGCCGGAGAAGTTCCAACAGATACAGAGGACGCCAGTCGCCGTTGACGTTCTTGACCTGGGCCTGGCCCAGGACCTGGGACACGATGGCCACCGGCATGTTCTGGGCCAGCTCTTCCTGCTCGCTGGCCCGGGTCCCCGCCGGCGTAGCGACCAGGATCAATCCCATCAGCATTCCAAGAAAGAGGAGTCTTCTGGACATTATGCCTCCCATCAACCGAGACAGGTTACACCCTGGGTGCTCCTCCCCGGTGGTTCTTGCCTGCCTGCGTTTCGAGGCGGAGAAAGGCGCCCCCTTCCCGGACCCGGTCGGGAACCTGGAAGGCTTCGTCTGTAGATGCTCGTCCTGGTCAGGTCGCTGGGGGTTTCAAAGAGGGATAGAAGGTCGTCATGTGGTATCTTGTAGCGGATTCGGTGAGCAGGGGAGAGTTGACACGGACTCTGCCTCCGGATTAGAATGTTCCGGCATTCTTCGGAACGGTTTGGCCCTTCAGGGCTGCTTTTTCCGACTCTTTGCGAAACCGGCTTTCTGAATGTTCCCGGGCTTTTCCCCGTGAGGACCTGGCCGGCACGACTTGGAGGACTGGCTGTGAAGACGTACGCCGTCAAGGCCGACGAGGTCAAGAAGGAATGGTTTGTGGTGGACGCTGAGGGGCAGACCCTTGGTCGCCTGGCCACGCAAATTGCGCGGGTATTGATCGGGAAGCACAAACCCACCTTTTCGCCCCACATCGATGTGGGCGATTTCGTGGTTGTCCTGAACGCCGAGAAGGTCCAACTCACGGGCAACAAGGCCGAGTCCAAGGAATATATCCGACACTCGCGCTATCCCGGGGGGCTGAAGACCGTGCCCTTCAAGAAGATGCAGCTCCGTTTCCCGGATCGCATCATCCGGGCTGCGGTGAGCGGCATGCTTCCCAAGAACAAGTTGCGCGATGTGCGCATGCGCAAGTTGAAGGTCTACGCGGGTAGCGAGCATCCGCATCAGGCTCAGCAGCCGCGGCCTTTTCCTCTCGAGGCCTGAAGGCTTCGGGTTCTGCAGACAATTATCCTGAAGGGGTGACCTATGCCCAGGCTCAAGATCGCGATCGGACCCATCGTCTATGCTGCCACTGGCCGCCGCAAGCGTGCCGTGGCCAGGGTTCGACTGGTCCCCGGTGACGGCCGGATTTTCGTGAACCGTCGTGCCTATGAAGAATACTTCCCGCGCGCAACCCAGCAGATGCTGGTCCGTGCTCCGCTCGAGACCACGCGCACGATTGGCAAGTTCAACGTGCACGCCCGCTGTGATGGCGGAGGCACCTCGGGCCAGGCCGGTGCAGTGCGCCACGGCATCGCGCGTGCCTTGCGGATCTTCGATGAGGAGCTCCACCTGCCGCTGCGCAAGGGTGGCTTCCTGACTCGGGACCCACGCGAGAAGGAGCGCAAGAAGTATGGTCGGAAGCGTGCGCGTCGCGGCTTCCAGTGGACCAAGCGCTAAAAGCCCGGTCGGGAAAACCCTTCGTCGCCTTGCCACCCGCTGGGATGTACCCGCGCGGGGCGCAGGTGCGAGGTGCCTCCTGACGGAAGCCGTTGTTTGCCCGGCACATCTCGCCGGGCAGGCAACGGCCTTTGACTTTACACTGACGGTTCTGTTGCCGAACTCACAAGGGCACCTGGCGGAGGGCCGTCGGGAAGGCCGGCCGGCTGGGTGTCCTTTCATCCCATGAAGGTCGTCACCGCCGCCCAGATGGCGGCCCTGGACCAGCAGGCCATTCGGCAGATCGGGATACCCGGTGCCATCCTGATGGAGAATGCGGGTCGCGCCTTGGCTCATGCCTGCGCCCGGCGCTGGCCTCGAGCCCGGAAGGTCCTGGTCGTATGTGGCCCCGGCAACAATGGCGGGGACGGGTTCGTGGCTGCGCGGACCCTGCTCGATATGGGTTGGGATCCCCTATGCCTGCTTCTCGGCTCTATTTCCCGTCTGGCCGGGGATGCCGCCCTGCACGCGTCGATTTACCAGAAGGTCGGGGGACATTTCCTGGAAACCCGGGAAGGCGAACCTCTGCCGGCCGCTGCTCGGGAGATGGACCTGGTCGTCGATGCCCTCTTTGGGACGGGCCTGAGACGCCCCCTGGAGGGCCTTCCAGCAGACCTGGTGGCCTGGATGAATGGCCTGGGGCTTCCGATCGCTGCGGCCGACATGCCTTCTGGGATCTGCTCGGATACGGGGCGCGAGCTGGGGCGAGCCGTCCGGGCTACCCTGACGGTCACCATGGGGCTCCCCAAGCGGGGGCTCTTCCTCTACCCGGGGGCGGCCTGCGCCGGCGAGCTCCTGGTCGCAGATATCGGGATTCCGGCTCGGATTCTCCGTTCGGATGTCCTTCCCGGCGAGCTGCTGGAGCGAGACCAGGTCCAAAGTCTGCTTCCGCAACGCCCACCGACCGCCCATAAGGGTACGTGCGGCTCGGTATTGGTCCTGGGAGGCTCGCGCCGCTATCCCGGGGCGCCGTTCCTGGCTGCCGAAGCGGCGCTGCGCGTGGGAGCCGGCCTGGTGGTCGTGGCCTGCCCCGCTGAGATCCGCTTCGGGCCGGCAGCCGGACTGCGAGAGATTTTGAGCATCGGGTTGCCCTCGCCCCACGGAGTCGTGCAGCCGGAAGACCTCTCTGCGCTTCTGCCGCTGGACCCGAAGGTCCGGGCCCTGTGTCTGGGACCTGGACTCTCCAGGAATGATTCGGTCTGCGAGGCGATCCATGATCTTCTGGCGAAGACTGATGTTCCTGTGGTTCTTGACGCCGATGCCCTGTTTGCGATCGCCGGTGGGGGCCCCCTGGGAAGGGGAGGGGTCCTCACACCACATCCCGGCGAGATGGCCACCTTGCTCGGAGTTCCAGTGGCCGAACTGGAAGCCGACCGCGTCGGTTCAGCCGTGCGTTGTGCTCGGGAATATCGAGCAGTGGTCGTCTTCAAGGGGGCTCCGACCATCGTGGCTGACCCGGACGGCGAACGATATTGGATCAACACCAGTGGAGGGTCCGTCCTGGCCCAGGGGGGGACCGGCGACGTGTTGGCCGGGGCCGTGGCCGGTCTTCTGGGCCAAGGTCTGACGCCTGCTGCTGCGGCCCGGGCAGCGGTCTTCCTGCATGGCCGGGCGGGGGACCTTTGTGCCTCGGAGCAGGGACCAAGAGGAGTCCTGGCCGGGGAGGTGGCGCGGGCCCTGCCCAGGGTCCTGGCCAGTTTCCTGGAATATCGCCCCTGTGGGGATTGCTCCCATCAACAAGGGGGCAAGCCTTTGACCCTTTTGGAGGATCACCATGACCCCTGAAAGCCGTCGACCGTGCAAACCCGACATGATTCCCAAAGAAGCGGGAAGCCGGACTCCCATCCGTTTCGGTGCTGCCGTCGATAGCATCTTCCGCTCTGAACTGAACGGCTATTTGCCGTTGTTCTCGGAGGTCAGCAGCGAGTTCCTGCTCTATGGCTATCACCGCGAGGCTCGCGAGAACCAGTATTTCTTCATCATGGTGCAGGGCTCGCGTTTCTCGGGAAACCTGGTGGTCGAGGTGGCCATCGCCAACCGTCCTGAGTATCCCTACTATCGTCTTTCCGATAACCCCCAGATTGGGCTCGTAGGGTTTCGCGAGCGGGTAGCGGTGTTGATGACAGGCAACGACTACTCCTGGCGCTACAGCAGTCAGGAGGAGCTTCAGAGGATCTTGCGCGATATCCTGGTCTCCCAGGGGTCACCCGCCCTTCGCTCCCTGAGCGATGCCGTCAGACAGGTGCTGTATCGCGAGCAGCAGACCTGGGAACCGCTCTACCTGGAGTGGCTCGAGGCGGAGAAGGAGGCCCGTCCTGGCGCCGACCGACGCTACCCGGGACTGGCCAATGAGCTCGAGGCCACGCAGTGCCTTCAGGAGATGTTGATGGGGCGTCAGTTTGACCCGTTCCTGGGGCCTTTGAAGTTCCGCTATCGCGACCCGAAGTTCTTCAATTGCCACCTCTATCTGCTGGGCCGTGCCCTGGAGTTCCTGGAGCCCCCCGAAAGCGAGGATATTCCCGAGGCTCCGGCCCCCGAGGCAGCACCCGAAGTTGAAAGGCCTCAACGGATGATCACCTGGGCCGACATCCTGGGCCCGATTTCCAAGCCCGAGCCTGTAAAAAAGAAGAAGGAACTGCCCTTGCCCCTGAACGACGCCATCGCCGGGATCACCGGACGCCATCCCGCCAGTCTGGCCGTCAAATTAAGCCGGGATCCGCAGGCCAGGTCCCGCGAGTACGCCTTCCTGAAATCCCTGGCCGCCGTTGAGGCCTTCATTTAGGAGGAATCTGCCCGATGACCGTGCGTGAGATCATGAGTGCCCCGGTCCTGACCGTGGGTCTGGGTGCCACCGTTTCGGAGATTGCCGATAAGCTTCAGAAAAACCGCGTCTCGGGCCTGATCGTGGTGGACGAGGCAGGGCTTATGGTCGGTGTGGTGGGAGAGGGGGACCTCCTGTATCAGGTGGCTCGACCCCACCTGCCCCCTCATATCGAGGTTCTGGGCAGCATCTTCTATCTTCAGACGCCTGGTCGCATCGAGAAGCTCATGCGCCGGATCACCGGAACCGTGGCCCGGGACATCATGTCCACGAAGGTGGTCTCGGTGACCGAGGACACGCTTATCGAGGACGTGGCCAGCCTGATGATCGAGCGCAAGGTCCGCCGGATCCCCGTCGTCAGCGAGGGACGCCCGGTGGGAATCGTGACCCGGGGGGACGTGGTCCGGAGTGCGCTGGCCGGCGCCATCGGACAGGGAGAGAAGGAAGAGGATGCCCCGGCTCAGAGCCAGGACATCAACGGGGTTTCTTCTTCGGTTGACTGAGGGGTAGTAGCCTCAAACGAGGTGGTGCTCTCTGTCGGCAGGTCGAGTTCCGAGGGAACCTCCACGTGATGGAGGGCCTCCTCCTGGGTCACCAAGCCGACTTCCACCAGGCGGGACAACGATCGGCCCAGCGTCTGCATACCGGAATTCTGCATGATCCAGTGCAGGTTGTCGATGCGGCCTTCGCGGATTTCCTGGCTAATCTCATCGTTGTTCAGGAGAATCTCGAAAGCCGGCATCATGCCGCGACCGTCCGTCCGCTGGACCAGGGTCTGGCAGAGAACCAGACGCAGCGCGCGGCTCAGCGTCTTGACGACCCGGGGGTCGGGATCCTCCTGGAAGGTTCCGATCAGGCGTTCGATGGCGCGGACACTGCTGGACGCGTCCAGGACCGCGATCACCAGATGCCCTCCGGCGGCAGCCCGGATGACCAGCTCGGCCGTGTCTCGGTCGGGCATCTCGCTCAGCGCCAGGACATCGGGGTCCTGCAGCACCGCCTGCTGCACGCCGTGGGCGAAGCTGGCGGTGTCGCTGCCGACCTCTCGCTGGATCATGGTGGCTTTCAGGTTTTGATGCCAGAATTGGATGGGCCGCTCCAGGCTGACGACCCGGGCCGAGCGATACTGGTTCAGATGCGCGAGCAGTGCGGCCAGGGTGTTGATCTTGCCGCAGCGCGGGTGGCCGGTCAGCAGGACCAGGCCAGAGGACTCGGTGAGCACCTGTTCCACCAGTTCATTCGGGAGGCCCAGGTCCTCCAAGCGGGGGATGTCCGTGCGGAGTCTCCAGATCGAGGCTGCGATTTCCCCTCGTTCGCGGTACAGGTTGAAGCGGAATCCGGTGCCGGCCGCCGCGTGGCAGAGGTCGACCTCCTTGCCGCTCTCCAGACTCTGGCGATGGTGGCGGGTCATGACGGGGGCCAGCAGGTGCCGGCAGTCGCCGCGAGTGATCTGGTGCTCGCCGATGGGTACCAACTGAGAGTTGATCCGCAAAAGCGGCGGGCTTCCAACGTTCAGATGGAGCAGGGAGGCACGATGTTGGACCACCAGGTCCAATAATTGGGCCAGTGAGTAGGGGACTTCAGAGGGTTCATTGGGGGTCTCATCCAGGCTCTCCAGAACCTGGACCAAACGCTCCAGGATTCCCTCCAGTCCCAACTCTGTCACCTTCTATTCCCCTTCGTTGTCGGTTGGGCCCTCGACCTCGAACTCCAAGGCCTGGGCGCGAGCGAGTTCTTCTTCCTCGGCGCGCTCGATCGTCGCGATGGCTTGATCCACCTCGACGGTCAGCAGGGCTCTGACCGATTCCAGTTCCTCGGCGTCGGATGCTTCCCGGACGTAGACCATCCCCTGGTTGATCTCCTGCAGGGCCATGCTGACGGGTCGGGCGGCATTCCCTTCATCGAGGAAGGGATGCCCGTCATTGATCTGGCGAGCACGCTTCATGGCCAGGGTGACCAATTTGAATTTGTTATCAACCTTTTCCAGAAGGTCGTCCAAGCTCGGCTCGACGAGCATTGTGTTCCTCCA
>JAAZKF010000251.1 GCA_012799975.1 Burkholderiales bacterium
AGCAGACCAGACCCACCCCGAACCAGCGCAGCAGCGTGACCTGTTCGCGAAAGAGCAGCCAGCCCATCAAGAGAATCGCCACGTACCCGATGCTGAGCAGTGGATAGACGAAACTCAGCGGAGTTCGGCCCAAGATGGCCAGCCAGGAGATCGTCGAGACGCCGTAGCAGACCACCCCGGCCAGCACGAAGGGCCGGACGAAAAGGCCCAGGACGTTCAACACCGCCACCCGTACCGAGCGGTCTTCTCCCGGTCGGAGCGCCGCGCCGATGGTGGAGATCTGGGCGCGGTACTCGGGCCGGTTCATGCCGGCCTTGAACAGGTATTGACCCAGGATTCCGAGAGTGATGGAAAAGGCGATCAGGCCCATCGGCTTGTCGAAGGGCGGGGTGGGCTCCGTCGCGTGCGTTGCCAAACCCACTATACCTGCCACCCCCAGGAGCAACCCGGCAAAAACCATCCCCCAGCGCATGAAGAAATGCTCGGAATACAGGGCGACGATCCCGATGCAGATCAGCACCACTCCCAACCAGCGGAGCAGGCTGACCTCCTCGTCGAAGGCCAGCCAACCGATGAGAAGCACCGCCACGTAGCCGATGCTGATCATCGGATAGGCGAAGCTCAGGTCGGTCTTGCTGAGCACCGCCAACCAGCAGACAGTGGATAGCACGTAGGCCAGCAGCCCCAGGAAGATGGGGGGTTGAAGGAGCAGGCTCACCAGGTTCCCGAACAGGCTGACCGTGGCGGCCAGAGGGGCTTGCGAGAACCCGACCAGGTCCCCTTCGATCAGGTCCATGAGCGCCTTGGGGGCATCCTGGGACATCCCTCCTTTGAAGAGGTATTGCCCGACAAGCCCCAGAAAGATGAACAGGACGATGAGACCGACCGGCTTGGGCTGTTGCAACGGACTCCTCCGGGGGAGGCCTTCCCGGCACAAGGCTACCCCGCCCCAGGTGCAGGGTCCTACCTGCAATCCGCGAACGCGGCTGCCGGCGTCCGGACATTTGTCGAGCCGCGGCAAAGTCCTTCCGCCCAGTGCGGGAGGGGCCGGGCATCAGGTCCCGGGGTGATGGCCCATTGAACTGGGACCTGGAAGTCGTGAGCCGCCTGCTGGTGGCCGCCATCCTGGGCGGCCTGGTCGGCTTGGAACGCGAGCGGCTGAACCGAGCGGCGGGCTTGCGGACGCACGTCCTGGTCTCGGTGGGTTCAGCCTTGTTCACCCTGCTTTCTCTATACGGCTTCCGGGAAGCCGGAAAGGTCAACGACCCAGCCCGAGTGGCCGCCCAGATCGTCAGCGGCATCGGCTTCCTGGGGGCTGGGACCATCATGAAGCACGGGGCTACGGTCCGGGGACTGACCACCGCTGCCACACTGTGGGTCGTTGCGGGAATCGGCATGGCAGCCGGCGCCGGATTCTACCTCGGAGGCCTCCTGACCACCGGAGTGGTAATCGTCGCCCTGGTCGTCCTGAAGAACGCCGAACGCGCCTTGGGTGAGAAAGCCCTGACCACCATGGAGATCAGCATGCCTCTTCGGGCCGGGCAGGTCGCCCGGGTGCACGGGGTCTTCGAGCTATTGGGCGTCAGCATGAAGAACCTCGAGATGGAAACCGATGACGAGCGGCAGATCCTGCGGGTAACCGTGATGATCCCTCCAGACCTTTCCCACAACATCCTGTTGAGCAGCCTGAGCGACGTGGGCGCCACGCACATCGAAATGCACGACTGAAAATCGCGACTTTAAGCTTGCCCTCCGGGTCCAACCGGAGACGAGTTCCAGACCCGCTCGAAATGGAGACTCCAAGATTCCCATGAAACGAAGCCTCACCTACAGCCTGCTGGTCCTGCTCCTCCTGGCCGCGATTCCCGTCCTGGCCGACGTCGAGGAACAGCGAATCCAGGCCGTGGAACGGGCCAGTAAGTGGGTCGTCTCCATCCGGACCCACCGGCCCGGAAAATCTGAGCCCGGCATCGGCTCGGGCGTGGTCCTCCGCTCCGACGGCTATATCCTGACCAACGCCCACGTCGTGAAGGGCGCCAAGGTCGTCAAGGTCCATCTCAAGAACGGCAAATCCTACACTGCCAAAGTCTGGAAGATGGCCGCCGACCAGGACCTGGCCCTGCTGAAGATCGAAGCCTCGGGACTTCCCGTGGCCCGGATCGGCAACTCCGACAAGGTCCGCCTGGGCCAGACCGTCATCGCCATCGGGGACCCCCTGGGCTTCACGGGAACCGTCACGGTGGGAACCGTCGGAGGCCTGAACCGCAACGTCGAGACCCGGGGCATCAAATACCGCAACCTGATCCAAACGGACGCGGCCATCAATCCGGGGTCTTCCGGAGGGGCCCTGGTCAATCTTCAAGGCGAAGTGATCGGCATCAACGCCCTGGTCTATACCGGCCCCTCCTCGGGCTACGACAAGGCCCAGGGCCTGGGCTTCGCCATCCCCATCAACAGTGCCATCCAACTGGCGCGCCAATTGGTCACCTCCCAGCCCAAGAATCCGACCTCCTCCAAGCCCTGGCTGGGCCTGGCCGGCGAAAACCTGACCCCCCAAAAGGCGCAAGACTTCGGAATCAAGGCCCGCATCGGGGTGCTGGTGACCTCGGTGACCAGCGCCTCGCCTGCTGCCCAGGGAGGCATCCAGGTGGGTGATGCGATAACCGCCATCGACGGAACCACCGTCCGGACCGTCCCGGAGATGCTCCGCATCCTGGCCGGCCACCGACCCGGCGACTCGATCAGGCTGACGGTCTGGCGGGGCGAGAATCGGCTTACCCTTCCCGTGACCCTGGACCAGCAGAGCCAGTAGACCCGGGGTCCAAGGTTCAGAGGAAGGTCTCGTTGAAGATCTGACGCTGCTGCAGGCTGCCCAGCATCAGCAGCTCTCCGCCTTCGGGGAGAAGGGTGTCCGGATTGAGATCGGGCAAGAAGTTCCCGTCCTGTCGGATGGCCATAACGCTCAGCCCGGTCCGGGAGCCTATACCTGACTCGCGCAGGGGGCGGCCCGCCATAATCTGGGGCACATCCACCGAGAAGAGCTTGACCGCCTCGCCCAGCAGGACGGGTTCATATCCGTGCAGGCGCGAAACGATTGCCTCCACCCCCAGCGTGGTATAGCTCAGGGCGAAATCCGCTCCCGCCCGGTGGATCGCCTCGACGTTGCGTTCGTGGGTGATCCGGCTGACGATCCGCACCTCGGGGTTGAGGCGGCGACAATACACGGCCAGGTAGATATTGGTGGCGTCGTCGTTGGTGGTCAGAAGGACCGAGCTCGCCTCCTTCAGGCCCGCGCGCTCCAGGACCCGGCGATCGGCCGCGTTGCCCTCGAAGGCCTGCGTCACCTCGGGGGCGACCCTGGCCAGCACGTTCGCGTTCCGATCGATGGCGTGGACAGGAATGCCGCGGCTTTTCAGGGCCCGGGCCGCGGCCCGACCGACTTTCCCCATTCCCAACAACAGGACCGGTCCGGAGCCCCCGCCGTGCCCGGGAAGGGAGTTGGAGAACTCCTGCAGTTGAGCCTCGGAGCCGCTCAGAACCAGGACGCTTCCCGGAACCACCCGGGCATCCGGGTAGGCGGGCCGCAACTGACCGCGCTCCCACAGACCGACCACACTCAGGCCGGTTTCCTCGCGGAGGCGGGTCTCCCGAATGGTCCTTCCCACGAAGGAGGTTTCCCGTGCCGGCAGCTCAGCAATCCTCAGGTCACCCAGGACTCCCACCAGATGGGCCTCGACGATGCCGGCATGAACACGGTTGGCCAGGTATTCGCCCAACTGCTTCTTCAAGGGGAGGACGGCAGTGGCCCCGCTCAGTTCCAGGATGTCGACGGAGTCCTGTTCCTCGGCCAGGGCCACGATCGGCACCTGGGGGTGCAGCTCGCGAACCGTCAGCGTGATGTTGGTATTGGCCGCATCGGTCCCGTTGGCCAGGACCAGGCGGGCAACCTCCACCCGCATCCGCTCGTAGGTAGCCCGATCATCGTTCTCGCCGGTCACCGCGGCCGTTCCTGCATCCAGCAGGGCTACCGCCCGGGCGGGATCCGGCTCGACCACGAAACAGGCAATCCCCTCGGCGCGCAGCCTGAGAACCAGACCCGCCGCGATGGGGTCGTGGAGGGCCACGACCACATGCCCGGAGGTCTTCTCAGGCACCTCCCGCGGAGCTCGCAGCCGCATTTGGGTTTCCAGCCAGGGGGCGTAGAAGAGCCGGATGAAGAGGAACGGCAGCATCACCATCAAGAAGACCACGCCCGAAATCATCACGAGCATGCTGAAGACCCGGCCCACGTCGGTGGCAAAGGTGATGTCGCCGAAGCCCAGGGTCGTCATCACCACCAGGGTCCAGTAGAATCCGGTCACCCACGAGTGTTCCTGGTGCTCGAAGTGGACCATTATCAAGTGGAAGGCCACCGCGAAGCAAGTCACCAGGACGGCCAGGAAGAGGAAGTAGCGGATCAGGGCTCGCATATTTCCGCTCATCTCGCGGCGAGAGACCAGGTAGGCCAGTTGACTGGCCAGGAACTTCATCGGTCCACCCCGCCGCCGGTTCCGGCCCCTCCAGGAAGCTCCTTTTCCTCCGCGCCGAAGATGCGGCGCCCCCCCAGGAAGGTCTCCCGGGCCTTGGGGTCGTCCAGACGGCTCTGGTCCACGCCCTTGCGACCCGAGGCATCCAGGAAGAACCCCTCCTCCAGATAGAGGCCCACGTGGTTGACGTGGTCCGGATCGCTACCGAAGAAGACCAGGTCACCCGGACGGAGGTCGGCCTCCTCGACGGGGACCCCGACCTGGAACTGCTGGTCGGCATCCCTTGGAAGCAGACGCCCGTGCACTTTGAAGACCGTGTGGACCAGGCCCGAGCAGTCGATCCCCAAGGGCGTCATGCCTCCCCAGAGATAGGGTGTGTGCTCCAAGCGCCAAGCCGTTTCCAAAAGGTCTCTACCATTGGGGGGGAGACAGCGGATGAGGACCTCGGACTCGTGGACCCAGCCCGGCTCCTTCCGGTCCGGGAGGGCCACCCGGAACCACTCCCCTTCGCTTCGGTCCCACGGCAAGCGGCTGGAAAGCCAGGCCACCGACAGGACGGGAGCATCAGGCCGGGGTTGAAGGCGCACGACGGCCCGCGCCACTCCGACCATCAGTACCTGGTCCAGGCGTGCCGGAGTATCCAGGACCAGGTGACGGGAGAGCATCCAACCCGGATATCCCTCAGGGGTCCGGTACTGGTCCGGCAGCAGGACGCGAGACCAGGGGCCCTTATGCCCCAGGACCAGCACCCTCTCCCACAGGAGGCCCTGCGTGACCCTTTCCGCCTGGTCGGTAGGCGACGCGAAGACGCTGGCCACCGGCACGGCCACACGGGCCTCCCGCGCCCGGACCTCGGCGACCGCCCCAGGCAGACAGCCCAACACGGTAAGGTAGGCACATCCCAAAGCCTGAACCCCCAGATGAAGGAGCTTTTCGGTCAAGTTTTCAAGGCCGAACGGGGCGGAATCTTCAAAGAGTCCCCCGGCCAGATATCAAAGTTGGGGGCCTTCAAGCGGTTGTAGTTTCCCAGGGCAGCGGCGAGCTTGGGATCCGCGGTTCCGTAATACTTCTCGGCGATCCGCGACAAGGTGTCACCCTGCTGGACCTTGTGCAGGCGGATCCGGACCCCCGGGGTCGAGGCGTTCGGAGATGGCGAAGCCGGCCCAGCTTGAGGACTGGGCGAGGGAACTGTTGCGGGGGCCGTGGGCTCTGGGGACTGGGGAGTCTCGGGAGCAGCGGTCTCACCAGCCAGGCCCAGTTCCTCATCCAACATGCGGATAGCCGCCAGATGCTCCTCCAGCTTCTTCATGCGCGAAGCCAGGTCTTCCACGTCGGAGGTCAACTGGGCCTGGGAGGCCAGAAGCTTCTTGTCATCCAATTGGACGG
>JAAZKF010000029.1 GCA_012799975.1 Burkholderiales bacterium
CCCGGATGTCGTAGCGCTGCCCGTCGATCTTGAACTTGCTGATGTCCACTCCGCCCATCATGGCCTGCAGGGCCACCGCGATCTGGCGGGTGTCCACCTTCACGTCCGCCGCCGCGTCGCGGTCCGGGTAGACCGAGACCTGCGGCTGGATCAGCTCGAGGTCATCGCTGATGTCCATGAAGGTCGGGTCCTGGGCCATGCGGCGCATGATCTCGTTGGAGATCCTCTCCAGCGTCAAGAGGTCCGCGCCCTGCAAGGTGAACTGCAGGTCCACGGTCCGGGTCCCACCGCCCCCCATGTTCGAGATGTTGGCGGGATAGGCGATGACGCCCGGAATCCGGTTCATCTCCACCCGCAACTGATCCATCAACTCCTGCTGGGAGATGGTACGGTCGTGGCGGGGAACCATGTCGATGAGCAGGTTGACCTTGTTGATCTGTCCCGTCTGGTCCCCGACGGTCGTGACGTATTGCCGGATTTCCTTGTGGGTGGCCAGGATCTTCTCGGCCTCGCGGGCCCGACGATCGGTCTCGGTGATGGAGGTGCCGATCGGCGTCTCGAGGTAGACCTGGAACTGACTGCGGTCATCCGAGGGGGCGAACTCGAACCCGACCTGGCCGGCCACCACCAGGCCAGCGGCGAAGGCCACCACGGCCAGGACCAGGACCCCGACGCGGGTGGCCCGGGTGCGGATGGCCGCGGTCAGCAGGACGCGATAGGTCCGGTCCAACCAGTCCAGGAAGGCCAGGACCATCCGCGAGAGCACCCCTTCATGCGTGCCGGAGCGCAGCCAGCGGGCGCACAGCATCGGGGTCATGGTCAAGGAGACCACCAGCGAGAGCGTGATGGCCAGGCCCACGCTGACACCGAACTGATAGAAGACCCGGCCGATGACGCCGCCCATGAAAGCCACCGGCAGGAAGATGCCGGCGATGGCCATGGTGGCCGCCAGGACCGCGAAGGCCACCTCGCCGGTTCCGCTGGAGGAGGCGGCGGCCGGTGCCTGGCCCTCGTGCTCCATGTGGCGGTGGATGTTCTCCAGCACCACGATCGCGTCGTCGATCACCAGTCCGACCGAGAGCGACATGGCCAGCATGGTGATCTGGTTGACCGTGAAGTCCATGAAGTACATGAACCCGAAAGCCCCCAACAGCGACGTGGGGATGGCGATCACGCTGATCAGGGTCATGGTGCCGTGGCGCAGGAACAGGAAGATCACCGCGGCCGTGAAGGCGGCTCCGAAGACCAGGTCAAAGCCGACGCCGTGCACCGAGTCCTTGATGAACTTCGAGTTGTCGAAGACCACCTGCAGCTTGACGCCCGGGGGCATCAGAGCCTGGAGCTCGGGGATCTTCTCGATCACGGCCTCAGCCACGCCCACGGTGTTGGCGCCCGACTGCTTGCGCACCCCCAGGGCCACGGAGGGCTGCCCGTTCAGGCGGGCGATGGTCCGCAGGTCGGCCTCGCCGTCCTCGACCCGAGCCACGTCCTTCAGGCGGATGGGGGCCCCGCCCCGCCAGTCGACGGCCATGTTCTCCAACTCGGCCAGGCTGGCAAACTCGCCCTTCATCTTGATGGTGGACTCGGCCGCCTCGTTCTCGATGCGGCCTCCCGGCAGCTCGACGTGCCAGGCCTGCAGGGCGGCCACCACCTGGGCGGGCCCCACGTCGTACTTCCGCATCCCGGCCGGATCCAGCCAGACCCGGACGGTGCGCTCACGGAAACCGCCGAAGTAGAGGCTGCCGACCCCGGACAGGCTCTGCAGCCGCTCCTTGATCACGTTGTCGGCCAGATCCGAGAGCTGCTGGGCGTCCGCGTCTCCGTAGACGGCCAGCCAGATGATCGGCGAGGAGGCGGGGTCCACCTTCTGCACGATGGGAGGGTCGATCCCGGTGGGAAGGTCCTTCTGCAGCTTGGAGATCTTGTCCCGGACCTCCTGGGCCGCCACGTCGATGTCCCGCTCCAGGAGGAACTGCACCGTCACCGAGCAGTAGCCTTCGAAGGACTGGGAGGTGATCGCGTCGACCCCCTCCAGCGTTCCGACCTCCGACTCGATGAGATCGGTGACGTCCTGATCCATGACTTCGGGATCGGCGCCGGGCATGGTGGTCACGATATTGACCACCGGGATGTCGAAGTCGGGCATGAGGTCTACACCCATGCGGGTGTACCCCATGGCCCCCACCACCAGGAGGCTGACCATCAGCACCGTCGTGAAGACGGGGCGTCGGATGCAGAGATCCCAGAGACTCATGCCTGGCTCCCCTCTTCCTGGCGGAGTTCCAGGAGCCGACCATCCTGGAGCTGGTCACCGCCCGAGACCACCACGGTGGATCC
>JAAZKF010000252.1 GCA_012799975.1 Burkholderiales bacterium
CTTCCTGGACCCGTCGCGGCATCTCGGCGGTATCATAGGGCATCGTCAGGGCGTGATAGTCAACGATGGAGTACAGGCACTCGCCCTCTCCCTGCATCCGGACCCAGTTCTGGATGGCCCCGGCGTAGTTGCCGATGTGGATGGCCCCGGTGGGCTGGATTCCGGAAAAGATTCTCATGGTCTTGGACTCCTGGTTCGAGATTGGTTTGAGATTTGAAGGCGGGGAGTTGGCCCTCGGCGCCGAATCTCCCTGCCTCTCCTCCGAGTTCGGATTCAGGGATCGACAAACACCAGACCCGGCCTCCCAGACATGGGGTCTCCTGCAGGAGACCCCCGCCGTCAAAGCCAAAGCACCGCCAATGCCTACCGACTTCCTTCTGGCCGGCCCGGGACTCTATCGCGGGCCCCAACCCCGTGTCGAAGACCTCCAAACCCTGAAATCCAGAGGATTGCGCTCGGTCGTGAACCTGCGCGAGGAATCTGACGAGAGCCGCTATTACTGCCGTCACCTGGAGCTGTCCTATCACGGGATCCCGGTGGTCGACTGGACGGTCCCGGAAGTCGCCCAGGTCGAGGAGTTCCTGGATCTGATGGAGCACCCCCCCAATCGCCCCCTCCTGATCCACTGCTGGGGAGGCGTGGGCCGGACGGGTCTCTTCGTCTCCTGCTGGCGGATCCGGATGGGCATGAAGACTGAGGAGGCGATCCGCCTCTCCGACATGGAGACGCCCCACCAGGGGATGAACCAAATCCAGCGCGACTGGATCCGCGCTTTTGCTACCGGACCCGGTTAGCCACCCGCTTCTGACGGGTCCAATGGTGTGGCATTCGGCGCGGATTCCGGCAGGATTCGCAGGTTTACACAGGAACTCGCGCCCTTCATGCCCACCATCGGACTTGGGATCTCCGCCGGCCTGCACGGTCAGCGCGCCATCCGTCGCTACGCCGTGAGCCTCTCGCGCGAGCTGGCCCTTCTGGCTCCGGACCTCGAAATGCGCCTTTTTGCCTGGCGTTTCCAGAACGTGCCGGAGGGTTTTCCGCGGCCATCCCAACGGGTCCACTACTGTCCCGCCATGATCCCAGGTCGGTTCCTGGCCCCCTTGTGGAATCGGGGATGGCCCCCATCGGTAGAGACCTTCACCGGTGCCTTGGACCTTTTCCACTCGACAGACAACGAAATCCCCACGGTCCGGCGAGCCCGCAGGGTCTTCACCCTGCACGGACTGGCTCCCTATATGAGGGCCGACCTGCTTCCCCCTGACGAAGTCCGCTCGGGAAGAGCCTGCATCGACCGGGCAGCGGCCCGATGTGACGCCTTCCTGGCCGTCTCCGAAGACACCCGGCGCTGGTTCGAGGAGGTCTTCCCCCACACCGCGGGGCGGGTCTTCGTTACTCCCCTGGGCCTGGATCCCGGATTCTCGCCCTCGCCCGATGGACGCGACGGGGAGGTTTTGAAAAGCCTGGGAGTGCGTCCCCCCTACCTTCTCTTCGTGGGGGCTGTCAGCCGGTTGAAGAACGTCTCATGCCTGCTTCGCGCCCACCGGATCATGAATCGGAAGGACCTGCAGGTGGTCCTGGCTGGAGGGGTGACCGGAGCCGACCCCGAACTGCAGGCCCTGCTGAGAAGCAGCCTGCCGACCGGTCAGGTCGTGCTGACCGGCTGGATGGACCCGGACGGCGAAC
>JAAZKF010000253.1 GCA_012799975.1 Burkholderiales bacterium
ACCCTGTTGGTGCTCTCCCTGCTCAGCCTCCTGATCTGGGGAATCCTGCGCCTGATCGCCCCAGGAATGGCAGGCATGGCGCGCACACCGGGATCCCACCGCAAGCTGTTGAACATCCTCGAGAAACACTCGCTGGGACCGGGGCGGGGATTGATGGTGGTGGAAGTCGCCGGGCGACACCTCCTGGTCGGCATGACTGAACACGGGGTGCAGACCCTGGCAGAGCTCGACCCCGAACAGGTCCGACTGGCCCAGCAGGCCCCGTCGGCTACCGACCCGGCCCTGCCCGGCACCTCCGAACCCTCCCGAAACCTGCTGAGAGAGGTCCTGACTCGACACCTTTCGGCCCTACCCAACCTGAGCCCCCGACAGAAGGGTCCTGAACCACGATGACCAGCCGGCAACGACTTGCTACCCGACTCGGAGCCCTGGCGCTTCTGACGCTGGGGGCGACCCTGTTGTGCAGCCAGGAGACCTGGGCGCAGAACCCGTTCCCCCAGCTGAACATGCCGAATATCTCGATCAACGGGAAAGAGGCAGACGAGCAGCAGACTTTTTCGACCTTCCTCCTGCTCCTGGGCGGGCTCACCATGCTCTCCCTGGCCCCCTATATCCTGGCGATGTGCACGGCCTTCATCAGGATCACCATCACCCTGAGCTTCCTGCGCACCGCCATGGGGACCCAGCAGGTTCCCCCGACCCAGGTTCTGATGGGTCTGGCCCTCTTCCTGACCATGTTCGTGATGGCTCCGGTGGGTGAGAAGATCAACAACGAAGCCCTACAACCCTACATGGCGGGGAAAATTCCCCAGGCCGAATTCTTTGCCAAGGCCTACTCCCCCATCCAGGACTTCATGCTCTACCAGACCCGTGACAAGGACCTGCTGCTCTTCTCGGACATCGCCCAAGTCAAGGTGAAGACCCGCAAGGAGATCCCCTTCTACGTCCTGCTCCCCTCCTACGTGCTGTCCGAAATCAAAACCTCATTCGAAATCGGCTTCCTGCTCTACATCCCCTTCCTGGTCATCGACATGGTCGTGGCCTCGGTCCTGATGTCGATGGGCATGTTCATGCTCTCGCCCATGTCGATCTCGCTTCCCTTCAAACTTCTCTTATTTGTTATGATCGATGGATGGCAACTGGTGATCCGAGGAGTCGTCGAAAGCTTCAATACCCCCAGGTAACCGCCCCAAAGGAGTCTCCATGCTCTTCGTCGGAGCCGAACTGTTCAGCGAATCCTACGTCCTGGCCATAACCACCCAGGCTTTGTACCTGATCCTGACCCTGTCGGCTCCGATGCTGATCTCGGCCCTGGCCGTCGGGTTGATGATCAGCATCCTGCAGGCCACCACCCAGGTTCAAGAGCAGACCCTTTCCTTCGTCCCCAAGATCGTAGCCACGTTCCTGTCCGTGGTCCTGTGTGGGACCTGGATCTTCAACATGCTGTCCAACTTCGCCATCCGCCTGTTCAGCGACATAGCCAACATGGGTCCGAGGTAGGAGATTCATGGATACGGGAATGCAGTTGTTTGGCGTAGGGCTCCTGGCGTTCACCCGCATCGTGCTGGTTTTCGTCCAGGCTCCCATTTTCGGCAGCCACCACATTCCCAAGCCGGTCCTGGCTGGCATGGCGGTCACCATGGCCCTGGTGATGTACCCGCATATCCCGGTCCCCGCGGATATGCCGCAGGACCTCTTCCCCTTCATCGGCGCCCTGCTGACGCAGGCCTGCGTCGGGCTGCTCATCGGGTTCGTCTCCTTCCTGGTCATGGCCGCTGCCCAGTTCGGTGGCGAAATGCTGGATATCCAGATGGGCCTGTCGGTGGCGGCCTCCTTCGACCCGGCCAGCCACGGGGCCGTAAACCTGTTGCGGAAGGTCCACTTCTACCTGGCCATGAACCTGTGGCTGGTCCTGGACGGGCACCATGCCCTGATCCGCGCCCTGGAAGCCAGCTTCCGGGTCATCCCGGTCACCTACTTCCATATCACCAGCGACATCGCTTTCGAGATGATCCGACTGACCAGCAACCTGCTGGTGATAGGCACCCAGATCGCGGCCCCTGCCCTGGGCGCCCTCTTCATCACTCAGTGCGCCCTGGGCCTATTGGCGCGGGTGGCTCCCCAGATGAACGTGTTCATGCTGAGCTTCCCCCTGAACATCGCCATCGGCCTGGCGCTCTTGACATTGAGTCTTCCCCTCATCGTGCGCGTACTCAGCGTACAGTTCGACGCGAACATCAACCATCTGGTCCACAGCATCAAACTGATGGTTCCACCAGGGAGGTGACGTATGGGCGGCCAGGATAGCGACAAGACTGAAGAACCTACCGAGCATAAGCTCCAGGAAGCTCGCAAGAAGGGCCAGGTCATGAAGAGTCAGGAGGTGATCTCCACCCTCCTGCTGGTTGCCGTGACGGGCGTCATGATGGGTGCCGGACCTATGATGCTGGGTCGGATCCGTGAGTTCACGATCTACGTCTGGCGCCTGATTCCGGACTTCAATCTGGCGGAGCGGAACTTCTTCGGAGATGTCGTCTTCATCATGGGGACGATCCTGATGGTGCTGGCCCCCCTGTTGGCGGGTGCGTTCCTGATGGCGCTGCTGGCCAACATCGCACAGGTGAAGTTCATCTTTTCGACCGAACCCCTCAAACCATCCCTGAACAAGATCAACCCCATCGAGGGCTTCAAGCGCATCTTCAGCGCCAAGTCGCTGATGGAACTGGTCAAACAGGTCGCCAAACTGACCATCGTGGGCTGGATCTGCTACAAGGTTGTCTCCGGAGTCCTGCCTGAGCTTCGGACCGCCCCTACCATGCCCCTGACGGCCACCCTGGCCCTGGTCTTCGCTACGATCAAGCGCCTGGTCGGCCAGGTCCTGATCGGTATGATCGCCATCGCCGCAGTGGACTACATGTTCCAGCACAAGCAGTTCATGAAGCAGATGCGCATGAGCATGCAGGAGCTCAAGGACGAGTACAAAGACACGGAAGGCAACCCGCAGGTCAAGGCCAAAATCCGCCAGTTGATGCGCCAGGGGGCCCAAGGCCGGATGATGGAAGAGGTGCCCAACGCCTCAGCGGTGGTTACCAACCCGACCCACTACGCGGTGGCCCTGCGCTATGAACAGGGAACCGACCCGGTCCCGGTGGTGGTAGCCAAAGGCGAGAACCTTATAGCCCGCCAGATCAAGGTGATGGCCGAGGACCACGAGGTCCCCATCGTGGAAAACGTGGAACTGGCCCGAGCCCTATTCAAAGCCTGTGAGATCGGCGGAGCCGTGCCCACCGAGATGTACAAGGCCGTCGCCGAGGTCCTAGCCTACGTGATCAAGCTCAAGCGCAAGCGCGAACTCCTGCGCCGACGGCGCCTGGCCCGCAGTGCCCCACAGGTCACCGCCCGACCCACCGCCCACGCCATGGGCGCTCGCAGAGCAGGCGGAGGCCGAGCTTGACCTTCCCCCGACACCAGAATCCCCTGAAGCCCCCTGAAAACCCCGGGAGTCGTCCATGAGCGCCCAGTCCGCACCGGGCGGAGAACACCCATTTCTTCGCCTCCTGAAGTATTCCGACGTCGGCATCGCAATAGTGGTGATCGGCATCGTCTCGATGCTGATCATTCCCCTGCCGCCGATGCTCCTGGACATCTTCCTGGCCTTCAACCTGGCCACCGCCGTCATCACGGTCCTGATCTCGATCTACATCGAAGAACCGCTGCAATTCGCCGTCTTCCCGACCGCGCTGCTGGTGGCCACCTTGTTCCGACTGGCCCTGGACGTCTCGGCCACCCGCATGGTCCTGCTGTATGGAAACCTGCGGTCTCCGCCAAGTCCAGCCTGGCCTGACGGAATGCCGATCGGCGCCGGTCACCTGATCCCGATATTCGGAAAGGTGGCCGTCGGAGGCAACCTGATCGTCGGGTTCATCATGTTCATCATCCTGATCATCATCCAGATCATGGTGATCACCAATGGTGCCGAACGTATCGCCCAGGTGGCGGCCCGCTTCACCCTGGACGCCATGCCCGGCAAACAGATGGCTATCGATGCCGACCTCCACTCGGGGATCATCGACGCCGAGACGGCCAAGAAGAAGCGCAAGGATATCGAACGCGAGGCCGACTTCTATGGCGCCATGGACGGCGCCGGCAAATTCGTCAAAGGCGACGCGATGGCCGCGGTGGTCATCATGATCGTCAACGTGGTGGGAGGAATCCTGATCGGGGTCCTCTACCACGGGATGCCCGCCACCGGGCCTGGGGGCGCGCTCAACACCTACGCGATCCTGTCGATCGGCAACGGCCTGATCACGACCCTTCCCGCCTTCCTGATGTCCACCGCGATGGGCATGGTCGTCTCCCGCGCGGCCTCCGAGTCAAACCTGGGAAGCGACATCGTCCAGCAGGTCACGGCCCAGCCCGGCGCTTTGAAAATGGCAGCCGCCTTCATGGGCTTGTTGGGAACAATGGGCCTCCTGGCGGGGATGCCCCTGCCCCTGGACCTCACCTTCTTCGGAATTGGCGGTTCCCTGTTCTTCATCGGCACGGTCCTCGACAAGAAGAAGGTGGAGGTCACCCAGGTGGCCGCCCAGGTCCAGGATCAACAGAAGAAGGCCGATACCAAGAAGCCCGAGAGCGTGGTCCAGTTGATGCAGGTGGATCCGATCTCCCTGGAGGTCGGGCGCGGACTGCTTTCCCTGGTGGATCCCAACCAGGGAGCCAAACTGCTGGACCGGGTCACCTCGATCCGGCGCCACATCGCCCTGGAACTGGGCATCGTGGTTCCCGGCGTCCGCTTCCGCGACAACCTGCAACTCAAACCCAACGCCTATGTCATCAAGATCAAGGAGATCGAGGTGGCCCAGGGCGAGGTCCAGGTCAACCAGTTCCTGGCCATCGGCCCCGAAGAGAAACTGAAAAACCTGCGGGGAACCAAAACCGTCGACCCCACCTACGGCATGCCCGGGGTCTGGATCTCCCCTGAACAACGCGGCGACGCCGAGAGGCTGGGCTGCATGATCTTCGACCCTGTCAGCGTAGTGGCCACCCAACTCACCGAAGTGGTGCGCACCCACGCCAACGAACTCCTGGGTCGCCAGGAGGTCCAAGCCCTGGTCGACACGGTCAAGAAAACCCATCCTGCAGTGGTCAAGGAAGTCATCCCCGACGCACTCTCCCTGGGCGAGGTCCAGAAGGTCCTGCAGAATCTGGTCAAGGAACGGGTCTCGATCCGCGACCTGGTCTCGATCCTCGAGACCATGGCCGACCATGTCCATATGACCAAGGACCCGGAGATGTTGACCGAATTCTGCCGCGTAGCCCTGTCCCGAGTCATCTGCAAGGAGTATTCGAACAACGAGGGGACCATCAACGTGATCACCCTGGACCCCCAGATCGAGCAACTCGTGCAGAGCGCCATCCAACGGACCGACATGGGTTCCTTCCTGACGCTGGATCCCAACGTAGGCCAGGAAATCCTCCAGGCCATCTCCCAGCAGGTAAACACTTTACAGGAACGGGGCTTGCAGCCCATCCTGCTGGTAGCCCCCCAGGTCCGCCCGGCACTGCGCAAGCTGACCGAACGCTCGTTCCCGAATCTGGTCATCCTCTCCTGGAACGAGATCGCACCCAAGGTAAACGTGAACTCGGTCGGAATGGTTGCCTTCTGAACAACCCCGCCTCGATTCCCAAACCCGCCCTGAACGGAGGATTTCCCGGTGACCCGATGGTTGAACATGGCTCCGACCCTGACCGAAGAACAGTATCAAGCCTTGACCGAGGACGTCCTGAGCCGCCTGGAACGGCACACGGATCCCCAATTGGCCCGCAACCTGCGCCTCCTCCACGAGGAGTTCATCGAGTGGCGCTCGGAAGGATGCTACGTCTACGACCCGATGGGCCGGCCCTACTTCGATACAGTCGGGGCCGGAGGGGTCTTCGCCTTGGGGCACTCCCATCCCCAGGTTCTCGAGGCCGTACGCCGTCAGTTGGACCGCGGCGGCCTTTCCGTCCGGACGGGATTGGTCCCAGGCCAATTGGAACTCCTGGAGCGTCTCTCACGACTGGTGCCGGGCCAGATGCCCTTCGGCTACCTCGGTTCCACCGGCACCGAAGCCATGGAGGCCGCCCTGAAGCTGGCCCGACTGACCACCGGCCGCCCGGGCCTGGTCGGCATGCAGATGGGCTATCACGGGATGTCGGTGGGGACCCTCTCCATCAGCGGCATCCCCTATTGGCGCGAGGGCTTCTCGCCTCTTCTGGAGCCCGTCCGCCTGGTGCCCTTCGGGGACCTGGAGGCAGTTCGGAAGGCCGTCGACCCGACCACCGCTGCGGTCTTCCTCGAGCCGGTCCAATGGGCTTCAGCCTGCTCGGTGGCCCCTGCAGAGTATCTCCAGGAGCTGCGCAAGATCTGCGACAAGACGGGTGCCCTGCTGATCCTAGACGAGATCCAATGTGGTCTGGGACGGACCGGACGTTGGTTCGCCGCCGACCACTCCGGGGTGGTCCCCGACATGATCGCGGTCGGCAAGGCACTCTCGGGCGGGGTCATGCCGATCTCGGCTCTGATGTTCAACAAGCGCGTCCAAGAAGCCACCCTGACCCGTCCCCTTTTCAACAACTCGACCTACGGCGGTAATCCCCTGGCCTGTGCAGCGGCTCTGGCCACCCTGGACGTGCTGGAATCCCAAGACCTCGTCACTCGGGTCGCCGTCCTGGGAGAGCGTCTGAAGGCGGGCCTGGAGACGCTGCGGGTCACCTTCCCCTCGGTGGTGGCCGGCCAGCAAGGCCAGGGCCTGATGCGCTGCCTTCTGACCCGGGACCCGCGGTACGGGATGATGATCTCGATGCTGCTGATGAAGGAGCATCGGATGATCCTCCCCAGCATGTCCCACGCTCCCCATATCCTGAGAATGTCCCCCGCATTCATCTGCGCAGAGGCCGACATCGACCACATCATTCAGGCACTGCGCGCTTCCTGTTCCGAGGTCAATTCCCTGGGGTTGCCGGGGATCGACCGCTATATCCGGGAAATCGGTCAGAAACTGATTGAAGGTTCCTGACCCGACATCCCAAGAAAGTCCCACGCCAGAATCGGGAGGTCTAGACCCCATGGAGACTCGTATCGGCCTGACGCCGGAAGAGATGATCAGCATCTTCAATCGGATGTATCTGGATGTCTGGGATCGCACCCGGGAACGGGTCAACTGGGAGTGTGGAAGGATCTCCGAGCAGATCTCGGCGGGCAAGGAGGTCGACATCGGCAACTGGATCGTCGAGGTCCTGGAAGTCGTCGTCACCGCAGCTCGTGACGGGGTGATCCTGACCCTGTATGAGAACAACGAAAAAATCGTCGAAGACCTGCGCCAGGCAGGGATCCGCCTGCCAGAGGAGGTCCCCGAATCGACCCTCCTGGACGAGGCCGACGAAGTTTCTGGGCCTAATTAGGGTCCCCCCCTTTACTTCGCACGGACTCCTCGTGATAATAGGCTCAAGGTAGAGTTCCAGGAAAGGGAGGTTTCTCCATGATCGGTCAAGCTAATTCCGTTGCCCAGTTCCAGATGTTCATGTCGGACTTCCAGCAGGCCCAGACGATCCAGACGCAGATCGGCGCCGACGCGCAGAAGCAGCAGATGGAGCGCTGGAAGATCCTGCAGGA
>JAAZKF010000451.1 GCA_012799975.1 Burkholderiales bacterium
ACCCCGCAGACAATTACCATCACAACTGCAACAGCAGGGGCAAGCATTTACTACACAACCGACAATACTGAGCCGAGTCCGGTCAATGGAATGGTTTATACAGGCGGTTTCGTAATCTCTGACGATGCCATCATAAAAGCCAAGGCTTTCCTGGATGGTTATAATCCTTCTTTGACAAGCACCGCCCAGTATATCATTGCCATACCGGTGGAAACCGTTGCCACCCCACAATTCGATCCGCCTGCCGGAATCTACAACCAGCCCGTGGATGTGGTGATCACCACTGCAACTACTGGTGCAACGATACGCTATACCATAGACGGAACTGAACCGTCTGCGGAGATTGGCACATTGTATTCAGGTCCGGTCAACATCACCGAAACGGCTACTGTGAAAGCGATTGCCTTCAAGACTGGCATGAATAACTCACTCATATCCAACGCCAGCTATGTGATCAATATCGTCATCCCGACCGTGGCAGCGCCCATGTTCTCGCATCCTTCGGGCACCTATCAGGAGCCAATCTCGCTTACTCTAAGCTCCACCACGGCTGACGCTTCTATCCGCTATACCACTGACGGCACCGATCCTTCTCCTACCCAGGGAATCTTGTATGGCTCACCCATTGTGATTCCCGGGAATAGCTCGTTGTTCATCAAAGCGATTGCCTACAAGGATGGCTGGCTGCCCAGCTCGATTGTATCTGCCAACTACAATGTGACCGGCTCTGTGGCGGCAGTGCAGTTCAGCATTCCCGGCGGTATCTATACCAGTGCGCAGACTTTGGTGTTGAGTACTTCCACCGCAGGAGCTTCCATACGTTACACTACCAATGGAGCTGATCCGACCGAAACTTCACAGCTATATAGCCTGCCAATCCAATTACCCCTGAACAGCCAGACCACTGTCAAGGCCAGGGCATACAGGCAGGATTGGACTCCCAGCCCGATAACCCAAAACACCTATACCATTACTGGTCAGGTGCAGATTGCCGCACCGCAATTCAGTGTTCCTGCCGGCACCTATACCAGCCAGCAAGTTGTTAGTATTGGCAGCCCTCAGCCTGCGGGGGCGGTGGTGCGCTATACCATAGATGGCACAGACCCCACCGAGGCCTCGACAGAGTATGCTGAGCCAATAGTAATACCATTGAACAGCACCTTGACGCTCAAAGCCAGGGCATACTTGGAGAACTGGTTACCATCTCCGGTGTATTCAGCAAGTTATCAAGTTACTGGCCAGGTTATCCTTCCCGCGGTGCTCTTCAACCCGCAGCCGGGAATATACCAGACAGCTCAGATGATTACCCTGAATCCAGCTCAGTTGCCGACCGACGCTGTTTTGCGCTATACTTTGGATGGCAGCGAACCCAGCCAGAATTCCCCGGCTTATCAAAATCCCATCACCCTGCCCCTGAACAGCCTGACCACCATCAAAGTAAAAGGATTCAGGGCGGACTGGATACCGAGCGAGACAGCCCAGGGAACTTTCCAGATAACTGGCCAGGTGGCTATCAATCAGCCTGTCTTCAGCCCTGCCCCTGGCGTTTATACCACAGCGCAAAGCATTACAATCAATACCGCCATACCGTCGGATGCCCAGATTCGTTATACCACAGATGGCAACGACCCCACTGAGGCTTCTGCGCTGTATTCCGGACCCATTCAACTTGCCCTCAATTCCAACCTGACTCTCAAGGTCAGGGCGTTCAAGGCCAACTGGACTCCCAGCCCTGTCTATACAGGTGTATATAGCACAACTGGTTCAGTAAATATAGTGGAGCCGGTTTTCACACCCGCTCCAGGCACCTATAGCACGCCCCAGCTTGTGTCGATCAACACCACAACCCTACCTGCCAACGGAGTGATCCGCTATACAACCAATGGCAGCGATCCCACAGAAAGCTCGCCTGTTTACAGCGCACCGATTTCCGTTGGTACCGGCAGCTCAGTGACCATCAAGGCTCGCGCTTTTCTTGCCAACTGGAATCCCAGCCCGGTATATACAGGAGTTTACACCGTTACAGGCCAGGTTACTATCGCTGAACCGGTATTCACTCCCGCGGGAGGCACTTTCACGACAGCCATTTCGGTGACCATAAACACTTCAACCAATCCCGCGAATGCCACAATTCGTTACACCACCGACGGCAGTGAGCCCAACAGCTCATCAACAGTATATTCCGGCCCTATTCAGGTAAATCAAAGTATGACGATCAAGGCGAAAGCCTTCCATGCCAACTGGCAGGACAGCGAAACATATACCGCCAGTTATGTCATCACTGGCCAGGTGGCAATTGCTGAACCTGTGTTTACCCCTGCGGCTGGCACTTACACCACAGCCCAGAGCCTGGTTATCAATGGTAATGTAGTCCCTAATGGAGCCCAGATCCGCTATACCCTGGACGGCAGCACGCCCAGCACCAGTTCCCCTCTGTATTCAGCGCCCATCCAACTCGAGCTCAATACCAACTATCAGGTACGGGTGCGGGCTTTTGCAACGGGTTGGGATCCAAGCCCAGTTTACTCGGCCAATTACCAGATCACCGGCACCGTTGAGATTCCAGAGCCTGTCTTTACTCCTGCGGCAGGAACATATACCAGCGAGATACAGGTGGTTCTTAACACACAGACACTGCCATCAGGGGCAACACTTCACTATACGATAAGCTCTGTGCCGGACGGGCAGGAACCAGATGAGGGGACTCCGGTTTATACCCAACCCATCCAGCTCTATTTGAACTCAAACAACTTCATTAAAGTAAAAGCTTTCAAAGCTGGCTGGACTCCCAGCCCAACCTATACAGCCCAATACATCATCACTGGCCAGGTGCAGATTATACCTCCCTACCTGACCCCGGCTCCCGGAGTATATACTTCGCCACAGACTGTTTCCACTTCGGGATTAACCAGCCCCAGCGGAGGCACAATCCGCTATACAGTAGATGGAAGCACACCCATGGAAAGCTCGCCGGTGTTTGACACACCCATCCAGATTGGTTTGAACACCGAGGACTTCACGATCAAGGTCAGAGCCTTCAAGGATGGATATATACCCAGCGATGTGCATACGGGAGTGTACACCGTGACTGGACAGGTCCAGCTCGCGCAAGCTCCCTTCACCCCTGAGGCTGGGATTTATCAGACAGCTCAAACCGTAACCATTGCCGCGCCAATCCTGCCAGCTCAGGCGGTATTGCGCTATACAACCGATGGCAGCGAACCAAGCGAGTTATCGCCAGCTTATGTAGCTCCCATCAACCTGCCTTTGGGCTCGGTCACCACCATTAAGGTCAGGGGTTTTGCCCAGGATTGGCTGCCCAGCGAAACGGCTGAAGCACAATACACCATCACTGGAACGGTTGCCACGCCGGTGATCTCGCCCCCGGGTGGAGAATATGCCACCCCGCAAAGCGTCACGATCAGTTGTCCCACGCAAGGTGCGCTTATCCGCTACACTCTGGATGGCAGTGACCCGACTGAAAGCTCGGCCCTTTATGAGGAGCCCATCATCATCGGCAACTATGAAACCAACAAGGTTGTTAAAGCCCGCGCCTTCAAACAGGATTGGATCCCCAGCGCCATAGCCAGCGAGACCTATTCTGTTTTGCCCGCGCCGATTTCTGTGAGTGCCTACTCCTATTCAGGCTACATCCGCCTGCTGTGGGATATCCCGAACCAAAGCAGGGCTTTACAGGGCTTCAACGTTTACCGCAGAAGAAGCACGGAAACGGGCT
>JAAZKF010000254.1 GCA_012799975.1 Burkholderiales bacterium
CGCAAGGTCGTCAGGTTGTACCCTCGCAGTTCTGGAGTCCCTTCCACGGTGAGGTTCCGCAGCTCCGGATGGGAGGCGCCGAAGCGGGCCCGGAAGGGCTTCTCGCCAAAAGCGGCCCGAGAGGCCAGGATGGTTTCGCGGGTGAAGATTCGAGGCAACAAGCTCGCCTGGTTGACCAGGTAGGAGCGACCGCCGGTCCCTTTCGCCAGATCGCTCAGGAATTGGAAGTCGGCATCCTCGCCGATGGCCACGGTGGAGAGGGAGATCCGGGCCTGGTGGGCGCGCCTGGCCAGCGAGTCGAAGTCACCGGGCTCGGTGCGCCCGTCCGACAGGATTATCGCGTGTTTGAGAGGTACGTCGAGGGGCTCCAGGGCCTCCAGGGCCAGTTTGAGTGCGGGGAAGAGGTCGGTCCCTCCCCCTGCTTTCAGGCAGGCCAGTTCCGCCGCAGCCTTGGCCGGATCTTGATGGCGCTGCATCGGAACCACCCAGCGGGCGGCCGAGTCGAAGGCTACGGCCCCCATATGGTCCTGTTCGCCCAGCAGGGAAGAGGCGGCCAGCGCCGCTTCTCGGGCCATGGCCAGGCGGGTGACCGAACCTTCCTTTTCACCCATGCTTCCCGATTTGTCCAGCACCAGGGCCAGGGCCAGCAGGGCTTTGCGCCGGTTTCGGCGCAGGTCCATGTCAACCGGCAGGATCGACTCGAGGGGGGTACGGTACCAGCCTCCGGCTCCGAAAGACGAGGTGCCCCCCAGCATGGCAAAGCCCACTCCGGCCTCGGTGACCACCTGCCGGAGGGTCTCCATCCGGCTCTCTGAAACCTCCAGGGCGGGGACGTCGGAGAAGATGATTCCGGAGTAACCGGCAAACTCCGCGGCGCTGCGGGGAAGGGCTCCGGAACCCGTCACGCGGACTTCCATCCCGGCGGCGCGCAGGAGGTCGGGCAGGGGGCCGGGGTGGGCGTTTTCGGCTGTGACGAAGAGCACGCGCGAGCGTCCCCCCACCAGGGCGAGGGCTGACGCCCGGTTGTTGCCTGCGTGGAGATCCTCCGGGCTCTGGATCCGCACCTCATAGCGCACGGGTCCGGGGTGATCCCGGCGTTGGGGGACCAGGAATACGTTGGGGCCCGGCCTCAGTTCAACTTCCCGGCGGGCCACTTCCCGCTCGTCGGCGGTCAGGCTCAGCAGGCCAGTCGCCTCCTGGTCGGACTGAACGGTGATCCGGACGTCGAAGGGCTGGCCCAGGGTGGGCTTGTCCGGAACCTCCAGGGAGCGGACCAGCACTTCCTGGCCAGCGCGGGTCGGGGGAATGGCCGTCCAGACCTCCGTGCCATGGGCGGCGACCAGGCGGGCCTCGGTCAGGGCATCGCCGGCGGTGGGGAGCCCGTCCGAGAGGACGATGATGCGACGTGAGCAATCCGCGGGGAAACTGGCCTGGGCCAGGCGCAGCGCGGAGGCCAGGTCCGTCCCCTGGGGGTCCACCACCGAGGTCAGGCGTTCGTCCTGCTGCCTCCGGGCCGGGCGGACCGGGCGCTCGACGACGGCGTCCCGGCCGAAGACCACCATGCCGGCCTGGTCCTTGGGGCCAGCCTGGAGCAGCGCTTCGCGGATCCAGCCCTCCTGCCATTCCCGTGCCGGGGCGCTCATGGATTCCGAGCGATCCAGCAGGAAAACGACGGCCAACTGCTCTGCGGGGCGCGTCAGTCTCAGGTCTGCCAGGGCCAGGATCACCAGGCTGAAGAGGAGGAGCCGGGTTCCCAACGACAGGCGGGAACGCCATATCGGCAGGGTGTGCCGGGAGGCACTCCAGGTCCGCACGACCGGGATCAGCACCAGGAACAGGACCAGGGCTACCGGCCGCCCCACCTCGATCACGACTTCCGGCCTCGGGAGAGTTCGGGCCGCCGCCGCCGCTGGTCCACCAGCCACTCGGCCAGCAGGGCCAGCAACCCGGCCCCGGCCAGCCAGGGCCAGAATTCTGCCACCCCGGAGATCCGGGAAGGGGAGGTGGGGGGCGGGGTGGGCTGGTCCTGCTGCGGTGCGGGCAGCCGCGTGGCCAGGTCCGATTCGCGCGGGTCCAGCATGTTCATGGCCACGGGCCAGATCTCTTCACCCACCTGGACCTGGTAGACCCCGGTGCGGTCGGGATCGGGGAGGATGGCCCGTCCCGCCTCGCTGGTCAGGTGCACCGAGAGGTCGGGCCCTTGCACCCACACCGATTCCAGAGTGCGGATCTCCAGGGGTTGGCCCGGGACCGATTCCGGGTCGACGGGGCCCCGCCCCCCGCCCAACTCGGATTCGACGAGGTTGGCAAAGAGCAGGGGAAGGGCCGGCGAGAGGGGCAGATCCGAGCGGTACAGGTCGAAGGCCAGGACCAGGGCCGTCGTCGGGCCTTGCCGGACCAGGGCCAGGGCAGGCCAGGGTCCGGCCTTGGCCAGGATCTCGCTTCCCGGAGGCAGGTCCAGGGGCGTCACCCCAGCCACCGCCAGGTCAGCCAGGGGAACCTCGTTCAACAAGGGCGCTCTTTCGGGTTGCAGGGCGAAGGCCTGGTCCAGGCTCTCACCTCGTATCCAGGAAGAGGGGGGATGGAGCAGGATGTGGACTCCGGGAGGTAGCGGCCAGGGAGCCTCTCCCTGCCACATGGTCAGGCCCTCACCCGGAGGGTGCTCGGAACGCGTCAATACCAGCCCGGGGAGGGCCGCCAGGGCCTTCTCGGCGAAGAGGTTGCGGGGGCCGACGACCCGGGCGTGGAAGGTCACCTGTCGGGGCAGGATGGTCCTGGCCCGGTCATCTACGGCCAAGGCGTCCGAGCCCAGCAGGCGGGCCTCCACCAGGTCCGGTCCGGAGGCCGGCAGACGGAAATGAAGTGTCTGCTGACCTCCGGCCGGCAGGCCGATCCTCCGCGTCGCCAACAGGACTCCGCCCCGGCGCAGCTCCAGTTCTCGTTGCTCGGGACGGGGCCCGTAGTTCTTCAACCCGACCACCAGCGGGAAGGTCCCATCGTGGTCCCGGGCTGCCCTCAGCGCCACCAGACCCACGTTGGCGGCAGGTCCACCGCATTCGATCCAGGTCAATCGGGAAGGCGGAGGGGTCTGGGGAGGCTGGTCTCCCATCAGGAAGACCTCGACCTCGGGTCGAGAGGCCAGAAGCGAGGCTGCCAGGGCCAATCCTGCCTGCCCGTCGGCCGCGACCTCGCGAACCTGCAGGCCTTCCAAGGCCTGCAGGGCAGCGGAGCGATCGCGGGTGAAGGGAAGGAGGACCCGGGCCGACCGGTCGTAGGAAGCCACCAG
>JAAZKF010000255.1 GCA_012799975.1 Burkholderiales bacterium
CAGGGTAATTCCATGTTCGAACGGCGCATCATGCAGGACCTCGAACGTCTGCAAGGGGTCGAGGAATTTCTCAAGAAGGTCAAGCAACAGCCTCGGAACGTCAAAGCGCGCCTGAACCTGGGACAGGCCTACCTGCGGCAGGGGAAGACCGAGCCGGCCTTTGAGGAGTTCGCCAACCTGCTGAAAATCGACCCCGGTAACCCCGAAGGCCATTTCGGGCAGGGTCTGTGCCTGGTCCGCCTGGCCCGGATGGAGGAGGCGGTCGAGAGCTTTCAGCGCGTGCTGGAGATCGACCCTACGCACGCCCTGGCCCATTACCACCTGGGTCTGGTCCTGGCCAGTGAACCTGACCGATCGGCTCAAGCCATCTCGCATTTTCAACAGGCCATTGCTCTCCGGCCGGGTGAGGCCTGCTTCCACTACAATCTCGGTCGCCTCTGGTCGCGATCGGGCGAGCTGGAACGGTGTATCCAGGAATATCGGGAGGCCATCCGCCTGGATCCCAACGATCCCTACACCCACAACAACCTGGGACTGGCCTGCTTCCAGAAGGGCAACCTGGACCTGGCGATTCAGGAGTTCCACAAGGCCATCGACCTGGACCCCAACGATGCCCAGGTCCACTTCAATCTGGGACTGGCCTGCTCTCGGGCTGGCCGTTTGACGGCGGCCCAGCGGGAGTTGGAAACCTCCCTGCAACTGGAGCCCAACCAGGCACGGACCCACGCCGAGCTGGGGAAGGTCTTCGGGCGCCTGGGTCACCATCAGGCGGCCCACCGCCAGTATCAGCGGGCCATCGAGTTGGACCCTCAACTGGCGGAGGTCCACTACCTGCTGGGAACCTCTCATGTGCGCCTGGGGCGACTGGACCTGGCCATCAAGTGTTTCCAGGCTGCCCTGGAGCTGGACCCTCAGGACCCTCGTCTACATGGGGCTCTGGGGAACGCGCTCTACGAGTTGGATAAGTCGGACCTGGCCATCGTCTGCTATCGACAAGCTCTGGAACTGGCCGATGACAAGAGCCAGTATCTCTTCTGGCTGGGGCGGGCTCAAGCCGGCAAGGCTCAGCATGCGGAGGCGGTCGAGTCCTTCCGGGGCTCGCTGGCGGTCAATCCGGGCAACGCCTTCGTAGCTCTGGCCCTGGGACGCTCGCTGATGGCCCTGGGGCGCCTGGACCAGGCCATCGAATCCCTGCGTTCTGCCACCGAGATGGATTCTTCTGATCACGAAGCGCCCTTCGTCCTGGCCCAGGTCTATGAAGGCCTGGAGGAACCGGAACTGGCTCTCAGGAGCTACCGCCGGGCCTTGGATCTGCATCCCCACTGGTCGGAAGGCTGGTTCAGGATGGGCTTGACCTTCCGGGCCCTGGGCAGGCACACTGAGGCCCGGGCTGCCTTGGGCCGGGCTGTCTGTTTGGGGGAACGCAAAGGGGCCTTCCTCTTTGAGTGCGCCCGTTCGGCCCGGACCCTGGGCGACTTGGAGGACGCCCGGGACCTCCTGCTTCGAGCCAATGACCTGGAGCGGCGGAATCTGGAGTTTCGCCAGGAGCTGGCGGAGGTGTTGCGCGACCTGGGCCGGCATGCCGAAGCAGCCTCCTGGTTCAAGAAGGCCCTGGCCATGGCCCCCAAGAGGGCGGATCTGCATCACGAGATGGGGAAGGCCCTTTATGCTTCGGGCCGGGTCGACGAGGCGCGCGAAGCCCTGTCCAGCAGCCTGAAGTTGGAGCCTGAGGACCCGAGGAGCCTCGAGACGATGGGAGTTGTCGAGGCCTCTATGGGACTTCTTCCCCAAGCCATCGAATGCTTTCGGAGGTCGGTCCGTTTGGACCCCCGGAGCTGCTCGCTTCATGCCCACCTCGGAAGGGCTTTGCGCGCTCAAGGCCTGTTCAGCGAAGCCTGTCAGAGCTTGCGCCAGGCGCTGGACCTGGAATCCGACCCCCAGGCCGTTCCCGACCTGCAGTATGAATTGGCCTGTTCCCTGCAGGCCCTAGGCCATCTGGAAGAACCCTTGGCACTTCTGGAAAAGGCGGAGAAGGGTGGCTGTGCACGGAAGGATATTCCCCTCCGCAGGGGGCGGTTGGCGGCGGCGATGGGCGAGTCGCGCCAGGCGGAGGCTGAGTTCCTCAGAGCCTTGACTTGCCATCCCCGACCCGCCGAGGTGCATCAGGAACTGGCCAGGCTACACCTGGAACAAGGGCGTTTCAAGTCGGCCCTGCAACAGATTCGCAAAGCCCTGCACCTGGAACCTGAAGACCTCTCAAGCCGCTTTCTGCAGGCCCGCTGTCTGGGAGCACAGGGACTCACGGAATTGGCACATCAAGAGTGGCGAACCCTGCTGGATGACTATCCCGACCTGGCTGCAGCGCACAAGGAGAAGGGCCTGCTGTACGAGCGACAGGGCCTGCTGGACCTGGCCATCGAGGAGTTTCAACGCAGCCTGGAGCTCGATCCGACCGACGCCGACCTGTTCTGTCGGGTCGGTGTAGCCTACCAGCGTCGGGGAGACCTGGTCCTGGCGGTGCAGGCCCTGGAACGGGCCTTGGAGCAGAAGCCATCGCCCCAGAATCACTCGGTCCTGGGGGACCTCCTCATGGCCTTGGGGCGTTGGGATCAGGCACTGACCAGTTATCGACGAGCACTGGATATGGAGGATACGTGTGCCCGGGCCCATTGCGGCGTGGGAACGCTCCGGGTGCGCCGAGGCAACCTTGACGAGGCGGAATTCTCGTTGCGACGGGCTCGTGAACTGGCCCCCGAATGGGGGCGCCCCCAGGCGGAGTTGGGCGTCCTGCACGCCCAGCGCGGTGAGTGGGACCAGGCGGTGGCTGCCCTGGAGGAGGCGGTCCTCCTGGAACCTCAGGAAGCCCGGCACCTCTCCACCTTGGGATGGGTGCACAACCAGCGCAAGGAACATGACCTGGCCATCGAGGTCTTGCGTCGGGCGGTGGCCCTGGACCCCTATCTGGCCGAGGCCCACAGTCACCTGGGTCTGGCCTATGCGGGTTCAAATCGCCTGGAAGAGGGAATCGGGGAATACCTCAAAGCCATCCGTCTGAACCCGAACGATTCCCGCAACCACTATAACCTGGGAGTCGCCTACGCGCGTCGCGGGGATTGGGAGAAGGTCGTCACCGCCTACAGTCGGGCCCTGGAACTCAATCCGTCGGATCTCAACGCGTGTTATAACCTGGCTCGGGTCTATGAGCGTCTGGGACGCAAGGAGGATTCCATCCAGCAGCTTCAGGCAGCTTGGAAGATCGCGGTCCGTAAGCGTTCGACTTCTCTCAAAAGCAGGATCAAGAAGGATTTGGAGAGACTAGGAGGACGTACCCGCTAGGAACACCCACCTTGGACGTAGAAGGGTTTTCAAGTCTGAGCCGCCAGGGCGGCCGCATGTAGAACAAGGAGCACAAGATGCAGTTCATCCGCGAGCAACTCACGGGAAAACTGAGCCGGGAGGCCGAGGCTTCTCTCCTGGAGGCTCTCCAAAGTCAATTCTGGCCGGTGGTCTCGGGTACCCGGCGTGAGTGGTCCCGGACCCTTGGGCTGGATTCGGCCGAGGAACCGATCGGTGGCGACCTGATCCTGACTCCCGAAGGCGAATTGCTCTATTATCGGGTTTCGCCTGGACGCGACGCGGTCGTGGCTGGGGGAGCCTGGGCTTCGGAATCCGGTGCCAGCCGCTGGGAGGCATTTCGCGATCTGCTCTCCGACACACTGGGTAACCGGAGATGGCAGCGCCACCCCCTGGTTTCCCCGGCCTTCCAGGCTCTCCTGGAGGAGGCCGCCCCCCTGCATGTGGGTGAGAAGGAGCGCAAGGCGGCCCGGATCTTGGCCTCTCCGCAGAGACGTCGGCTCCTCCAACTGATAGCCAGTTCTCCGGGGATCGTCCTGCAGCAGGCAGCCGAAGGGCGTCCTCTACCCGAAGTCGGCGCCGAAGTCGAGCAGTTTGACAACCTGGGTATGCTTACCCGCGAGTACGAGGTCTATTGCCGCAAGACCGAGCAGAAGATCAGCCGGGTCTCCAGTCTGGCGGCCCTGGACGAGGCCTCTGGACGCGGGTTCAAGTGCTTCCATTGTGGTCGCTCGATCTCCCAGGAGCAGATTCGACAACTGCTGATGGCCACTCCGGAGGGGCTTCGCCTGTCGCGTCCCAACGTCTGGCTGGCCATGCTTCTGGGTGGGATCCTGGTCGAGAAAGGGGTGGATCCCGCTCGGGTTCTCTGGCGTCAAGAGCCCATTCACCACATCGTCGAGGTCTTCGCCGATGTCGAGGGAGGGCTGTTGATGTTCCAGGTCCTGGAGGACGGCGTCTCCGCCGACCAGGCCTTCCGTTTTCTGGCGCGGACCCGCTTCTTCAGACCGGATATCGGCTTCCTGGTCACGCCCACGGCGGTTCGGGAAGAGGCCCGCGCGGTGCTCCGTTCCAAGGAGACCCGGCTGGAGGTCTTTGACAACCTCGAAGAACTGGGGGATCGTATCGAGAAGGCTCTGCAAAAGGCCTCCAGGACGGTGGTCTATCGCCTTCTGGACGAGTTCGCAGCTGAGACCTCCGTTCCCTTGGGCCGCCTGATGGGCGAGTACTTCCTGGGACCGGCTCCGGTTGAAGAGCCGCCGGAGGATTCGTCGCAAGAGACGGCGTCTGAACCCGAAGAGAGGGTTGAAGAACCCGCACCAGCCCCAGAGATGCCCCCCGGCGATCCCATCGCTCCCCATCAATTTTCGGAGTTCATCCCGGTGGAGGAGCCGGTCCCCGATTTCGCTCCAGCTCCCACCCCCATCCCCACCCTTTTCTCCACCCCTGCTCCCACCCCTGAGGATGGAGCCGTGATCGATTCTTCGCTCCCGCCGATGATCGAGGATTTCGCCCAGGAGCTCCTTCCTGGCCTGGTGGCCCTGCCGGACCAGGATCGGGAAGGAGTGCTGGAGACCCTGGTCTCCGGGCTCCTGGCGCATATGGTTTCCTCGGGCCCGGGTGGTGATGATGAGACACTGGAAGAGTACCTGCGGCAGGTGGCGGAACTGGAGGAATGCTCGGCCATGCTGGCAGATTCCGACGGTCTGGCTTTCCTGGGAGAGCTGGATACGATGGAGGAATCCGACCTGGTCTGTGCCCTGC
>JAAZKF010000256.1 GCA_012799975.1 Burkholderiales bacterium
GCAGGCGCCACCCCCGCCCCCCCCCGAGCCCATCGACCAGCAGATTCTGGAAGAGGCCCGCCGCAAGGCCCAACAGATGGTGACCGAAGCCCAGGCCGAGGCCCGACACCTGATCGAGGAGATCCGTCTGCACGCCAACATGGCCCAAAAGGAAGCAGCGGAACGCGGACTCGAGGAAGGGCGAGAAGAGGGCCGCCGGCAGGGCCGTGAAGAGTTCGCGCGGATGATGGAACACGCCCGAGACCTGTACCAGCAGACCATTCGCGAGCGAGAGAAACTGTTGGCTTCGGCCGAGACCGAGTTGGCCCGGCTGGCCATCAAAGTGGCCGAGAAGATCATCGGCCAGGAGATACGTTCCAGCGGCGAGGTGATCATGGGGGTAGTCCGCCAGGCGCTGACCGGCATCAAGGACCGCGAAGAGGTCCTGATCCGAGTCTCCCCCGACGACTACCACATCGTCAACGAAGACCGGACGGCCTTGGCACGGATGGTCGAAGGCCTGAAGAGCTTCGAGCTGGTGGTGGACGCCAAGGTCGAGGCCGGGGGCTGCGTCATCGAGACCAACCTGGGTAACGTAGATGCCCGCCTGGTCACCCAACTGGCAGCCATCGATCTGGCCTTCGAAAGGGTAACCCAAGGGAGAGAGGAGGTTGAAGAGGACGATGAGTCTCACTGACCACCTTCCCGATCCCGAGACCATTATTCCGAAGACAGCGGAGCATCTCGCTTCCCTTCCCCTCCCCGAGCTGCCCCCCACCCCGACCATCGACCTGTCCCGCTACCTCCGCGCGGTCGACCGATGCACCACCATCCGACTGCACGGACGGGTCACGCAGGTCATCGGCCTGACCATCGAGTCAGAGGGTCCAGCCGTCAAAGTGGGCGAGTTGTGCTACATCTACGACAAGGAAGGGCGGAACCCGATCCGGGCCGAGGTGGTCGGCTTCAAGGCCAGCAAGGTCATGCTGATGCCCCTGGGCGAACTGGGAGGGATCGGCCCGGGCTGCGAAGTCCGGGCCACCGGCAAGCCGCTCTCCGTAAAGGTCGGCCCCAAGCTTTTGGGCCGGGTCCTGGATGGCCTGGGCAACCCCATCGACGGTAAGGGCCCGCTGGAATGGGAGTCCGAATATCCCATCTACAACGAGCCTCCCAACCCCATCACCCGCCCTCGCATCGACAAGCCCCTGGCCTTGGGGGTCCGCGTCCTGGACTCAACCCTGACCTTTGGCAAGGGTCAGCGCGTCGGCATCTTCGCCGGCTCGGGCGTGGGTAAGTCCACGACCCTGTCGATGATCGCCCGCAACACAGAGGCGGACATCAGCGTGTTGGCCCTGATCGGCGAGCGTGGTCGCGAATTGCGGGACTTCCTGGAACGCGACCTGGGCGAGGAGGGTATGAAGCGGGCCGTGGTGGTCGTGGCGACTTCCGACCAGCCCGCCCTGGTCCGCCTGAAGGGTGCCTATACCGGGACGGCCGTGGCCGAGTACTTCCGGGACCAAGGGCACGACGTCATGCTGATGATGGACTCGGTCACTCGCTTCGCCATGGCTCAGCGCGAAGTGGGCTTGGCCGTCGGCGAGCCTCCCGCTACCAAAGGCTACACCCCTTCGGTCTTCGCCCTGCTGCCCAAGCTCCTGGAGCGCTCGGGGACCTCGCCCTTGGGAACCATCACGGCGATCTATACCGTGCTGGTCGAAGGCGATGACATGAACGAGCCGATCGCCGACACCGTGCGGTCGATTCTGGATGGGCACGTGGTCCTGAACCGCAAGATCGCCCACAAGAATCGCTATCCCGCCGTCGACGTCCTGCAATCGGTCTCCCGACTCTTCACCGAGATCAACCCCAAAGACGTCCAGAAGGCGGCAGGCAAACTGCGCAATGTCCTGGCCACCTTCCAGGAGAACGAGGACCTGATCAACATCGGCGCCTACCAGCGCGGATCCAACCCCAAGGTGGACTACGCAATCCAGATGATCGACCAGGTCCAGGCCTTCCTGGGCCAGGGGATCTACGAACCCGCTCCCTTCCAGGAGACGCGCAAGCGCCTCCTGGAGATGTTCGGAGATGACTGATGGCTCAACCGAAGTTCCGCTATCGCCTGGAAAAAATCCTCGAGCTGAAGCGGAAGAAGGAGGATGACGAGAAGGAACAGCTGGCCAAGCTCCTGGCCGAAGAGGACAAGGAACGCCAGCTCAAACTGAAACTGGAAAACCAGCTGGCCGACGTCCGTACTGAACTCAAGGAACGCCAGCGCAACGGCACCCTGGACATCAACGGGCTGCGGTTCTTTCCCCAGCACATCAAACACCTGGAGAACCTGATACTCAACCAGGAGCTGCGCCTCAAGGAACTGGCCATCCTCATCACGGAACAACGCCATAACCTGATGCGCGCAGCCCAGGAGCGCAAGACCTACGAGAAGCACAAGGATACCAGTCGGGAGGCCTGGCAGGCCGAGCTGGATGCCGAGGAAGCCAAGATGATCGACGAACTGGCTACCTTGAAATACGCACGAGAACAAGCTATCGGCTGAGGGCACGGCAGGCCCGCCAAGGAGGAGAGAGATGTCTGTCTATGACCGGATCAACCAGATCGAACAGCGACTTCAGTCCCTGGAGGCCAGATTCGAGTCCAACCGCAGTTTGACCACCGCTTCCACCCCACCTCGCGTGGTCTCCGGCTCCAGCCAGAGCGCCGACGGGGTCAGCTTCGAACGGCTGGTGAACTCGATGACCGAGGGCCAGAAGTTCCGCCCCACCCACGGGATCTCAGGGGCGAGCAGGCCGGACCCGGCGCAGTTCGATGGCTTCATCCGCGAGGCTTCCCAGAAGTGGAATGTGGACGAGAGTCTGATCCGGGCCGTGATCAAACAGGAATCGGGTTTTGACCCCCGAGCCACCTCCTGGTGCGGAGCCCAGGGCCTGATGCAGTTGATGCCTGAGACCGCCGCAGGGTTGGGCGTCAAGGATTCCTACGACCCGCAGCAGAATATCATGGGTGGCACACGTTATCTGCGTTCCCTGCTCGACCGATTTGACGGCAACATCAGCAAGGCACTGGCCGGGTACAATGCTGGTCCCGGGGCTGTCGAAAAACACGGAGGCATCCCTCCCTACCAGGAAACCCAACACTACGTCGCAAACGTCCTCGAATTCTATCGAGTCTTCAAAGAGAACCGGGGGGCGATCTAGCCGCGCCGACTCCTCAAACCGGAGTCGGTGCCCCCCTCGTGCGGCGGCGGACGGACTCCGATGAACAGGAGGCAGGCTCCAAGCCAAGGTTCAAGGACCGACTGCTGCCGTGCCCGCAAGCGCGGCCGACCGCCAGGCAGACGCGACTCCCGACAGGGCTTCGCGACCCGGCCGTGCACCCAGGAAAAAAGGAGCGAGTGGATGGACAACAAGATGCTGATCTCGATGATGGGCTCGACTGCTCCGTCTCGTGACGGGGCCTCTTCCACAAGCAAGGCCGGTGGGGTGGACGCAGACGCGTTCTCCCAGGCCCTGGAAAAGGCCACAGGGGGCAACCGCTTGGGGGCCAAGCAGAGCGAGAACCTGATCTCCGAGAAGCAGAGCGCCAAGGCCGAGGCCGAGCGCCGCCAGGACGACGCTGCCCGCAACCAGACGCAAGCCTCTGACCCCAAGTTGACCGATCCCAAGACCATGGGTTCTCGAGCCTATCTGTACCAGATGATGTACAAGAACCCCGACGCCATGAGCCTGGCCGAGAAGCAGGCCCTGAAGTTGGACGCAAAAAACCGGGACGGCGTCGGTTTGCAGGAACTGCAGAGGATGATGTCCGAGCGGGGACTGAACATGCGCCAGCTCACCTTCACCCAGATGGCTGATCTGACCCGCACCAACTCCCGCGCCCAGGTTTCCAACTTCCTCGAACACCTCGCCAAGGAACAGAAGGGCGACAAGGAGAGCTTCTCCCTGCGCGGATCCACCAGCGCGGAGGCTGGAATGGCCGCCTCTTCCTCCGCCAACAAGGCCGATTCCGGCACCTCGACCGACAACAGTCTGGCCGCAGCGGCCTTGCGCCAGGCCGGACAAATGACGCCCGGCCGCGAGAATGCCCAGGCCATGAAGCGCCGCGAGGTGATCGACCAGATCGTCTCGCACATGGAACTGCGCAACCTGGCCAACCGGGATGAGCTGCATATGAAACTGAACCCAGAGTACCTGGGCGAGCTGAAGATCAAACTGGTGCAAGGGGAAGGCGGTGTGGTCAGCGCCCGGTTCTCGACCACATCCAAGGACACCCGTGAGGTTCTTGACGAAAGCCGCTCGGATCTGCGCCAGCGAGTAGAGGCTCGAGGCATCCGCCTGGGCCAGATCGAAGTGGACCTCGTCGACGAACTCGTCTGACAGGTTGCGGGGGGGCCGGCTTTCGGCCCTCCCGCAACGAATGTTACAGTTTCGGGCGCCGAGATTAACATCCCAGAAACAATGTGTTCAACGGGCGGCAACGACGGGTTGCTATCCTGATAATGCCCAGATTGTGAAGATTCCGCCTCCTGGCAGGAGGCACGACGGACTCCGGATGGGTCCACACGGGTCGAAGGAGGCTGCAAGACAAAACATGTTTGATTTCAACAACTCTGCCAACGCCATTCAGCAGAACCAGACGATGCTGAACTCCTATTTCCAGAATCTCCAGAACCAGTTCACCCCGGGTTACAAGGCCGAGTCGGTCCAGTTCAACGACATCATGGGCCAGACGATGGGTGGCGGTGGTGCCAAGACCCAGCAGAACGGCATCATCTTCAGCCAGGGCCAGCTCTTCCAGACCCAGAACCCCACCAACCTGGCGATGGACGGCCAGGGGTTCTTCATGGTCTCGGACGGCTTCCAGACCCACTACACCCGGGATGGCCGCTTCGCCTTCAACAACGGCACGCTGACCAACCCTGAAGGCAAGAAGGTGATGGGCTACAAGCTGGATGCACAGGGGAATATCTCTTCCGACCCGCAGCCCATCGAACTCTCCCTGGACCCCAACACCAAACTC
This sequence comes from Burkholderiales bacterium, assembly GCA_012799975.1. Classification (GTDB taxonomy): domain Bacteria; phylum Vulcanimicrobiota; class Xenobia; order Xenobiales; family Xenobiaceae; genus Xenobium. Next base: position 5,017 of record JAAZKF010000256.1, read on the forward strand.
TATGGTGGGAAGTACACGGGCTTCCACTTCGATGAGACCGGCAAGATGTATGGCGAACAGACCATCACCGACCCGACCACGGGCCAGTCGGTTACCGAATCGGTCCCCCTGTACCAGGTCTCGGTGGCTTCGTTCGCCAACGCCAGTGGCCTGAAGAAGACCGGAACCACCACCTTCGCCCAGAGTGAGAACTCCGGCAACGCCGTGGTCGGTGTGGCCGGACAGGGTGCCCTGGGCCGCGTTGCCGCCGGCAGCCTGGAACTGGCCAACGTGGACTTCGCCCAACAAGCTGCTGCCATCGGTATGGCCAAGCAGAACTACGAGGCCAACTTCGCGGCCTTCAAGGCGATGGACAAGCTGACCCAGTCGGCAATCGGTCTGGTTCGCTAGTCCACTGGTCCTGTGCGGTTCCGTCGAGGTTGGAGGGCCCCCCTCCAACCTCGACGTGTCTCCGAGCACCCCCTGCCTGTGCGGCGAGGCAGGGCCTGGACGTGAAGGGCTTCTGTAGAAGTGGGTGAAGTCGGGGGTTATAATTGCATGACCTGGAATCCCGGAGGCAGCGACACAAGCCGCCGGTCTCCTGGTTTCGGCCCTTGGGAGGCATGATTGCACCACGACTCCGGCAACTACGACGAAATCATGCGGCTGACGTCGTCCCGACGCAGCGACACGGCTTCGTCATACCAATTTGGCAGGAACGAAAAGTTCTCGGCAGACCAGACCAAATTCCTGGAGAAGGTCTTCGTCGGCTTCTCGGAAGCCGTGATCACCCAACTAGCCCCGTTACTGCAAGCCAAGTTCCAGATGGAGCTTCTGACCATCGTCCCCAGAAGCTACCATTCCTACCTGAATTCACTTCCGGATCCCACTCCGATCATGGTTTTCCGCCTCGAACCCGAGGTCCAGGGATTCATCGACATCGACTTCAATCTGGCCTTCGCTCTCTTCGAACGTCTGATGGGGGGCAAGGGCCAGCCTCCTCGCGAAGAGATGCGCCCCTACTTCACGGATCTGGAGAAGGCCGTGCTCCAGAAGCCGTTGTCCAGAATCCTGGATGCCTACGGAGAGGCCTGGAAAGACGTCAAAAGCGTCAAAGCCCAGTTCAGCAGCCTGGAATTCAACCCCATGGCTGTCCACATCTCCAGCCCTTCCGAACTGATGGTGATCATCCCCTTCCAGGCCGAAATCGCCTATGCGGGCGGGTTGATCAACGTCTGCCTACCCTTCCGCTACCTCCGGGACTGCATCCCCAAAGCCTCCTTCGACGAGTTCATGCTCTCCCGGGAGACCACCGTCCCGCAGGCCCAACAACAGATGGCGCCGATCTTCGCCAGGAACCTGGAAGGCGCCAAGGTCCCGATCACCGTGACCCTGGGTCGAGCGGAGCTTCTCTTCCAGGAACTCATAACCATCGAGGTGGGGGACACCATACGACTGGACACCGAAATCCGCCAGCCTCTGCGTGTCAAGGTGAACAACCGTACCAAGTTCCTCGGCCATCCGGGGATCAAGGACGGCAAACTGGCATGCAAGGTCAGCCGCGTCCTGCAGGAGGGAGACGAAGACTTCGATGAGTGACCAGGGTCCAAGATCCGTACAGTTCGGAATGATCGAAGGAGGGGGAGCCCCCGCCGGGGCTTCGGCCTCCAGCATAGACCTGCTGAAAGACGTCCCGTTGGAGGTCCGGGCGGAGCTGGGTCGCTCGCGTCGGCTGGTCCGCGACATCCTTCGCCTGACCGTGGGCTCGGTTATCGACTTGGACAAGGAGGCCGGTGAACCGGTCGATCTGCTGGTCAACAACAAGATGATCGCCCGCGGTGAAGTCGTCGAAATCGACGGCAAATACGGCGTCCGCATCCTCGAGATCATCAAATAGCGGATTCTTCTCCATAACTTCCCTACCGACAATCACCCAGAAGGAGACCTCGACTTGGACAGCTATGCACGCGGAACCGCCCGGCGAGGGGTCCGGACTCCGGCGCACCATGAGCCTCCCGAAGACCTGGGCATCCTCTTCGACGTCCCCCTGGTCGTCGAAGCCGAGATGGGACGCACTCACCGGACGGTCCGGGATATCCTCAAGATCGCCCAGGGTTCGCTGATCGAGCTGGACAAGGAATCCAACGAACCCGTGGAACTGCGGGTGAATGGTCAGCTCGTAGCGCGCGGAGAAGTGGTCGAGATCGACGGGAACTACGGAGTCCGAATCACGGAGATTACCAGAACATCATGAGCCTGCGGCCCATTCAGCAGACCACCGGGCAATGGAAGAGGTCCCTGAAGACCTCTCTCCTGGTGTTTCTGCTGGCTCTGGCCTGCCTGCTCGGGCTGGGCCTCCTGGCCCCACCACAGACTGGCCCCTCGGCCCAGGCGCAGACGCCCTCGGCTGTAGCCTCTCCTACCAGCCCTTCCCAGACCGCTCCTTCCCAGACCGACACGACCCCTCCGACGCCAGCGCCCCGGACTGAAGTGCCCATCACACCCTCCAGGGAAGTCGGACCGACTGCCCCAGCACCGGACGAAACGGCCCTACAGAACTACGCCTGGCCTCCCGGCACGGATTCACCGACTCACGCTTCGAACTTCCTGGCTCACCTCCAGAAGACCCTGTTGGTGCTCTCCCTGCTCAGCCTCCTGATCTGGGGAATCCTGCGCCTGATCGCCCCAGGAATGGCAGGCATGGCGCGCACACCGGGATCCCACCGCAAGCTGTTGAACATCCTCGAGAAAC
>JAAZKF010000257.1 GCA_012799975.1 Burkholderiales bacterium
CCGATCCGCCCTTTTTATTGTAGGGTCTTATTCGGGGCTGTAGAATGGCATGTCGGGCGCCCCTGGAGGGTGGCCCATGTTCGAGGAGGCCAGTCCCTTGCAACACGTGAGGGCGGGAAAGTCGCGCCAGGTGGCCCAGGTGCTGCGTCAGAAGGCCCTGGAACCCCAGGTCAAGCATTGCTATCTGCTGGGTATCGACGTCACGGTCCTGGTGGAATACCCTGACTACAAAGGCCCCCACCACAAAGGCCCCGAGGGGGCCATCTACTGCGAGAATATCGTGCCCTGCTACCAGGTGGACCGACGTTGCCGCTACAGCGGGATCTCGCCGCTCTTTCCGGACCCCTTCCTTCCCAGGGAGCCGAACCCCTCGGAGGGGGAGACCGGGAAGGATTCCCAGGAGCTTGCCCCGCCCTCGCCTGAAGACTGATTCAGGGGTGGGTGACGTAAAGCAGGTTCGCTGCCCGGCCCTGCGAACCACGCTATATCTGCGAGAGGTGTGCGCGTGGAGATCATCAGAGATGCCGTAGAGGGTTTGAACCTGACCCTGGTCTATGGAGGGTTCGCACTGGCGGGCCTGCTCTTCTGCGGCCTGGCCTTCATCTTCGGAGGAGACGGTGGGGATGGGGGGGTGGACGCGGATGGCGATGGCGGCGGTTGTTTCCTCAGCCCCATCAGCCTGGCTTTCTTCACCACCAGCCTGGGGGCTTTTGGTTTGATCTTCCTGCATGGGCTCGGGATTTCGCCCATGCGCAGCATACTCTACTCGATCGTGGCTGCTGCCCTCAGCATGAGTGTGCTGTCCTTTGCCTTCTACCGCCTCTTCGTACGCGGGGGAGCCGTGGTGCGAGCCGAGAAGGTAGATGGCCTTTCAGCAGAGGTCTTCACAGCGATTACCGAAGGTGGGGTCGGGGAGGTTCTCTATCGGGATGGCCGAGGTCAGCAGAAGGCCCTGGCACGTTCCTCGGATGGGGGCGCGATTCCCGCAGGCGTCCCCGTCCGGATCGACAGGAGAGTGGGGCCGACCTTGGTCGTCAGCAGGGTCGAACATAAAAATTAGGAGGCATCCGGTTCATGGATATTTCGAATGTCCCCGGTGGGACATCAGGTCTGATCCTTTTCGGGGTGGTCGCTTTCTTCGCGGTCGTCCTCGTCGTGGTGATGATCTACGCTCGTATGTATCAGAAGGCCAGCCCCAACGAGGTGCTGGTCATTTCCGGCCGCGGCACTGAGCCGCGTCTGGTGATCGGCTCGGGTCAACTGGTCATTCCCCTCTTCGAGCGGGTGGACCGCTTCTCCCTGGAGACCATGACCATCGAATTGCTTACTCCTGAGGTCTATACGACCCAGGGGGTTCCGGTGATCATCGACGCCGTAGCGCAGGTCAAGGTCCGCAACGAGCCGGACATGGTCCGACTGGCGCTGGAGCGCTTTCTGTCCAAGAGCCCGATGGAGATCAAGGAGATCGTCAAACAGACGCTGGAGGGCCACACCCGCGCGATCATCGGCCAGATGAACGTGGAGGGGATCATCACCGCCAGAGATGAGTTCGCCCAGAAGGTGGCCGAAGTCTCCAGTCGAGACCTGGCCAACATGGGACTGACCATCGACTCCTTCTCGATCAAGGACGTCAAAGATAATCAGGGCTACCTGGCTGCCCTGGGTAAGCCGCGCATCGCCGAGGTCAAGCGCGACGCCGCCATCGCGGAAGCCAATGCTGCCCGTGACGCCCAGAAGGCCGCCGCCGGAGCCAGCCAGGAAGCCGAGGTCGCCAAGATCGAGGCCAAGACCCGGATTGCCGAGAAGGACCGGGACTTCCGCATCCAACAGGCGGAATACAATATCGCCTCCAAGCAGCGCGAAGCCGAAGCCGATCTCTCCTACGACCTGCAGAAGAATATCTCGGCCCAGAAGGTGAAGGAACAGGAAGTCCAGATCCAGGTGGTCGAGAAGCAGAAGCAGATCGAGGTCCAGAAGCGCGAGGCCGAACGCCGCGAGGTGGAGCTGGTGGCTACCGTCCGCAAGCCGGCAGAGGCCAAGCAATACGAGATCCAGACCCTGGCCACCGCCGAGCAGTTCAAGCTGAAGACCACCGCCGAAGGTCAGGCCGAGGCCGATCGCCTGACCGGTTTCGCCAGCGCCGAGATTCGCCAGAAGCAGGGCGAAGCCGAGGCTGCGGCCAACAAAGCGCAGGGTATGGCGCATGCCGAAGTGGGCCGGGCCCAGGGTCTGGCCGAGGCCGAGGTCATTCGGGCCAAGGGCCTCTCGGAAGCCGAAGCGATGGTCAAGAAGGCTTCGGCCTGGAGCACCTACAACCAGGCTGCCATCATGCAGATGATGATCGACCGCATGCCCGAGATCGCCTCCGCCGTCTCGGCACCTCTGGCCAAGACCGAGAGGATTGTGATGATCAATTCGGGCGAGGGCGGCGGTGGGGCCTCGCGCCTGACGCGGGACGTCACCGACGTGGTGGCCCAGATGCCCGCGGTGATGGAAGCCCTGACGGGCATCGACTTGGGCGATCTGGCCGCCAAGTTGCCCGGTTTGATGCAGAAGGCAAAGCCGGAAATACAAACCGCATCACCGGCCGTTGCCAGGAAGGCTGCCGAACCGCCGATCGCCCTGGAGGGTCCGGGCACCAATTCCTGATCGACCTTCCGACACATTATAGGCCCCCTGGTCCTGGACCGGGGGGCCTATGCATTTCCCGGCAGGGGCTTCTCAAACGGCCCCGACCTGGAAATATTTTCACGTTGTTCGACCTGGAATCGACGCCGGAATCTGGGGGAAACCCTGCCATTCATCGATTTGGAGCTTTGGAAAAGCAATTGTTTGTTCGGGCTGACCTGGCTTATTGTCTATGCTAAAATCTTTCAATAAAGGCCTTCTGATGCCTTGTTTGTCGCTTCGGACCCTTGGCTCATCGCCGTGCTCGGGAGGAACGATTGAAAGCCATCGTCTTCGAGTTGCCTCGTCCCGAAGATTTAGAGGAAGGTCGTCTCGACCGCATATTGTCGGACCTGCATGAAGCCCTCGCGGAGTTGCCCCGCGACCGGGTGCGTCGGGTCCTCTCCTATCGGGGGCGCCCCGGTCTGTTGCTGCAGTTGGCCAATGAGGAATTGGCACCGGCCTGCGCTCGCGTCCGCAGCCTCTTGCAGAACGAGCGGATCGAATACGTCGAACACCTCTACTACGGTGTCCCTCGCTCGATGTTCATTCCCGCCGGGGGGATTTCTGCAGAGCCCGAAACGAAACTCAGCCCGGTCCGTCGTCGTCGAATGGTCCGGCGCTGTTTGCAGGCCGGACACGCGTTCTGCCGGCTGGACCTCTTCTCGGACGCCCAATCCCAGTTCCAGAAGGCCCACACCCTGGATCCGAACTGCGCCGAGGCCGTGTATGGTCTAGGCCTGGTCGAGGCTTGGGAGGGGCATGACGAGACCGCAGAGCGTCTGCTGCGTCGGGCTATCGCCCTGGATCCGCAGAAGGCCGCCTATTTCCTGGCTCTGGGACGTCTGTTGTATCGTTGCAGCCACCTGGAGGCCGCCGAGGAGGCGGCTCGTCGGGCCATCGCCCTGGACCCGACCGATCCTTCTTGTTTTGACGCTTTGGGGTGGATCTGTCTGGACCTGGGGCGGACCGAAAAGGCGTTGGCCGCCTTCCGGGAAGCTCTGGATCTCTCGCCGAGCCTGTCCAGTGCCCTGAGCGGTATGGGGGCGGCTTTATTCGCCGAAGGCCGTCTGAAGGAGAGCACGGCATTTCTCGAACAGGCCTTGCTGGAGGACCCGGACTATCTGATGGCGCGTCTACAGTTGGGATGGTGCCGCTTCCACACGGGGGATTCCGAGCAGGCCGAAGAGGACTTCCTGCAGGTCCTGTATGGTCCGGTCCACGATTTGCGGGAGCCGGCGGCCTTCGGGTTGGGGCGTCTGTACCTGCAACGAGGCAGCCTGGACCTGGCCATCGAGAACCTCCAGCGCTGTGCCGGGTCTTGGGGCCAGGCCCGTTGGTTTTTGGGCGAGGCCCTGTTCCAGGCCGGCCGTCTGCCCGAGGCGGAGGTCGAGATGCTCCGCGCACTGGAGCTTGACCCGGGCTTGCAGGAGGAGGTCGAGACCCGCCTGGTCTTGTGTTGCTTGCATCAGGGACGTCTGGATGAGGCCCAGGCCCTGGTCTGCAAGGCCTTGGAAAATCAGGGAGTCCAGGCCCCCTTGCTCGAGCTCCTGGCCGCCATCCATGGCAGCCGCGGAGAATGGTCCCAGGCCCGGCAGGTCTTGGAGGAGGCCTGTAGGCTGGAACCCGACTCGGCACCGGCCTGCTTCCAGTTGGGCTGGGTGGAAGAGAACCTGGACGAACCAGGGCGGGCCAGTGAATCCTACCAGCGTGCCCTACGCCTGGACCCGGAGTTTTCCGAGGCGGCCTTGAATCTGGGGTGGCTCTTCTTTGATGAGGGACGCCTGGGCGAGGCAGCCGTGCTCTTCGAGAGCGCCCTGCAGCAGAAACCCCAGGATGGCGAACTGCTCTATGCCTTGGGGCGGGTCCTGTGGAGCGAAGGCCGTTTCGAGCGGGCCATCGCCAGGTTCGAAATGGCCCTGGCCCAGCAGCCTGAGCGCGCCGACACCCGCGCCTGGCTGGGAGCGGCCCTCTGCTCGGCGGGACGTGCCGAGGAAGGGCGCAAAGAACTCCGTCAGGCTCTTCGCGAAGGCCCTGACGAGGAAACGGCCCTCTTCATCCAACATCAGTTGCGCCAGAGGAGCCCGCGCCCGACGCACTCCGAGGCTGTCGGTGTGCGGCTGCGAAAGAAGGCCCAGCGGCTGCCCAGTGCGTCCTGACCCCCGCAGGGAAGGACGCCCCCCCGGGGAGGCGAATTCGGGGGCGATGCTCGATTCGATGGGAGCCCTCCCTCGGACGGATCGCCTCGCCGAGCGCCTGGAGGAGGAGCTGGAGCGACTCCCCGCCGAGGCTGCAGTGGCGCTGGAACCCCTGGACGGGACCCCTGGTTGGGTGTACCGGCCTGACGAGGTCTTCCCCGCAGCCAGCGTCGTGAAGATTCCGATCCTCCTGGAACTCTTTCGCCGTTTTCAGGACGGCGAGGAGGACCCCGGGACCCGGGTGACCCTCCACGCTCGGGACCAGGTTCTGGGCGCCGGGATCCTCTTCGAGCTGCATCCGGGCATCCGATTGACCCTGCGTGAGCTGGCGCGCCTGATGATCGTACTCAGCGACAACACCGCCTCCAACCTCCTGCTGGATCGGTTGGGATGGGCCTCGGTCAACGAGCTCCTGGCTCGTCTGGGGGCCAGGAATACGGTGATCTGCCGCAAGTTCATGCATCCACCCGGGCCTGCCGGGGAAAACCTGACCAGCGCCGCAGATTGCGTCCGGATCCTGCGCGCCCTGTGGGAAGAGGAAGTGCTTCGGGGAACCTGGCGCGAGGAGGCCCTGGGCATCCTGTCCCGCCAGCAGTATCGCGAGAAGATCCCTGCCAGGCTTCCCCCCAGCGCGCGGGTCTACAACAAGACCGGCGAGCTGGAGGGTGTCCGCCACGACGTGGGTCTCGTGGAGGATCGTGGGAAGGTCTGGGCTCTGGCGGTCTTGACCCGAAAAGGCCGAGAACCCTGGGAAGTGGACAATCGCATCGCCCGGATCTCGCGTTGCTGCTACGACCAGATCGTGGAAGGGGATATCGAGCCGTCATGAGCCAGTCGGAATTTCGCAGTGGGTTCATCGCCCTGATAGGAAAGCCCAACGTGGGCAAGTCCACCCTGCTCAATCGTCTGGTGGGAACCAAGGTGGCGATCACCTCGTCTAAGCCTCAGACCACCCGAAGACGCATCCTGGGGGTCCGGCATGGCCCGGGGCATCAGATGGTCTTCGTGGATACCCCGGGTTTCTGCCCCGCAGAGCACGTGCTGGGCAAGCGGATGCTGGAGTCTGCCCAAGCAGAGGGCAAGGAAGCCGACATCGTGGTGCTGGTTACCGACGGCACCCACATGCCGACCGACGAGGACCGCAGGGTGGGCGAGTTCCTGGTCGGGGTCTCAGCCTGTAAGCTGCTGGTCGTCAACAAGGTGGACCTGGTCAAACCCAAAGAGGCCCTCCTGCCACGTATCGTAGCCTACCAGGAACTGGCCGGGTTCGAGGAAATCTTTCCCCTGTCGGCTCGCGAAGGCCAGAATCTGGATCCCTTGATCCACTGCCTTGTGTCTCGGCTTCCTCCAGGCGATCCCTATTTCCCGGCCGATCAGGTTTCCGATCAGGACCCGGAGCGTCTGACTGAGGAGATAATCCGAGAGAAGGTCTTGCACGCCACTCGTCAGGAGGTTCCCCACTCGGTCGCGGTCCGCCTGGAAGAATTTCGCCCGGGCGACAACCCCTCCACCTGGTTCATCCGGGCTTTGGTCTACGTAGAGCGGGAGGGGCAGAAGGCCATCCTGGTCGGCAAGAACGGGACCATGCTCAAGAAGATCGGGAGCCAGGCCCGCGTCGAGTTGGAGGCTCTTCTGGGCAAGAAGGTCTTCCTGGACCTGTGGGTCAAGGTCAAACCCGATTGGCGCAACCGCGCCGATTGGCTCCGGGCCTTGGGCTACGACTGAGTCCTCTGCTAGCCTGGTTGGAGGAACCCGAATCACCCCGTCGAACGCAGACGCGTCCCGGTGGCCGGAATCACGGGCTACGGGTTGTAAGTCTTGTCTCTCGAGCCCACGAGGTTACGGGAGAACGTCCTGAAAGGCGGTAGGCATAGAGTTGATCACCACCTACGAAGCACTCGGAATGATCGAGACCAAGGGTCTGGTGGCCATGATCGAGGCGTCGGACGCCATGGTCAAGGCAGCCAACGTCAAGCTGATCGGCTATGAGAAGATCGGCGCCGGCTACGTGACGGCCCTGGTCCGCGGTGACGTCGCTGCGGTCCGTGCAGCCACCGACGCCGGAGCTGCCGCTGCCCGCAAGGTGGGCGAGCTCGTGTCGGTGCACGTCATTCCTCGCCCGCATCGCGACCTGGACGATGTCCTGCCTATTGCTCCGCCTCGCGAGAAGGCCAGCCAGAAGTAGCTGGTGCCTGAACGATGGACCACGACTCCCTGGTCGCCCTGATCACGGAGCGGGTGGTCGAAGTGCTGGCTCAATCTGCGGTCGGGGGGGGGGTATCCGCGCTCACGCAAGAGGTTCGGACCCAGGCCTCACCAGGCCGTCGGGTCCTGTTGTGCGGGGCCCCCGGTGCAGCCGCAGAGGCCCCTGCCTGGCAGGCCCTGCGTTCCGTCGCAGGAGTCCATTGGGTGGGGGTGGACTGGCCCGGTTATCCCGTCGACCGGATCACCCGAGGGCTCGGTCGCTGCCCGGATAAGGTCGTACCTCCACCTGAAGTATGGGACGACCTGGTCCGCTCGGTGGAGGCCGTGGTGCTACCCTTCGCCCCGCTGGACGTGCTGGCTCGCACGGCCCTGCTGTTGGTGGATTCGCCCCCCGCAGCAGCCGTGGTCGCCGGCTTGATCCAAGGGGTTCCCGTCCTGGTCGGAGGCGACGACGCCGAGCGCCTGACCCGGCACTCTTCGCGCATTCCCGGCGGGATTCTGGGGGTGCTCCAAGGGCACGTCCGCACGATTCAGGGCATGGGATTGCGCCTCGAGTCTCCAGCGCAGATCGCCGCCCATCTCGCGCATGGGGTGTCTCGCCTGGCAGGTTCCGCTTCCGGCGGGAGGGATGTGGTCACCAACGAGGATGTCCTGGCCGCCATCAATGCCGGCTTGAGCGTCCTGGAGGTGGCCAGCGGCAGCATCGTGACCGCCCTGGCCCGCGAGACTGCCAATCGCAACGGGATCGAGGTGCGTTTCCGATGATCGTGGCACGGGTCCTGGGCACCGTGGTGTGCACCCAGAAAGACCATAAACTCGAGGGTGCCAAGTTGCACCTGGTCCAGGCCGTGGATTACCAGACCCTGAAAGGGGAGGGCAAGCCCCTGGTAGCGGTGGACTCGGTGGGGGCCGGGCAGGGCGAGATCGTCCTGGTCGTGGCTGGGAGTTCCGCACGTCAAACCTCGCAGACCCAGAATACCCCGGTGGACGCAGTCATCATGGCCATCGTCGACACCATCGACCTGGAAGGTCGAACCGTCTACCGCAAGGACGCTCAGTAGCGCTGTTCCAGGAGGAATACCATGGACGTGGATCGAGCACAGATCGCCAGGATTGTTGAAGAGGTCGTGCGTCGCTACACAGCGGCAGCGGGTACCACCCTGTCGGCCCCCCCGCCCTCACCCGCCTCGGTCGGAGCCTCGCCGCCGGATCCGCGTCCCGGGGTCTATGGCACCCTGGACGAGGCGGTGGCTGCCGCCCGGAAGGCACAGCAACTCTGGATGGAACTGTCTCTGGAAAAACGGGCAATCTGCGTCCAGGCCATGCGGGATATTTCCCTGGAGAACGCCCGGGCCATGGCGGAGCTGGCCTGCGCCGAGACCGGGATGGGCCGGGTTGAAGACAAGTATAAGAAGAACCTGGTCGCCATCCACAAGACTCCCGGCCTGGAGGATATAGAGCCGACCGTCTACACCGGGGACCACGGCCTGACTTTGATGGAACTGGCACCTTTTGGCGTGATCGGAGCGATTACCCCGACCACCAATCCGGTGGCCTCGATCATCCACAACTCCATCAGCATGGTGTGTGCGGGTAACGCTGTGGTCTTCAACCCCCATCCCCGCGCCAAGGGTTGCTGTCTGAAGATGATGGCCCTTCTCAATGGGGCCATCGCGCGCTCGGGTGGACCGGAGAGTCTGCTGAACAGCGTGGCTGAGCCCACCCAGCAGACCAGCCAGGCCCTGATGAAGCACACCGGCATCGACTGTCTGGTGGTTACCGGTGGGCCCGGGGTGGTCCGTGAGGCCATGCGTTCGGGCAAGAAATGCATCGCCGCCGGCCCCGGCCA
>JAAZKF010000258.1 GCA_012799975.1 Burkholderiales bacterium
AGGGGTCACCGCCGGGCCGCCAACCCAACGGGGGTGGATCATATCGAACGATCTCCCGTGCACGATCTTGGCCGGGTGGATCATATCGAACGATCTCGCGGTGGATCATATCGCCCGATCGCTGACAGTAGCGCCGCAATTCCAGCCGGACATCCTCCTGCAGACACACCACCAGCAGGCGGTCGCCGCCCCCTCCTTCCCAGTCGAAATCATGGGTGGGGACGATATACTCGTATTGCCTTGCCGGCGGATTCGTGAAAATGGCGAACAGTGCAGTGGGAGGTGCTTGCCCCATCAATTCATCCACGGTCCATCGCTCCTGCGCGGATGCCATCCCCATCAGCAGAAAGAACGCCATGGAAAGACAAACCGCGTATCGAAACACTCTCCGCATCATCAGCAGGCTCCTTATCAATCCGCAAAGCTCCCATAGAACGAGTTCGTATCATTTCTTCCGGCACCCACCTTGACCTGCAGCCGGTATACACAAGTGCCCTTCTCGCAAGCCTCTTCGATTCCATCTATTGCTGCGTGACCTTCCAGGGACATACATGGCCGCCAAAAGTCACGCAGAACAAGTCCGCAAGGCGGGAGTGGCTGCGGCGATCTCGAAGAGCCCGGAGGCTAAGGCGCCTGACTCAATCTCAGGTGTCCGAGAAACCGGGACCAATCCAAACCGGGAGGTTTTTCGAGAGTCCACTCCAGATAGCCAATCCCTGAAAAACCCGAGACCGTTACCGGAGCACATCTGCAAACAGCTTGCCCGCTCGGCCTGACAGGCCTGCGGCTGGGCCTGGGCGAGCTCGCCTGGCGCCCAGAAGTGCAAGAGTGGAGACAAACGCCCATGTCAACACCCGCAAAGAACAGTCCCGGCCCCTTCGATTCCAACCGTCTTTTCGAAGGGGTTCGTAATTTCAAAGCCAACGAATTCGTCCCGCGCCAGGAATTCTTCGAAACACTGGGGTGTCAACAGAACCCGCACACCCTCTTCATCGGGTGTTCCGATTCGCGGGTCATACCCAACCTGGTTACCCAGACCATCCCCGGCGAGCTGTTCGTCGTGAGGAATATAGGCAACCTGGTCCCCCACTACATGGAAGTATCCGAGACCTTCCTGGCTACCTCCGCAGTAATCGAATACGCGGTTCTCCAACTGAATGTCGATAATATCGTGGTTTGCGGCCACTCCAACTGCGGGGGTTGTGCAGCCCTGTACCAGGAGGAAGAGCTGGAGCATCTCCCACACACCAAAATCTGGCTGAGGCTGGCAGCGAAGGTGAAAGAAATCGTAGAAGGGAAAATTGCCGAAAACGAGATCACCCTCGAAAAGCGCAGCGAATACACGGAAAAGATGAATGTGCTGGAGCAGCTCGGGCACCTGATGAAGTACCCCTATGTACGGAAACGGGTAGACGAGGGAAGGTTGAACGTGATGGGCTGGTACTTCCACATCGAAAAAGGGGAGATCTACAATTACGACCAGGAGTTACAGCGCTTCATCAGGGTGGAGTAACGTCGCCTGCCATCCAGCATCAGCTTCATTGAGTCCATCTCAAGTTCCCGAGGAGGGCCGGCTGGTCTCGTTCTGACGTGACATCCGCCTTCTCCCGCTTCCCTGCACGGCTCCAGGAGGCCATCGTCGCGCGCCTCGGCTGGACCTCCTTGCGTCCCGTGCAGGAAGAGGCCTCCCACGCGCTGCTGGATGGATGCAACGCAGTCATCCTGGCCCCGACGGCCGGCGGCAAGACCGAGGCCGCCATCTTCCCGTTGCTGGCGGAGATGGTCGCCGACGAGCCGAAAGCTGTCGGCATCCTCTACGTCGCTCCGATCAAGGCCCTGCTCAACAACCAGGCGGAGCGCCTCAAGACCTACGCCGAAATGGTGGGCCTCCGGCGCTTCCTCTGGCACGGCGACACGAGGGCTGCGGAAAGACGGGCCTTCCTCCGCGAGCCCGCCCAGATCCTGATGACCACCCCCGAGTCCCTGGAGGTGATGCTGCTTTCCAGCCAGGTCCCACACCAGCGTCTGTTCTCGGACCTGCGAGCGGTGGTCGTCGACGAGATCCATGCCATGGCCGGCCTCGACCGGGGAGCCCACCTGATGTCGATACTCGAAAGGCTGGCTCCCCTCTCGCGCCACGACCTGCAGCGGGTGGGCCTCTCGGCAACCGTCGGGAATCCCGCCGACATCCTCGCGTGGTTGCAGGGGACCTCCCGCCGGCCTGGCCGGGTCGTGAACCCGCGGAGGCAGAAAAGCCAGAAAGAGCTCGGCATCCGCCTCTTCCATGACCGCCAGGCCCTGGCCCGTTCCGCGGCGGCCCTGGCCGAGGGCCGGAAGAGCCTCTTCTTCTGTCAGAGCCGGGCCCTGACCGAGGAGGTAGCCGAGAAGATCCGGAAGCGCGGCACGGACGTCTTCGTCCACCACAGCTCCGTCTCCCTGGAAGAGCGCGTGGCCGCCGAGGAACGCTTCCACCAGGGACGCAACGCCGTCATCGTGTGCACCTCCACCCTGGAATTGGGGATCGACGTGGGCAACCTGGACCGGATCCTGCAGGCCAATGCGCCCTCCACGGTCTCCTCCTTCCTGCAGCGGATGGGCCGCACCGGCCGCCGCGCCGGTCAGCGCGCCAATACGCTTTTCCTGTGCGAAAACTCCGAGGTGGTCCTCCAGGCGGCCGCCCTGATCGAGTTGGCTCGCGAAGGCCGGGTCGAGTCCGTCGAGGTCCAGACCAGGTGCTGGCCCGTCCTGGTGCACCAACTCCTGGCCCTCGCCCTCGAGCACGGAGCCGTGAGTCCCGAGCACTGCTGGAATCAGCTCTGCCGGGTTCCCGACTTCAAGGACATCACGCGCCAGGAATTCGACGAGCTGGTCCGCCACCTGGTGCGAGAGGAGTACCTCTTCCCCGTGGACGGCAAACTTTCCATGGGGGACGCGGCGGAGCGGGCCTTCGGCCGGAAGAACTTCCTGGAACTCTACGCGGTGTTCAGCACCCCCCAGCTCTATTCCGTGGTGACCCGAGGAGGCAAGCCCCTGGGCTCCCTGGAGCAGAACTTCGTCGACAAACTCGTCGAGAAGGTCACCTGCTTCCTCCTGGGCGGTAGGGCCTGGGTGGCCGAGCTCATCCTTCACTCGGAATCCAAGGTGGTGGTGAGCCCGGCTCCCCGGGGCCGCAAGCCCAGTTGGGGAGGATATGTGCCCCAATTCCTGGGATACGAGCTGTGCCAGAAGATGGCCGAGATCCTCGCGAGCGACGCTCCCATCCCCTACCTGGATGCACCCTCGGCCGCAGCCCTGGGGCAGATGAGGGCGGAACTGGGCCGAAGCCTGCGAAGCCAGCGTTGGTATGAGGCGAAGACCCCGGACGGAGAGTACCTGTGGACCTTCGCAGGCGGCGCCGTCAACCTGACCCTGAAGTACGGCCTGCAGCACCTCCGCAACTGGACCGCCGCCAGCGACAACTTCCGGCTGAAGTTCCCGGAGGGAGAGGTGACCCCGCGGGAACTGCGAGAAGCCCTGGAACGCCTGGCCGACCCGTGCTTCTGGGAAGAGCCCGAGCTGCGAGAGCGCCTGCCATCCATCCTGCCGGAGTACCGCCTGAGCAAGTTCCAACGCGCCCTTCCCCACAAGTGGGCCATGGAGATGGTGAAGCGCTACCTGCTCGACGTCCCGACGACCCTTCGGTTCCTGAATGCCCCCCTGCCCCGGCTCCTCCAGGAGCGCAGGCCACGGTTGTCCACGAGCTTCTCCGCCACGACGGGTGTCGAGGAAAATCCACCTTCCCACAGTTCTCCTGCAGGGCACCAGTGCTCGTAGGAGCGGCTCAGATGTGGCCTTCGGCCATCGATCCGGGCCCGTCTGCGTCGTCAGGCGCACCTCTGCGGTGCTCACGTAGTTTCCAACTACGCTCCGCTCCTCGATGCACGCCTTCCTGGCATCCAGACCCACCTCGATGGCCTCGG
>JAAZKF010000259.1 GCA_012799975.1 Burkholderiales bacterium
CGACGGGTCTGGACCTGAAGGATCAGGTCGTCAAGGTGAACCGCGTATCCAAGGTCGTCAAGGGGGGCAAGAGGTTCTCCTTCGCGGTGCTGGTCGTGGTCGGCGACGGCAACGGCGTGGTGGGCGTCGGCCTGGGCAAGGCTGGAGAAGTGGTCGAGGCCATCCGTAAGGGGTCCGAGGAAGCCAAGAAGAATCTGTTCCGGGTGCCTATGATGGGCTACACCATTCCGCACGAGGTCATGGCGGAGTTCGGGTCGGCGAGGGTCATGCTCAAGCCGGCTGCCCCGGGAACCGGGGTCATCGCCGGGGGGCCGGTCCGCGCCGTTGTGGAGTCGGCCGGGGTGCGCGATATCCTGACCAAGTCCCTGGGCTCGGACAACCCGATCAACATCGTCTATGCGACGATGAAGGGCCTGACGGAGATCATGCACGCCGACGTGGTGGCTCGTCGCCGCGGAAAGACCGTGGAGGATCTGGTGGGGCGCAAGGCTGCTGCCGAACTGGCTGAAGCCGCTGCGGCTCCCGTACCGAGCGCTCCCGAACTGTAACTCAAAGGTGGCGCAGGCGGAAGGGCCAGCTCGCCTGGTCAGCCGTTGCCCCTACCGGCAAGGAACCGGCAATGGGTTTTGCCGGGATATCAACTCAAAGTGACTCCAGCCCCTGCAGGGGCTGATCTGGAGGATTCGCCATGAGGGCCAATGATCTCAAATCGCCCCACGGCGCCCGTCACCGCCGCAAGCGGGTGGGTCGGGGCCACGGGAGTCAAGTGAAGACGGCCGGCCGTGGTCAGAAGGGCCAGAGTTCGCGCTCGGGCGGGACCAAAGGCCCCGGCTTTGAGGGCGGTCAGACCCCTTGGTACCGTCGGCTGCCGAAGTTCCGGGGGTTCAAGAACCCGTTCCGGACCGTGTACGCCGAGGTGGCGCTGGGGAGCCTGGAGGTCTTCGAAGATGGCCAGACCGTCACCCCTGAACTGCTTCGTGAGCGCGGCCTGATCAAGAACCTCAACCGACCGGTCAAGGTGTTGGGGAACGGCACGCTCAGCCGCAAGCTGACGGTGGCCCTGCACGCTTTCACCGCTACCGCTCGTGCCGCCATCGAGGAGGCCGGGGGCAAGGTCGAGGTGATCTGAGGTGGCCGCCACCTTTGCTGACGCCCTGAAGGTCGACGACGTCCGCAAGAGGCTCGGGTGGAACTTCCTGGGGCTGGCCGTCTTCGTACTGACCATTCACATCAGTATGCCCGGGGTCAACAAGGATGTCTGGAACGCCCTGCTCGCGCGCGGGGAACTCTTCCAGTTCCTGGGGATGTTCACCGGCGGCGCCTTGAACAACTTCTCGGTCGCGGCGATGGGCATCACGCCCTACATCAACGCCTCGATTATCATGCAACTCCTGACGGTCGTGATCCCCCAGCTCAAGGATCTGCAGAAGGAGGGGGGCGACATCGGTCGGCGCAAGATCGGGCAATACACCCGGACGCTGACGCTCATCCTGGCGACCTTGCAGGCGGTATTCATGACCCTGTCGTTGGCGCGCTACTCGGCCTCCTCGACGACGGGTGGTGTTTTCACCATGTCCGGGATCGGCTTCTACGTGATGGTCATCCTGGCCATGGTGTCTGGCACGATGTTCTTGATGTGGCTGGGCGGATTGCTGACCGAGCGGGGGATCGGTAATGGGGTCTCCCTGCTGATCTTCGCGGGCATCGTCTTGCGCTTCCCGAACTACCTGCAAGACACTTTTGCCAAGGCAGGTGTGCAGGGAGCGACCTATGTGATGTCCCTGATCATCTTCTTCATCATCATGATCCTGCTGGTGGCAGCCATCGTGATGATCCACCTGGGCCAGCGGAAGGTGCCGGTCCAATATCCCAAGCGCCAGGTGGGCCGCAAGGTCTACGGTGGGCATTCGACCTACATCCCGATCCGGGTCAACAACGCGGGCGTGCTCTCCATCATCTTCGCCATCTCGATTATGTACCTGCCGAACACGTTCGCGCAGTTCCTGGTCGAGCCGGCGCAGAAACATCCCTGGCTCCTGAACACCTTGCAATTCATCAATTCGGTCTTCGATCCACGGACCTGGTTCTACAATCTTATGTATGCCGGATTGGTGATCTTCTTCACCTACTTCTATTCAGCCATTACCTTCAACATTCAGGATGTGGCTGACAACATGAAGAAGTATGGTGGTTTCATTCCTGGGATTCGCCCCGGTCGTCCTACGGCTGAATATCTCGATCGGGTGCTCTCCAGGATTACCCTGGTCTCGGCTCTGTTCCTGGCCTTCATCGCCGTGGCGCCGACCTTCATCATGCAGCTTACAGGAGTCAACACCTTCTTCCTCGGTTCGACTTCGCTGCTGATCATCGTCGGTGTGGCCCTTGATACCATGCAGCAGATCGAGGCTCGCCTTGTGATGCGGCATTACCAGGGGTTCATGAAGTAGGAGGCGTTTCGCCTGCGGCGACTCTAGCCGCCGCAGGCGAAATCGGCTTCGCGATCCCGCCGGGAGGAGGTGGCCATGAGGTTGGTCCTGCTGGGACCCCCGGGGGCCGGGAAGGGAACCCAGGCGGGCGGCTTGGCTCGTCGCTACGAAGTCCCCCACATCTCGACCGGTGACATGTTTCGGGAACACGGTCAACTCGGTACCCCCCTGGGGCTGAAGATCGCCCGCTTCATGCAGTCCGGACAACTGGTCCCAGACGATCTCGTCCTGGAGATGGTCGAAGAACGCCTGACTCGTGAAGACGCTCGGCGAGGCTTCGTGTGTGACGGCTTTCCCCGCACCCTGCCTCAGGCCGAATCCTTCGCACGGCGCCTGGCGTCGCACGGATTGGCCCTGGACGGAGTGGTTTTGTTGGAGGTCCCCTTCCAGGCCTTGATCCGTCGGCTGTGTTTGCGTCGGGTTTGCCCCCGTTGCGGGGCCCTTTATCATCTGGAGGACCGTCCACCCCGCCAGGCGGGTCTTTGTGATGCCGACGGGAGTGTTCTGCTGCATCGGGAGGATGATCACGAGGAGATCATCCGCGAGCGCCTCGAGGTGTATCAGCAACAGACGGCTCCGTTGGTGGCTTTCTATGAGAAGGCCACTTTGTTGTTCAGGGTCGATTCCGCCCGCCCCGTAGAGAACATTCGAGCCGACCTGTACGAGATTTTGGACCCTTTGTATGAACGTTCTGGAGACACGCGATGATCCGCTACAAATCCGAGAGCGAGATTGAAGCCATCCGTCATGGAGGGAGGATCCTCCGCCAGACTCTGGAGCTTGTGAACCGGCATTGTGTGCCCGGAGTGCGGACCCAGGAGCTCGACCAGATGGCCGAGCAGTATATCCGCGAGCAAGGGGGCAAGCCATCGTTCAAGGGGTATCGGGGTTTTCCGGGGAGTCTGTGCATCTCCATCAACGAAGAGGTGGTCCACGGGATTCCGGGGCGGCGCAAGCTGCGCGAGGGCGATCTGGTCAGCGTCGATTGTGGCGTTACCTGGGAGGGCTTCGTCGCCGACTCGGCGACCACGATCGCGGTGGGCGAGGTCGAACCCGAGTTGCAGAAGCTCATGGATATCACGCGTGAGTCGCTGTACCTGGGGATCGATCAGGCCCGACCGGGAAACTTCATCCGCGATATCTCCAAAGCCGTCCAGGACCATGTGGAGAAGAACGGGTTCACCGTTGTGCGTGATCTGGTCGGTCACGGGGTCGGCCATTCGGTTCACGAGGAACCTCAGGTGCCGAATTTCGTCGGCCCGCGTAAGGGCCCCAAGATTCTGCCGGGGCTGGTGATCGCGATCGAGCCTATGGTGAATGTCGGAACCTGTGATGTGGTGATGTTGGCGGATAACTGGACCATCGTCACGAGGGACCGTCTGCCCTCGGCCCATTTCGAGCACACCATTGCCGTGACCGAGAATGGGCCAAGGATCTTGACGAACGGAGATTGACCGCTTAGAATGGGCGGGCGCCATCGGGATGCGGCGGGGTTTGCCATGCTCATTTCCGGAGGGCGCGTGTGTTCTGGTCCGCCTCTTTGGAGGGCCTGGACGAGGACCTGAGGCTACCCGGTGGGGAGCCTGCCAGGTGGCGGTGTTCCACCCGGTTGGAGGGACCCGCGTTGTGCGGGTGGACTCCGGCGGTCAATCAGAAAGAGGCGGGACTGGTGGAGCTCGACGGCACCGTTGTCGAGGCCTTGCCCAAAGGGATCTTCCGAGTCGAAGTTTCCGGTGGGCGCCAGGTACTCGCCCATGTGGCGGGAACCGAGCGGTTGCGGCTGGTCCGCATCCTACCGGGGGATCGGGTTCGGCTCTCGCTTGCTCCCTATGATCCGGGCCGGGGTCGGATCATAGATCAGCTCAGGTAGTTAGCCGGGAGGAACAGATTATGAAGGTCAGGCCTTCAGTCAAAGTGCGGTGCGAGAAGTGCCGCGTGATCCTGCGCAAGGGTCGGGTTCGGGTCATCTGCACGAACCCCAAGCACAAGCAGGTCCAGGGATAGGAGGATTCGATCCGTGGCCAGAATCGCAGGCGTCGACCTGCCGAGGGACAAGGGCGTCGAAGTCGCTTTGACGTATATTTTCGGCATCGGGCGCACCACCGCCAGCAAGATTGTAGAAAGTGTGGGGCTGAACCCCCTGACTCGCGTGCGGAACCTGACCGAGGAAGAGGTCGGCCGTCTCCGTGACACCATCGAGCGTCAGCATAAAGTTGAGGGGGACCTCCGCCGGGAGATCACCCAGAGCATCAAGCGGCTCATAGAGATCAACTGCTACCGGGGCGTCCGGCATCGCCGGGGTCTGCCTGTCCGGGGTCAGCGGACCAAGACCAATGCGCGGACCCGCAAAGGTCCCAAGCGCACGGTCGGCCGCCGCAAGAAGGGTTAGGGTTCGTCGCCATGGCCAAGAAGCAAAGCCGCGTCCGCGGCCGTAAGAAGATCAACAAGAACGTCCCGCGTGGGGTGGCCCACGTCCAGTCGACGTTCAACAACACCGTGATCACCATCACGGATCCGACGGGGAATGCGATTGCGTGGTCCTCCGCTGGCGCGAACAACTTCAAGGGATCGCGCAAGAGCACGCCGTTTGCCGCTGGTGTGGCTGCCGAGAAGGCCGCTCAACTGGCTGCGGAACAAGGAATGCGCTCGGTGGAAGTCTACGTGAAGGGGCCTGGATCGGGCCGGGAAGCGGCCATCCGGTCGCTGCAGGCCGCTGGTCTGGAGATCACCCTGATCCGCGACGTCACCCCGATTCCGCACAACGGCTGCCGCCCGCCGAAGCGTCGGCGCGTGTAGCAGGCCGGGCGGGCCGAAGACCCCTGCGGGGGTGCACCGATTGGTTGCTAGGAGGAATCACCAGTGTCCAGGTATACCGGGCCGGTTTGCAAGCTCTGCCGGCGTGAACAGAACAAGCTGTTCCTGAAGGGGGAGAGGTGCATGACCCCCCGCTGCGCCATTGAGCGCCGCAACTACCCGCCGGGCCAGCACGGTCCGGGTCGCCAGCGCAAGATGACCCAGTACGGCATGCAGCTTCGCGAGAAGCAGAAGCTGCGTCGGATCTATGGGGTGACGGAGCGCGTGTTCCGCAACTACTTCGCTCGGGCCAACCGCCAGGGTGGTATCGTGGGCGAGAACTTCATGCGCATTCTCGAGCGCCGTCTGGACAACGTGGTCCATCGCCTCGGCTTCGCCTGCTCGCGTGCGGCCGCCAGGCAGCTCGTGGCTCACGGCAACATCCTGGTCGACGGCCGTAAAGTAGATATTCCCTCCTTCCTGGTCAAGCCCGGGATGGTGCTGGAAGTCAACCAGAAGCTGGAGAGCAATCCGGGGGTCCAGGAATCCCTGCAGCGCGCTCGGCTCGGTCATGTGCCGACGTGGCTGGAG
>JAAZKF010000260.1 GCA_012799975.1 Burkholderiales bacterium
TCGACCGTGTACAGCGAGAGGCGCCCGTTGGGCTGGGTCACAGCGAAGTTCTTCAGGAAGTAGAGGAAGCCACCGGGCGTGGCGTCGGCGAAGATGGTGAAGGCCGTCTTCTCTTTGGAGGCCAGACTCAGGGCCACCCGGGGCAAGGCGAAGAGGACCGCCGGATGGAGGGGATGCGCGCCCGCCATCACCGTCTCGGTCAGCCAAAGGTCGCTGGTTCCCTGGTAGAGGCCGATACGCACCAGATGTTCGCGAACCGTGCGCTGGTCGGGATGGGCCTGGACGGCCTGCCAGAATTTGTCGTCCGGGTGGTCGAGAACCACCTTGCCGACCAACTCCTCCCACTCGCCGACCCGCCCCAGCAGGGTGACGGGTTGAAGCCTCCGGAAGAGGGCGACCAGCCGGGACTCTTCATCGACCTGGAAGGTCCCCATGTCGCGGTCCACGACGCCCGCGAGCAGAATCGGGAACCGGCTGTTCCGACAATACTCGGTGAAGTCCGCGATCTGCGAATCCTGTCCCCGCAGGGATTGTTGCAACAGCTCGTCCATTCCGTCAAAGAGGACGGCGATCCCCTCGACGCCTCCGACCTGTTGCAGGTACTCGACGGTCTGCTGGAACTCGTCGCGCAAGCGTCCGGGTTCGGGAGCGAAGTCTTCCATACCCTGGGTGAAGAGCGCGCCGTTCAGGGCGCGTCGGACGGCCGCAGCGAAGTCCTCACCCGGATTGGCCTCGGGAAGGACCAGCAGCCAACGCTGGCCCTTGCTGCGCACGGCCCCGAGAGCCCGTACCAGCTGGACGTTCTGCAGACGGTCACACAGGGCGCTGAATTCCTCACCCGGAAAAGGGCTGGACAGGGCCCGCCCCAGCACGAACAGGAGCAGCGACTTGCCGGTCCCCGGCGCCCCGGCCAACAGGATCGTTCCCCCCTGGCGAGCCAGCTCGGCCACGACCCGCAGAGCATCGATCTGCGGAGAGATCACCTGGATTCGAGACTGCAGGGAGTCTCCCAGGGACGGTTCCAACAGGGCTTTGCGTGCGTCTACCGCCCCACAGTTCTCAGTTCGGACCTTAACCAGCTGGGTCAGCGACTGGGTGCCGAGAATGGCCATCGGTTCCTCCTGCGTTCAATGCCTGCGGGCTCGGCCATGGCGGTTTGACGCGGGCGCGCCCTTTTCCTCTGCCAGGGAGCAGCCCCTCCGAGTGCGAAAAGCCTTCCCATGTTGCCCCACGTTACATCCGGACTGCCCGGCCTGGGAGGCGTCCTACGCCTTGTGCCGGAGGATTTCGTCGTCGTCGAGATACCCTCATACGAACCTTCAGGCGAAGGAGAACACCTCTACCTGGAAGTGACCAAGACCGACCTGACCACTCCGGCGATGGTCGGAACTCTGGCGCAGGCCCTGGAAGTGCCCCTCGAGGAGATCGGCTATGGGGGGCTGAAGGACCGACGCGCCGTGACTACCCAAAGGGTTTCGGTACCGGCCAGCGCCGAGGTGACCCGTCTGAAGGATCTCCCCTTCCAGTGCCGGGTCCTGGGACGACACTCAAACAAGCTGCGGAGGGGGCACCTGGCGGGGAACAGGTTCCGGGTACGGGTACGCCAGGCTCACCCCGAGTGGCGGACGCGGGCCCGAGCCATCCTGGAGGCCCTGCGCCAGAGCGGCCTGGCGAACTTCTACGGCCCCCAGCGCTTCGGGGTCGAGAGGCGGAACGCCCGAATCGGAGAGAACGGGGTCCGCTCCGGCAAGCTCTTCGGCCCGATGTGGCGGCGCTGGCTGATGGTCAGCGCGTTCCAGTCCGATCTCTTCAACCGCTACCTGACGGCCCGCCTGGCCGACGGTCTCTTCGACCGGGTCCTGGAAGGCGACGTGTGTGGCCGCCTGCCCCGGGGCGGAGTCTTCCTGGCCGAGGATCCGGCCGCCGAACAGCCCCGGGTGGACCGCTTCGAGATCAGCCCCATGGGCCCGCTTTTCGGGCACAAACTGATGCCTACCAAGGGACCGGCAGCCCTGCGCGAACAGGCCCTGCTGGACGAGGTCAACCTCAAGCTGGAGGATTTCCGCAAGGTCAAGGCGGCCGGGACCCGACGCCGCATCCGCCTGAATCCGAGCGACCTGGAAATTGAAGAGGCAGAGGGCGATCCGGTCTTCTGTTTCGAGCTGCCCTCAGGGAGCTACGCCACCGTCCTGTTGCGAGAGTTCATGAAGTGCGAACCCGGCCAGGAGGAGGCCGAAGAAGCCGACGAAGCCGACTGACCTCAATCCACCGGCTCAGGAGCGAGATCGCAGGGAATCTCCCGGGTCGTCCGGCGATGGGCGTACACGTAGACGATCTCGGCGCCGGCCAGGAACACGAAGGCCACGATGTACAGCCACATCATCAATCCGACGATGTACCAGATGGAGCCATAGACTGCCGATATCCGGCCGAAATACAGGCCATACAGGATGTAGAGGCTGCTGGCCAGCCGCCAGGCCAGACCCGAGAAGATGGCCCCCGGCAGAGCATAGGCAAAAGGAACGGGTTCAGAAGGCAAGAGCCGATAAAGCATCAGGAAGATGGAGCCGACCCCGAGCGGGACCAGGACCCAGGAAGTAACCCACCCCCAGATCATGGCCTGATCCAACGAGAGCCCCAGGAAGGTCGGCAGCGGGAAGCGCGAGAGGACCTGTTCGACCAGGGTCGTGAAAACCGAAAAGAGCAACAGGGCCAGGGTCACGGCGCCGGTGACCAGGATCAGGCCCATGCTCATCAGGCTCCGAGTCACCAGGTGTCGGCGTATCGGCATATCCCACGTCCGGTGCAGGCTGAACTCCATCACCATGAAAAGATGCCGGCCCGACCAGAGGCCCACCAGGAGACTGACCAGCACATTGCGCCCCCAGTTCTGGGCCAGGACCTGCAGCTCGGACTCAAGCCAGTGGATCTGGGTCGGGAAGAAAGA
>JAAZKF010000261.1 GCA_012799975.1 Burkholderiales bacterium
CTGCGCCGGGAGGGCTCCTGCACTGGCGCGGGCATGACTGAAGCCCTTCTGGGTTCAAGACCGCTTGCGGGTTCTCGGGGAAGGAATTCAATCCCACAGGAGGAAACCGCGCGCACCTGTCGTCCCTCCGGGGTGTCCCTTGATCGTCTCGATCCACCAACCGCATTACCTGCCCTGGCTTCGCTACTTCGACAAGATCGCGCGCAGCGACGTCTTCATCCTCCTGGACGACGCCGATTTCAACAAGAACGGCTGGCAGAACCGAAACCGCCTCAAAGGCCCCACGGGCCCCCAGATCCTGACGATCCCGGTGCAGCACCGGTTGGGGCAGCGCCTGGAAGAAGTGACCCTGACCCCGGGGCATCCCTGGGCACGCAAGCACCTCAAGACGCTCCGGCAGTTCTACGCCCGCGCACCACACCTGGCAGACTTCCTGCCTGCCCTGGAGGACTTCTACGCCCGACCCTGGTGCCGGCTGGCGGACCTCGCCTGGGAGACGATCCGCTGGCACATGGCGATCCTGGGAATCGCAACCCCGATGGTCCGCAGCTCGGAGCTGGGAGTCGCGGGCCGCGCCAGCGCCCGGTTGGTGGACCTGGTCCGCGCCGTCGGCGGGACGGCCTATCTGACCGGCGCCCACGGTTTGCAGAGCTACCTCGAACCCGCTCGATTCCAGGAGGCCGGGCTGGACCTGCTGGTCCACCAGTGGTCCTGCCCGGAGTATGCCCAGGTCTGGCCCCAGGTCGGATTTGCCCCGGACCTGGCCACCCTGGACCTGTTGCTGGCGGAGGGCTCCCGCTCGCGCGAGATCCTCCTGCGTGGAGGGCAGGTGGTCAGCGCCCAGGAGCTCCTGGAGGCCTCGCGATGACCCGCGCATTCATTCCCCACTCCCGCCCTCTTCTGGGCCCGGAGGAGGCGCAGGCCGCCGCGGCGGTGGTGCGCAGCGGCATGCTGGCCCAGGGCCCCGAAGTCGAAGCTCTGGAGCGGGAGGCCGCCCGGGTCCTGGGGACCCGCCACTGCGTGGCCCTGGCCCACGGAACCGCCGCCCTCCACCTGGGCCTGGTGGCCCTGGGTGCAGGCCCGGGCAGGACGGTCCTTCTGCCATCCTACGGCTGCACCTCGCTGCTGAACGCCGTGTTGCAGAGCGGAGCCCAGCCCCTTCTGGTGGACTGCGTGCCAGGCCTGCCGGACATGGATCTCCAGGACGCCCAAGCGAAGGTCCGCCCGGACACGGCGGTGGCCCTGGTTCCCCACCTCTTCGGGCGCCCCCTGGAGGTGCGTCCCCTGGAAGAGCGGGTCGCGGTTCTGACCGACGGCACCCATGCTCCGGGAGCCACCGTCGGCCGGTCGCCTGCCGCCCGCCAGGGCAGGGCCTGTGCCTTCTCCTTCTATGCCACCAAGATGCTGGCTGCCGGGGAAGGGGGACTGCTGGCCACCAGCCGGGCCGACGTGGCCCGCCTGGCCCGCAACCTGCGCTCCTATGATCAGAGACCGGACTGGCGGTTGCGCTTCAACTACAAGATGACCGAGGTCTCCGCGGCCCTGCTCCGCATCCAGTTCCGTCGCCTGGGATCGTTCTTGGAGGAACGCCAGGCCCTGGCCCGACGCTACCGCGCCGAACTGGGAGACCTGCTGGAGTTGCCGCCCGAGGTCCCCGGCCAGGTCCACTATCGCTTCCTGGCCCGGGTCCCCTCCCGACGCCTGCCAGGCCTCTTGCGGGCCCTCCGGGAGAAGGGGGTGGGCGCCGCCCGTCCGGTCTTCCGCCCCCTGCACCGCTATCTGGGGATCCCGGCCCGCGACCTTCCCCACGCCGAGGAGGCCTGGCGGCGCACCCTGTCGCTTCCCCTCTACCCCGGGTTGAGCTCCCAGGAAGCGGACCACGTGATCCAGGCTGTCCGGGAGGAGTTGTCTTGAGCGAAACCCTCTGGCCGATGTTCCGCGTGCTCCTGGCAGGCTTTGCGGCCTCGCTGATCCTGACCGGCCTGGTGCGCGAGATCTCTCGGCGCCTGGACCTGATGGACCGCCCCGGAGCCCACAAGCAACACCTGGAGGCCACGCCCACCCTGGGGGGTCTGGGAGTCTTCGGCGGCTTCACCGTGGCGGTCCTGGCCGCGGGGCTGCTCTCGCCGGGAGTCCAGGCCTTCCTCCTGGGAGGACTCTTCATCGTCCTGGTCGGCCTCTTGGACGACATGCGCGGGGTCAGCGCCAAAGTCAAGCTGGGCGCCCTGGCCGCCGCCACGGCCCTGCTGATGGAGGGTGGTGTCTTCCTGCGGGCCTTTGCCCTGCCCCTCCCACTGGCTTTCATCCTGACCTTCCTGTGGATGGGCCTGGTGGCCAGCGCCTTCAACGGGGTGGACAACGCCGACGGGGCGGCCTCCGGGCTGGCCGGCCTATCGGCCTTCTTCGCCTTCGGCATCGCCTGGGCCACCTTCCAGAAGGACCTGGCCCTGGTGGCCCTGGCCCTGGGCGCAGCCTGCGCCGGTTTCCTGTGGTGGAACTACCCGCGCCCCCGGGCCAGGATCTTCCTGGGCGACTCCGGAAGCTTCTTCATCGGCTTCTGCCTGGCCGCCATGGTCGTCCTGGGCGAATGGGCAGGCAGCGGCCTGAAGGCCGTCCTGATGGGCGTGACGCTCCTGGCCGTTCCCCTCTTCGATTTTGGGATGATCCTGATCTCACGTGGACTGCACGGCAAGTACCGGACCTGGACCGACCCGATCACCATGTGTGCCCGGGACCACACCCATCACCGCCTGGTGGCCATGGGCCTCTCCGGCCGCGAGGCCCTCCTGGTGATGTACCTTCTGGCCGTCCTGACCGGGACGTGCGCCGTGGCCATGGCCAATCTGGGCATGCAGCAAGCCCTGACGCTCTTCGGCGGACTGGTCTTCCTGGGCCTGGTCCTCGCCCTGTGGCTGGATCAGGCGCCTCTGGCCGAAGAGTCGGCTCCGCCCACCCCGCAGAGGGAGGAGACCTCCAGGTGAGCCGCATCCTGATGGTGAGCACCGACTATCCCCCCATCCGCGGAGGGATCAGCTCACTGGCCTTTCATCTGGCCGGAGATCTGGCCCGCAGGGGGCATGACGTCGAGGTGGTCGCCCCCCGCTGGACGGGATGGGAAGCCCATGACCAGGCCGACCCTTGTCGGGTCTGGCGAACCCCGGGCTACAACTGGGGCTATCTGCGAGGGGTCCCCCTTCTGGCCAGGGCCGCCCGACGCCTCATGGTTCGACCTCCAGACGTGATCCTGCCCATGAACGTGGCCTATGGGGGGCTGGCCATGCGGCTGGCCCGGGCCCTGGGCTGCCGGATCCCCTACCTGATGTTCGCCTATGGCCTGGAGTTTGCGCGCTTCCGTGAGAGCCCGCTGATGCGCCGGATCTACCGAGAGGTCTACGAGCAGGCCGAGCGGGTCTTCGCGGTGAGCGCCGACACCCGGTCGCGCCTGGGTGAGTTCGGGGTCCAGAACCGCATCGAGGTCCTCTATCCCGGGGTCGACACCTCGCGTTTCTCGCCGGAGGGTCCCGACTTCCGAAGCCTCCTGGCGCTTGAATCCCGCCCGGTGATCGGCACCCTGTCGCGCCTGGTCGAACGCAAAGGGTTCGACATGGTCCTGCGCGCCATGCCGCGGGTCCTGGAAGAGTTCCCCGACGCGCTGTATCTGGTAGTCGGCGACGGACCGGACCGCCCCCGACTGGAGGCCATGGTCCGGGACCTGGGCCTGGGTGGTTCGGTCCATTTCGCGGGCAGCGCCGACGAAGAGAGCCTGGCGGCCTGGTTCCGCACCTTGGACGTCTTCGTGATGCCCAGCCGGGAAATCCCCTCCAGCGGCCATGTCGAGGGATTCGGAATCGTGTTCCTGGAAGCCGGGGCCTGCGGCCGACCGGTCATCGGCGGGCGTTCGGGTGGGGTGGTCGAAGCCGTCCAGGATGGAGTCAGCGGATTGCTGGTGAACCCGGGCGACCCCGACGACCTGGCCCGCGCCCTGCAGACCCTGCTTCGCAACCCGCAACAGGCCAGACATCTGGGCCGCACGGGCCGATTCCGGGTGGAACGGGACTTCACCTGGGAGAAGGTGCTGGAGCCTCTGGGAGACTTCCTCGAGACCCTCCAGCCTCGAGAAGCCCGATGACCGTGGCCAGCCCCCCCCCCCGCAAGTCCCCCGGACACCACCGGATCGATCCGTCCTGGCCGATGCTCTTCTATGCGGCGGCGGTTGCGGTCTCACCCGAGTTCAACTTCCTGGGATTCGAGAAGATTCGGGTCAGCGACCTGCTCTTGCCCGTGCTCTTGCTGGTCTTCGTCGGAGCGCGCGCCACCGAGGGGCACCGCGCCCGAAGTCGCAGGATCTCGGAACCCATCCCCCTGCTGGCTCCGATGGTGCTGCTTCTGGCCTGGGATGCCGCGGCCTACTTCCTGTTCTCCGAACAGGGCCCCCTGGCCCGCGGGGGTATGTATCTCCTGAAACGGACCGAGTTCTTCGTCGTCTACTTCCTGGGGGTGGCCGTCGTCACCTCGGAGTGGTCGTGGCTCCGGATCATCCGGGTCTTCTCCCTGGGCGCGCCGATCCTGAACCTCTCGGTGCTCTGGGAGCTGTATTCCAACCCCCAGCTCCACCGGGCTTCTGGGGTCATCAAAGGCCAGGAGACCTCGACGGCCCTCTTCATCGTCGTGCTGCTGGGCCTGGTGCTGGGGGCGCTGCCTCATATCCGGGGTTTCTGCGAACGCATCTCGCTGACCCTGGGCGCCCTCACCGGGGCCGCGGCGCTCCTGGCCACGGGTTCGCGCGCCGGGATGATCTGCGCCGGGGTCCTCTTCGTTGCGGAAGCCATGCGCACCCGGAATCTGCGGATTCCGATCCTGGCGGCCCTGGTCCTTCTTGCCTTCCCGGCCTGGCTCTTGATGCCGGAGACGGTCCAGGATCGCTTCGAAAGAACCGGAACGGAGTTCAACCAGGCATGGAGCGGCCTGGTTTCCAACCCCGAGGACATGCCTTCCCCGGGTTCCTCCTCCCTGGTCGCCCGCCTTCTGGTGGCCCGGCACGTCGTGACCGAAGTGATCCCCCGCAACCCGATCTTCGGCCTGGGGACGGGAAGGATCGGACTGGGCGCCATCGACAACATGTACCTCTGCGAGTGGGTGTACCACGGACTGGTGGGGCTGGGCCTGCTCGTGGCCTTGTTGTGGGCTCTGGGCCGGACCCTCCGGAGCATCGCCCGACAGGCGAAGGACCCGCTGCTGAAGAGCATGGCCGGTTCGCTCTTCAGTGTGCTGGTCGCCCTGGTCCTGAGCGGCCTGGTGGCCGAGACCTTCTACCTGATCCGTCCCATGGAGGCCTACCTCCTGCTGGTCGGCCTGGTCGTGGGCCGCTCCCGGCTTCGGGAGTCTGAATCTTGAGGATCCTGCACGTCATCACCCGGCTCATCCACGGGGGGGCGCAGCGCAACACCATGATGTGCGCCGCGGAACAGGCCCGTCGGGGACATGAGGTGACGCTGGTCACCGGCCCCGAGGCCGGCCCCGAAGGCAGCCTCCTGGAGGAGGCAGCCCAGGACCCCTACCGCCTGATCGTCCTCCCGGACCTGGTCCGCGACCCTTCCCCCGCGCGGGATCTGCGGGCCTTGGTCGAGTTGTGGAAGCTGATGGGGGACCACCAATTCCAGGTGGTCCACA
>JAAZKF010000262.1 GCA_012799975.1 Burkholderiales bacterium
CACCTCTGCGGTGCTCACGTAGTTTCCAACTACGCTCCGCTCCTCGATGCACGCCTTCCTGGCATCCAGACCCGCCTCGATGGCCTCGGTTCTCACGCCAGGCGGCGGATTCAGGTATAATGCTGGAGACTTGGCCAGGACTTCATTTTCTCCGAGCGCTGGACAGCGCTCGGAATCTGTTTGCTTGCCGACCTGGCGTCGGGTTCTTCCCCGACCTTTGCAGGCCATGCCTTCCGGGCTTGGACCCATGGGGCTTGATCTGTTGTGGGTTGTCCCGCTCTATACCCTCCTGGCCCTGGTCTTCACCTTTCCCCTGGTGCTGGACTTCACCGGGTCGGTCCTGGGCGACCTGGAGAGCGACGTCTGGAAACATCTCTGGGGCATGTGGTGGGTCAAGAGCTGCCTCCTGGAAGCCAACGTCCTGCCCCTCTACACCCATCTCCTCAATGCCCCCTACGGTGGGGCCCTCTTCTTCATCGACCCCCTCAATGCCCTGATCTCCACCCCGCTGCAGCTCGTCTGGGAACCGGCCACGGTCTACAACCTGATGGTCATGTTCAACATCGTGCTGGCTGCGGTCGGCGGATGGTGCCTGGCTCGAGAAATCTCCGGCAATCGCTACGCC
The DNA here is from genome assembly GCA_012799975.1 of Burkholderiales bacterium. Lineage (GTDB taxonomy): Bacteria > Vulcanimicrobiota > Xenobia > Xenobiales > Xenobiaceae > Xenobium. The sequence continues at coordinate 626 of JAAZKF010000262.1, forward strand.
GCCTTCTTCGGCGGAGCCGTCTATGGTTTCTCAACCTACATGATGGCCTATCTGAACTCCGGGGTCACCGAGGCCATCAATCTGGGCTGGATCCCGTTGTTCTGCCTGTTCTTCATCCGGATGCTGCGGAATGGCCGACCCGCCGACGCGGTGCGCTCCGCCGTCTTCTTCGCACTGGCCACCGTCGGGTGCTGGTATTACGGGACCTTCTGCGTCCTTTTCGCGACGTTTTACTATCTCGCCGTCCAACTCCGGCGCTTCCGGAGGCCTCTTGGCACCCTGCTTGGGGCCGCCCTCGCGGCCCTGCGGCTGCCCTGGTCCAGGACTTTCCAGGTGGGGATGCTGGGGTTCGCCTTGGTCCTCTTCGCCCTGCTACGTCTGCCGCGGCTGCTGGAACCCTTCCAAGGAGATGCCCTGGACTTCCTGATGGTGCTTGGAGCCTTGGGTGCCAGCGTCTGGCTCCTGGAGCGGCTCCGGGGAAGGGGGGAGACGGCCGAAGCCTTCTGGTCGGCTGTCGGGGCGCTGGTGCCAGCCGGCCTGCTCCTGCTCGGGGAGGCCGCTTTGGGGCTCTGGATCCTGGGGACCCTGCCGCTCTGGTCTCCCTGGCTTTGGGGACTGGCCCTATTGCAGGCGCTCTTCGTCGTGCCCCGGGCCTTCAAGACCTGGCGCAGCCACTGGTCCGGAACCCATGGGGCTGGCAGATTCCTGCTTCCCCACCTGCCCTTCCTGCTCTCCCTGAGCCTGTTGCTGCCTTGCGTTGCCGCCATCCTGGTGGCCATGCCGTTCCTGGGCCAGGGAGGAGCCGAATGGATCCTGGGAACGGTCTTCCTGACGGTGACCATGGCCGTGTGTCTGCTCTTGCGCCACGCCCGTCCCCCCCGCTTGGGGGAAGGTGGAGAACCGCTGGCGGCTTACCGGTCCTTCTTCTCCGCCAACGCCAGGCTACTCGTCCTGGCGGCCCTGCTCCCGGTTCCTCTCCTGCGCCTGGCCTGGCCTGAAGTGCCGATTCTTCCCCTCCTGGCCATCTGGGTCGCCCTGGGGGTCGCGCTGCAATTGGGTCTTTTCGTTCTTCAGACCCTGCTTCGTCGGGCCGACCGCTTTCTGCTTTCCAGGCAGGCTGAGGGCCTCAGCGACCTGGCTTACAGGTTCTGGAGACATTCCCTGCGGGCTCCCTTGCTGATGGTCCTGGTGGCGGCCGTCCTGGTGGCGGGCCCGGCCTTCGACTTCCGGCAGACGATCAACAGCGAGGAGTCGCTGGTTTTCCGCAAGCGACATGCCGGAAACGTCGACGTGCATCTGTCCTTGCGCTTCATGAACGTCGTCCGCCTGGTGGACTTCTTCCGACCGGGTAAGGCCCATGTCACCCGAAGCTATACCGTCGACAAGTTGACGCGGGTTTCCTACGTGGGCTGGATTACCCTGCTCGTCGTGGGCCTGGGCCTGTGGCTCGGCCCCAGGAGACGTCGACCCCGCTTCTGGTTCTTCCTGGCCCTGGTCTTCGCGATGTTCAGCCTGGGACCGTTCATGTATATCAACGACGAGATCTACACCGAGATCCGCTCGCCGATCTACATGTTCTTCTTCAATTATTTCCCGTTCTTCTCGCAGGTTTCCATCCCCTACCGCTTCACCTCCATGGTGATGCTGAGCCTGGGGGTCCTCTCCTCGTTGGCCCTGGCCGGGCTTCTGCGGCGTTGGGCCGGGCGCGACCAGGCCCTGCTGGTAGGCTCGCTGGTTTTGGGCATGCTCTTCGAGTTGACCATGTTCTCGCCGGCGCCCTTCCCGATCCCCCAATCCAGCGCCCAGGTCCCCGAGTATTGCCGGAGTCTGGCCGAGGATCCCCAGGAATCGGGGCTGATCGATTATCCGATTCAGCGCTATCGCGGCGAGCTGTTGCCGGGGGAATACTTCTACTACCAGGTCTTCCACCGCAAGTCCATACCCAATCGGGTAGAAGGGAACGTCCCCTTCTTCGTCTATCAGAACGCCTTTGCCAACTACCTGTTCATGATGGAGCACGCTCGTCTGGATCTGCCCTTCCGCTCTCAAACCGAGCTCCAGCAGGGATTGGAAGACCTCTCCAGGTTCAACTTCCGCTATCTGGTTGTCCACGACAAGTTGCTGCGCCAGGCTGCGCAGGAGCGCATACACGTCCTGCTCGGCCATTTTCTGGGCGAACCCGAGGAGTGGCCGGACCTGGTCCGGGTCTACCGGATTCCGGCCGGGCTGCGCTTCGTGGATGGGAAACCGGTCCTGTTGGAGGAGGACCCGGCCTCCTATCGGCGGAAGAGAGGGCTCCACCATGAGTGACCGCAAAGACGACATCATCATCGGCTTGTTGGTGATCATCATCATCCTGCAGGTCTATGGGCTCTTCTTCGGTGAGCCTGCCGCGACGGCGATGCCCGGCACGCATACCACCATCCCGCCTCCGGTACACGTAGAAGTCGGGAACCCCGGCGATCCGGACCAGACCAGGACCGTCTCCACACCCTGAAGGTGAGACCCTCCCGGCCGTCGCTTTGGCGTTGGCTCGCACGCCTGGCCTTGGGCGCGGCGCTTCTGGCCTGGGCCCTGAGCCTGGTCGAGCTGGAGGAACTGGGAGGGCTTCTGGTCCGCTGTCGGCCATTGCCCCTGATGGAGGCCTTTGCGCTCTTCCTCGGGGCGGCCCTGGCCTCGAGTCTGGCCTGGCAACTCCTGCTGATCCCCTTGGGCTTCCGCCTGCATCTCGGGCAGGCGATGCGCCTGTCGATGATCGGTTTTTTCCTGAACAACCTGATCCCCTCCGGATTGGGAGGGGATGTCTATCGGGTCTTCGCCTTGTCGAATTTCGGGGTTCCCCGGGTTCAGGCCGCTGCCTCGGTGGTCGTAGAGCGATGGTCTGCCTTCCTGGCCCTCCTGGTGGCGACGGGGCTATCCTACGCGGCGGCCTTCCCCTTGCTGCGGGGAGCCGGGACGCCCGATTTCCTCAAGAGCCTCTGGCCACCGCTGGCCCATCTGCGTCTGGACTGGTTGATGGGTCTGTTCCTGCTGGCCCTGGCCCTGGCCTTCGTCGGGAGCACCTTTCTGGTCTTGTCGGCCGGGCGCTCGGGAGGCCCGCGTCTGGAGCGTTTCAGTCTGGGGGTACCCACGGCCGGGTTCCTGGCCGCCCTCCAGGAATATCGTCGGTCTCCGGCAACCTTCCTGGCGGCCTCCGCCATCAATCTGGCCTCGCCACTCCTGGAGGGGCTTGCCTTCTCCAGCATAGCCGATTCCTTGGCTCTGGAACTGTCGCCTTTGCTCTTCCTGGCTTTCACCCCCATATTCCGGGTGCTCAATCACCTGCCGGTCTCGGTCAACGCCGTGGGCACCCAGGAACTGGCCTCCATCGTCTTCTGGAATCCGCTGGGGGCCACTCCGGACCAGGCTGTGGCCATCTCTCTCCTGATTCACGCCCTGAAGATTTCTGTGAGTACCTTGGGGGCTCCCCTCTATCTGGTCGGGAATCGCTACCGGATAGAGCGTTTCGAGAGGCCTGGCCTGGGGAAGAAGGGATGTCCTGCCGGAGGCGAATCATTCTTGTCCGGGCCCCTTGCGGGGGAGACCGTGCAGAAGGAGGTGGGACCGGACCGGCCTGAACCCGCTCTGCGCAACCGGAATACCCAATTGAAGGGATGAACAGACCATGACCCTGAACGCAGATACCACTCGGCTAGCCGGAATCGAAGCCCTGTTGGGCGAGGAAGCCGAGTTCCTGCTCCAGCATCAATGCAAGACCATCGACAAGTCCATGCTCCACCTGCCCGGAGGGGACTTCGTCGACCGCGTGCTGGCCAACTCGGATCGCACGCCCCAGGTCCTGCGCAGCCTGCAGCAGTTGTTCGGCACCGGCCGTCTGGCCAACACCGGCTACATGTCGATCCTTCCCGTGGACCAGGGTATCGAACACACCGGGGGCGCCTCGTTCGCCAAGAACCCGATTTATTTCGACCCCGAGAACATCGTCCGCCTGGCCATCGAAGGCGGCTGCAACGCGGTGGCCTCCACCTTTGGAGTCCTGGGCGCGGTGGCCCGTAAGTACGCCCACAAGATTCCGTTCGTGGTGAAGATCAACCACAGCGAGCTGATGACCTACCCCAATACTCCCGAGCAGGTTCTCTTCGGAACCGTCGAGCAGGCCTGGAACATGGGCGCGGTAGCCGTGGGCGCCACCATCTACTTCGGCAGCGAGGATTCGCGCCGGGAGATCATCGAAATTGCCGAGGCTTTCGAGCACGCCCACAAGCTGGGGATGGCCACGATCCTGTGGTGCTACACCCGTAACAGCGCATTCAAGACCGGCGGGGTCGACTACCATGCGGCCGCGGACCTGACCGGCCAGGCTAACCACCTGGGGGTCACCATCCAGGCCGACATCATCAAGCAGAAGTTGCCCGAGAACAACGGCGGATTCACGGCCGTGAAGTTCGGCAAGACCGACAAGCGGATGTACTCGGAGCTGTGCACCGACCATCCGATCGATCTCACCCGTTACCAGGTGGCCAACTGCTACATGGGTCGGGCCGGCCTGATCAACTCAGGGGGACCCTCGGGCGAGAACGACCTGCAGCAGGCCGTCAAGACCGCCGTGATCAACAAGCGTGCCGGTGGCATGGGGTTGATCTCCGGCCGCAAGGCCTTCCAGCGTCCGATGGCTGAGGGAGCCGCCCTGCTGCACGCCATCCAGGATGTCTACCTGAACAAGGACATCACGATCGCCTAGCTCATCCCGGCTCTAGCCAGACCTGACGGGCCCGACCGCAAGGCCGGGCCCGTCTCGTCCGACCCCGGCGCTCCGGGCGGGGCCTTCTTTCGGCACCCCGGGCGTCTGAGGCCGGATCCCCCACCCAGCAGGTCATGGCCGGGCCTCTTGGGAACCCCTGCTGCACTGGTTACCAGCTTCTGAGGCCTGGCGGCCCGGAGACGAGAGCCCGAGACCAGACTGGACCCCTCCCGAACCGACCGGGAACGGGTCCAACCCGACTGTTGCAGGAGGTTGAATATGGACCTGACCCGTTTGATGGCGGAGCGCTACTCCGTCCGCAAGTATTCCGAGAAACCCGTGGAGGAAGCGGACCTGGAGGCAATCCTGGAGGCCGGACGCCTGGCGCCGACGGCCAAGAACCTTCAGCCGCAGCGGATCTACGTGATCCAGAGCCCGGAGGCCCTGGCCAAGGCCCGGGCCCTGATCCCCTGCGCTTATAACGCGCCCGTCCTCCTTCTGTGCTGCGGCGCCTCCGAGGCTTGCTGGGTCAACCCTTTCACAGGGCATCCCAGCGACGAGACCGACGTGACGATCGTGGCCACCCATATGATGCTCAAAGCCACCGAGTTGGGCCTGGGCACCTGTTATGTGTGTTGGATGGACATCCCCAAGGTCCACCACGCGTTCGGGCTTCCCACTGAAGAGCGGATCCACTGTCTGCTGACCCTGGGCCATCCCGCCCCCGACGCGCAGCCCAGTTCCCTGCACTCGGAGCGCAGACCCCTTGCCGAGACGGTGGCCAGGCTGTAAGAGGCGTCTCGGGGGGAGGAGGAGACGAGTTGCTACCAGAGCATCAGCCTGAATCGGCCGCCGAATGCCGCGACAGGTCGCAGATCCCGGCTCCGGATGCCGGACGAGCCTCTGCGCACCGGCACGGGACGCCGGTCCCGAGAAGACTCCTGTACGTGTCGGTCTTCCTGTCCGGGGCCGTGGTCATGACCTTCGAGCTGGTGGGGAGTCGCCTGCTGGCCCCCTTCCTGGGCTCTGGGCTGGTGGTCTGGACCAGCCTGATCGGGGTGGTCCTGGGAGCCTTGAGCCTGGGCTACTGGCTCGGGGGGGTCCTGGCCGATTCCCGTCGGGATTCCGACAGCTTGGGTCTTCTCCTGATGGGGTCCGGGCTTATGATCGCCCTGACCTCACTTCTCTCCGAACCCATTCGGGCCTGGGGCCTGCCAGCGGGCCGGGTCGAGGTCCACTCGCTGCTGGTTTCTGTGGTCCTCTTTGCACCAGCCAGCGTCTTGCTGGGTTGCATTTCGCCCTATGCCACCCGACTGGGGATATCCGGTCTGAAGGAGGCCGGCCGGCATATCGGGACCGTGTATGCCGTCTCTACCGCGGGCAGCATCCTGGGGACCTTCGCTGCGGGATTCTTCCTGATCCCCTGGTTGGGCAGCACCCGCCTCCTGTACCTGGTGGCCGGGGTTCAGGTCTTGCTGGCCCTGCCCTTCTGTGCGCGGCGCTGGATGCCCTTGCTGGCCCTGGCCCTGGTCCTGGCCGCCCTGACCTGGCAGGACTCGCGGTCACCGGAGCCGGGTCTGTTGTTGGATATAGACACGCCCTACAGCCGGGTCCGAGTGGTCCGCAGCCACGATGGCCAGGGCCGCCCGCTCAACCTTCTGGTCGACAGCCCCGGAGGCGCCCAGGCGGCCAGCTACCTGGACAGCGACGAGCTGGTCTTCGACTGCCTGCGCGCCTTCCGCCTGGTCAACCACATCCTGCCCAAGCCCCGTCGCGCCCTGCTTATCGGTGGGGGAGGTTTTGCGTGGCCCAAGGATTTCCTGGGTTGGAATCCCTGGTCGCAGATGGATGTGGTGGAGATCGACCCCACCATGGAAGAGGTCGCCCGACAGTTCTTCCGCCATCGCCCCGATCCCCGGGTTCGGGTCTTCCACGAGGACGGTCGGGTCTTCCTGAACCGCCGTCCGGGGCCCTACGACGTGGTATTCTTGGATGCCTTCGGAACCAGCGACGCGATCCCGTTCCAGTTGACCACGGTGGAGGCCCTGCACCGGGTCTCGGAGGCACTGGTCCCTCGGGGGGTTGTCCTGGCCAACCTGCTGGGGGCTCCAGAGGGCCAGGGGGCGGCCTTCATTCGCCGCCAGGTGGCTTCCTATCGCCAGGTCTTCCCCCGGGTCTTCCTCTTCCAGGTCGACCCTGGTCTGGACAAGACCTCCTTACAGAACCTGACTCTTCTGGCCTTGAAGGATGCCCGGACGCCCTTCCCCCAAGCCGCTGCGAACATTCAGCCCCTGAGGGTCCGGCCGGACCGGCCCTTGACCGATGATCATGCCCCGGTAGAGTGGCTGGCCCGTCACCGTTAGCCTGAATCCGCCGCCTGGCGTGAGAACCGAGGCCATCGAGGCGGGTCTGGATGCCAGGAAGGCGTGCGTTCTGAGGAGCGGAGCGTAGTTGGAAACTACGTGAGCACCGCAGAGGTGCGCCTGA
>JAAZKF010000263.1 GCA_012799975.1 Burkholderiales bacterium
TCCTGCAGAGCCCTCTGGCCCTGGCCTTGGTCGCAGTTCGGGAAGACCGGATCCTGGGCCTGGTCCTGGCCACGAACGACCGTCAGGGGCTGGCCAGCGACCTGTGGTCCCGTCGCCCGAAGACTCTTCTGGCCAGCCTCTGGGCCGCGCCCAGGCGGACCCTCCAGACCCTGCAGTTCCTGGCCGGGGACCTCCGCCGTCCCGGGGCCATGGCCGAAATCCTGACCCTGGAAGTGCTACCCGGGGAAGCGTTTCCTGGACTGGCCAGCAGTTTGCTCCAGGCAGCCGTGGAGGGGCTGCGCCGGCGGGGGAGCCGAGAAGTCTGGATCGGAATTCCTGGCGAGCACGCCGAGACCTGGACCACCGCCCGAGAGCTGGGGTTCCAGGCGGATCCCGAGACCGCTGCCAGACCGGGAAGATCCGCCGCCGTGCTCCGAGGCCTTCCTCCCGCTCCGGACTGGCGGCCGGGGCCCTTCACCACGGCTGATCGCCTCCGCTGTGCCCTGCGCCCCGAGATCCTGGTGATCCTGCCGATCTATGGACTGGTCCTGATCCCCTTCGCCTCCACGCTGGCCTGGACGGCTTGCCTGCTGGACCGCCGACTCGGCCTTCCCGAAGTCCTGCCCTTCCCCTGGAACCTCCTGGCCGCGGGGATTCTGCTGGCAGTCGGGGGAGGGCTCCTTTTCTGGAGCTACACCTTCCTGGTCCTGGAAGGTGAAGGCGGGCCGGTCCCCCCGTTCTCGGCCAAGACCCGTCGGCTGGTCCGAACAGGGCCCTACCGGATCGTCCGTCACCCCTCGATCCTGGCCAAGCTCCTGGGCGTTCTGGGGTTGGGAATCGGATTCAACTCCTGGAGTTTCTTGTGCGGCGTCGTGCCGTTGCTTCTGGCCTGGTCGCTGGTCTGGAATGGCTCACGGCAGGACCGGGATTTGATTCGGGTCTTCGGAAAGGAATATCTGGATTACCGGAACGCCACTCCCATGCTCTTCCCCCGCCTGAGGCAGCGGAAGGGATGAGCCCGGCCGGACTGCTCCGTTGGCTCTTGACCGCCGGCTTCCTGGCCGTGGTCCTCTTCCAGGCGCCTCCGGACCAGTGGCTGCCTACCCTGACCCGGATCCGCTGGGGCCCACTGATCCTGGCTGGCCTGATGATGGCCGGAATCGTGCTGTTGAACACCTGGAAGTGGAACCTGTTGTTGGAGGTCCAGGGAGTCCGACCGGGGTTCCTGAGACTGGTCTACCATTACGCGGTAGGCTACTTTTTCAACTCCTTCCTGACGGGGACCGGCGACCTCAAGCGGGCCACCGATCTGGGTCGCGAGCAGGAGGCCCTGCCCCAGGTCATGGCTTCCGTCCTGGCCGAACGCTGGTCCGGGACCGTCGGACAGGTGGCCCTGGCCTCGGTCACCCTTCTGGTCGCCTTCCTCAGGTCCCCGGATGCCCTCTGGCCCTTGACCTTGGCCTCGGCCGGACTCTGCACTGCCCTGGTCCTGGGCTATCTCTGGTTTGAAGGCGCCCGACCGGGCGGGGGTAGATCTGGGAGGGGGCTCCTGGACTGGTTGCATCGTCTGCGCCTGGCGGTAGCAACCTACAGGGGACACCGCAAAGTCTGGTGGGGCTGCTTGGCCCTTTCCCTGGTGGCTCCTCTGGCCCTGGTCGGAATCCACGCCCTGCTGGCCCAGGCCCTGGATCTGCATCCCGGCCTGTTGCCCCTGCTCTTGTTCGTCCCGACGGTGTCGGTCTTCGCCCAGTTGCCGGTTACCATCAACGGCTTCGGACTGCAGGATTGGTTCATGGTGACCCTGTTGGGCGAGACCATGACCCCAGCCCAGGCCATGGCCCTGTCCATGCTCTTCCATGCCCTGAGGTTGGCCACCGGGGCCAGCGGTGGAATCCTCTACGCCATGCTTCCGAACCTGGGCACCCGACCTCCCTCAGCGGACGCGCCGTAGCACTACCAGGGTCAGGTCATCATCCAGGGGCCGGTCCTCGACGAAGGCCTTCATGTCATCCAGGACTCCGGTCACCATGGACTCGACGCTTTCCCCGGCAAGCCGGTGTGCGGCCCGGGCAAGGCGCTCCTCTCCGAAGAGCTCGTTTCTGGGATTGCGGGCCTCCGAAA
>JAAZKF010000264.1 GCA_012799975.1 Burkholderiales bacterium
CCGGTCCAGCAAGGGGGAGCGGGGATCCTGCAAGAGTCTTTGGAACTGGCGGACGCTGATGCCTTGGGCAAACCAGTTGGGGTCATAGCCGGGCAGGCTGACCAGGGCTCGAACCCGGCCGGTGTGGGCTTCCAGGGCTACCAGCGCTCCTCCCCCGCCGTGCCCGTTCTCTGCCTGCAGGCGGCGCAGGGTCGCGGCCAAAGCCTCTTCGGCCCGACGCTGGAGACGGGCATCGATGGTCAGGAAGATATCGTTGCCGGGGCGCGAAGCCCGTTCTCCCAGGAGGCGAACCGGCTGGCCGGCCACATCTACCTGGATGACGCGGGCTCCGGCGTGACCGTGCAGCAGACTCTCAAAGGAGAGCTCCACGCCGTCCTTGCCGATCCACTCTCCTTGGAAGTAGCCACGGCCCTGCCGCTTCCTCAGGGTCTCCTCGTCTATCTCTCCGACGTGGCCCAGTACGTGGGCCGCCAACTGGCCCAAGGGGTACTCGCGCAGGGGATGGACTTCCAGCTGGATCCCGGGGAAGTCCCCCTGGATCTCCGCGAAGCGGGCCAGGGCAACCTCATCCAGTGCCTCTTTGATGACCACCGGCTCGGAGGGATTATCGACCATCTGCCGGATCAGGGCCTGCAATCTGGAGGACGGAATCTTCAGGAGGCGGACGATTTGCTCCAGGGCCCTGGTCGGATTCGAAACCTGCCTGGGATCCAGGCGGATGGTGAAGCGCGCAGTGTTCCGGGCCAGAACCCGCCCGGAGCGGTCCAGGATCAAGCCCCGAGGGGCCGAGACCGGCTTTTCCCGGACCATGTTCTGACGCGACTCCTCCAGGAGTTCGGGGCCGCGAACGACCTGGAGGAAGGCGATCCGGGCCAGGAGGATGACCAACCCCAGCATGAAGGCAGCGAGAAGGCGGCGGATCCTGGCGTTGCGCTCCCTCATAAAGCCACCTTCCGTCCATGGAAGGCGCGTCTCCCGGCGAGGCGCTGGAAGAGCTCACGTGCCGGCCATACCAGCAAGGCGTTGACCAGCAGCGCGCGGGGGAGCCACAGTTTCAGGATCGTCCCTTCCGGGGTGCCCAGGCTAGGGAACTGGGCGGCCAGGGCACCCAACCCCAGCGCGACCAGGGTGGTGCCGCTCAGGACCGCCAACAGGTGCATGAAGAGTCCGGGAGGGTCTCCCTCTTCACCTAGGACCCCCAGGAGAAGGCCGGTCAGCCCGTAGATTCCGGCCAGGATTCCGGGATTCCCCGTGCCCAGGACACCCAGCAGGAGCCCACCGCCCACCCCGAACCAGGCGCCCGCCATCCGTCTGCATGTCAGGGAGGTGGGCGCCATCAGGAGCACCACCAGGTCGGGGCGGGGCCAGGAAGCAGGCAGCGCCGACAGGAGGAGCAGGCCCGCAAAAGTCAGCAGGAAGAGGCGAAAGAGCAGAACCGGCATGTCCTCAATCCCCCCGGTTCCTGCTCAGGAGGAGGGCCTCACTCAGGGCCCTGAACTCGACTTCGGACCTGACCTGCACCGACTGGAAGAGAGACTCGGTGCGACCCAGGCGCCGGATGACGCGTCCCAGCGGAATGCCTCGGGGGTAGACCTCCCCCAGGCCGGAAGTCATGACCAGTTCGCCTTCCCGGATGGGGACATCGTGCGCGATGAACTTCATCGTGCACGTCTGGGCATCATGCCCATAGACGATGCCCACGGCCCCACTATCCGCCAGGAGGGCGGGTACCGCCGAGCGAGGGTCCAGGAGCAGGCGGACCCGGCAGGCCTTGGGCCCTACCTGGAAAACCCGACCGACCAGCCCCTGGGGTGCCACGACCACCATGTCCCGATGCACGCCGTCCAGGCTCCCGCGATCCAGGACTATCTGCAGATTCCACAGATTGGGGTCCCGGGCAGCTACCCGGGCCGTCAGGGCCTGCGGATGGTGCTCTTTACGCAACTTCAACAGCGCGCCCAGGCGTTGGTTCTCGAGCTGGAGGGAGGCCAGTCGCTCGTTATCCAGGCGAAGTCGGATATTCTCGGCCTCCAGGGCGCGGTTCCGGTCCGCCAGCTGGCGGAATTCCTTCAAATCGACCAGCCAGTCATTCCAGGAGGCGCTGGCGCGGGCCAGGGGGGCCTGTAAGGGAGCCAGGTGCAGGGCTGCTTCGGCGCCATCCCCCCCCCACATGGCCTGTAGGGCCAGAAGACCCGCCGACAGCACCAGCAGTATGGCGACCGCCAGCAGGAAGCGAGAGGGGTTCACAGATACCCTGAAGCGCTCAGACGCGCGGGCCGATCGGTCCCGCCGCCTGGCCGTTGAAGACGATTCTCATCAGGCGTGGATCGGAGAAGAGGCGTTCGGCCCCCAGCGCCACGCTGGAGAGCGGATCCTCGACGCGGAAACAGAAGACGCCGGTCTGCTGGGTCAGGAACTCATCCATTCCGTGAAGCAGGCATCCCCCTCCACACAAGGCGATCCCTGATTCGACGATGTCGCTGGCCAGCTCGGGAGGGGTGGACTCCAGGAGCTGACGGACCATCTCCGCGATTTCCCGCACATGTTCGCTGAAGACGGCACTCAATTCGTTGGAGTCGACCGTGACCTCACGGGGCAGTCCGCTCTGAAGATCTCGGCCGCGGATCCGGGCAGAGCGGGGGTCCACCACCGGGATGGCGGCGCCGATGGCGATTTTCAACTCTTCCGCGCTGCGTTCGCCGACCAGCAGGTTGTGTGCCCGACGCAGATGACTGACCAGGGCATCATCCATCCGGTCTCCGGCGACGCGGATGCAGCCCGACACGATGATGCCACCCATCGACATCACCGCGGCCTGGGAGGTGCCTCCTCCGAGGTCCACGATCATGCTGCCCCGGGCTTCCAATACGGGAAGACCCGCTCCCACGGCGGCAGCCAGGGGTTGGGGCACGATGTAGACCACGCGCGCTCCGGCGGCCCTGGTCGCCTCGGAGACGGCGCGTCGCTCGACGTCCGTGGCATCGGAGGGAACCCCGACCATGATTCGGGGCCGCAAGAGGCCGTTATTCCGGGTGCGGCCGATCAAATGGCGGATCATGGTCTCGGCCGTGTCGTAGTCGGCGATCACACCATCGCGCACGGGGCGGACTACCTCGACATGGGAAGGAGCCCTGCCGTTCATCAATCGGGCTTCGGCACCCACGGCCAGGACCCGGTCCTTGCGGCGGTCGATGGCGACGTAGGAAGGCTCGCGCAGGGTCACGCCCCGGCCGCGCTCCAGGACCGGCGTGACCGCCGTGCCCAGATCGATGCCTATGTCGGGAGAAAGGTGGCTGAACACCCGATCGATCGTCGTCACCACGCGCACCGACCTCCTTCCATATCCGGGCCGGACTTCCGGCTTCCCGCTCGTTCGGGGCGGGGCCAATCTTCGGGGGCGGCCAGCAGATCGACCCCCGACGCGCGCAGGAGCCGGTGCAGGGCGACCAGAGGCAACCCGACCACGTTGAAATAGCACCCTTCGAGCCGTTCCACCAGGAGCGCACCAAGGCCTTGGATGCCATAAGCGCCGGCCTTATCCAAAGGCTCGCCGCTGGACACGTAGGCCGCGATCTCCTCCTCACTGAGGGGACGGAAGCGAACCCTGGTTTCCTCGCAGGCCGAAAGACCGGTTTCTTCCCCCGCGCGGTGAACCGCCACCGCGGTCAAGACCCGGTGAAGCCTCCCGGACAGATTCCGAAGCATCCGGGCCGCCCGCTCGGGGTCGCGGGGCTTGCCCAGCATCTTCCGTCCCAGGACGACCACCGTGTCCGCTGCGACCACCAGCGTGCCGGGGACCATCCTGGCAGCTACCGAGGCCGCCTTGGCCCGGGCCGCGGCCTCGACCGCCTGGCGGGTCTCACTCAGGTTGCGTCCTGCGTGAAGCCCGGCCTCGGCCTCGGCGTCGGGAGGCACGATCTCAAAGCTGAGACCGACCTGCTCCAACAACTCGCGTCGCCGCGGAGAGGTGGAGGCCAGGACGACCCGTTGGACTCCCTCAGCCGGCGTGGGCCCGGCCTCGGCGTGAACCCTTACGCAGGCTGCCGGCACCGGAGGAGTATAGCACAGCCCAACCCCCTTCACAAGAGAAGGAAACGCCCATTTCATCGGGGAACGGGCGTTCGCCCCAGCACCTGCCCAAAGCTCGGAAACGCCTGTCATTCAGGGTTCCTGCCCGCTCTCTCCGGCTGGGCAGGAGCCCCCAGGCAGGCCCAGAATCGCCCCTCATCCCCGCTCGGAAGATCTTGGAGTGCGGCTCTCCCGGATCGAAGCCTTACGCACCCGACTGTGCCCTCCCAAGCCCTTCCAGAACGCCGCATAGCACGTCTGGCGGCAGATTCAGGAGAGGAGTCCCATGCGCATCAATCGATTGGTCACTCGGGCCGGAGACCAGGGGAAGACCTCCCTGGCCGGTGGCCTCCGGGTCTCGAAATCCTCCGCCCGGGTACAGGCCTATGGAGAGGTGGACGAACTGAATTCCTGCCTGGGGCTGGCCGTTTCATTGGGGCTGGATCCCGGACTCGCGGCTTTGCTGGAAAAGGTCCAGCACCGGCTCTTCTCGGTCGGAGCCGACCTGGCCGCCCCGCTGGAGACCTCCGCCCCGCGGGTGGAGGAAGAACACGTCACTGAACTTGAAGGCCTGATGGAATCCCTGATGGAGGAGCTCCCTCCCCTGAAGGGTTTCGTCCTTCCCGGAGGCGGCCCGGCCGGCAGTGCCCTGCACCTGGCCCGCACCGTCTGCCGCCGGGCGGAACGGTCCTGCGTGGCCCTGGCGGACTGCGAGCCGGTGACCCCACAGGTGCTCATCTACCTCAACCGCCTCTCCGACCTGCTCTTCGTGATGGCCCAGGTGGCCAACCGGCGTTCAGGCCACGCCGAGACCCTGCTGGAGTTCAGGTCCAGCCGCCGAGGCAGTTCCGAAGGCTGAACACCCCGGGAGACGGGGGTTGTGTCTCATCAAGTGGTGTAATCCGCCCCCACAACATCACGGCGCCTCCCCGCTCCTGACACCTTCTGTCTCAGCTTTCGGGCTCGTCCGGGCAGCTTCCGGATTCAGGTGGACGGCAGCCTTCAAGCGACCACGGGCCAGGTCTTGGGTGGGGCCGTCGAGGTGCAGTTTGACCCTGCCACTTGTGCGGCAGGGGCGGGCCCGAGCAGCCCTCCGGTGACCTGCCGGGTCCTGGCACCGCGCTTTCTCCGCCCTCACGATACTCCCGTCTTGGTCGTGTCTCGTCAAGTGGTGTAATTTCGTCGGCTTGGCTCGGGTTCGAGAGCAGTCGCGGCCCATCGGGAAGGAAGGCGGACCCCAGCGAGGAGTGGGGGGGAAGAGCAGGACGAACCCGACCCGGAGCACTTCACGCCCGACGGTCGGCGCAGGAGATGGTGAACCTCGAACCTCATCAGCATCCTCCCGACCTTCGTACCTGCCTGCTATCGAACATATATTTGCCGACGCTCAGGATCAGCACCCCTTCCACGCCCAGGTACTTGAAAGGCAGGAGCTCCTGTGCCATGCTGTGCATACCCCGTTGTTGTTGGATTGTCTGGGTAATAGCAAGAACAGACTTCGACAACTGCGGGGTTTTCCTTGCCCGGAAGGACGCAATATCCCTGAATTCTGGGGGCTTTCCTCGTCAGGTTCAGAAGCTTTGACTATCGCCTGGAGCGCAGGCCACCGAGGTCCTTGTCCCACAGGTCGCCGGGCCGGGCCACTCGCCGGCGAGGAACAGCTTCATCGAGCGTCTGGGGTCAAGACGACGAGAGAAGCCGGCAACGACCGCCACCCACGCCTCACCGGCTTCGTTTCACCCGTTGGGTGAACGAATCGAGGCCACAGTCCAAAGTCCAGAGCCCAGTGCGCAGAGGATTCGAGCTCGCCTCAGACTATTTTGGCGGCGGATTCAGGATTCGCCGGGCTATTGCGGAGCTGCCAAGTCCGTGCTATAATCCCGAAGTTCCCGGCCTATCGAGGTCCTGGGGCATTTTCAGATTCTTCGTCCCTAGTGGATATTGCGGAGGTTATCCGGCGTGGCCAACACCCCGACTGCCAAGAAGATGGTTCTGGTGCACGAGAAGCGCCGCAAGCGCAACGTCAGCGTGCGCACCCAGATCAAGAATACTTTCCGGAAGGTAAACGAGGCACTGGCTTCGGGTGAGGGCATCGTCGAGGCCGCCACCCGGGCTACCTCGTGCATCGACAAAGCCGCCGCCAAGGGTATCGTTCACAAGAACAAGGCGGCCCGGCGCAAGTCCCGGCTGGCTCGCAAGGTCAACAAAGCCCTGGCCTGACCGCTTCCCTGCGCTGCTTCAAGATGGGCCCTGCCTTCCTGGCAGGGCTTTCTGCCTGTACGCCGGGCATCGCCCCTGGAGCGGTGATTTCTGATGAAGAGTCCCTCCCGGAGAACCGGGAGGGACTCTTCATCACCAGGCCGGAACCCGGACTCAGTAGCGGTAATACTCGGGTTTGAAGGGGCCCTCGACCGGAACTCCCAGATACTCTGCCTGGTCGGGGGTCAATCGGGTCAACTGGACGCCCAGCTTGTCCAGGTGCAGGCGCGCCACTTCCTCATCCAGTTTCTTGGGAAGCATGTAGACCCCGATGGGATACTTCTCGGAGTGGTTCCACAGTTCGATCTGGGCCAGGACCTGGTTGGTGAAGGAGGTGGACATCACGAAGGAGGGATGCCCGGTCGCACACCCCAGGTTCACCAGACGCCCCCGGGCCAGGACGATCAGTTCCTTGCCGTCCGGGAAGCGGAACAGATCCACCTGGGGTTTGATGCTTTCCTCGACGATGCCCGGGGTGGTCTCCAGCCAGTTCATGTCGATCTCGATGTCGAAATGGCCGATATTGCACAGGATCGCCTTGTCCTTCATGGCCTTCATGTGTTGCCGAGCCACCACGTGCTTGCAACCGCTGGCGGTGACCACGATGTCGGCCAGCGGCGCCGCCTGCTCCATCGTGAGCACCTGGAAACCCTCCATGGCCGCCTGCAAGGCACAGATCGGGTCGATTTCGGTGATCAGGACCCGGGCACCCAGGCCGCGCATGCTTTGAGCGCAACCCTTGCCGACGTCTCCATAGCCGCAGACCACCACGACCTTGCCCGCCACCATGATGTCGGTGGCCCGCTTGATGCCGTCGGCCAGGGACTCGCGGCAACCATAGAGGTTATCGAACTTGGACTTGGTGACGGAATCGTTGACGTTGATGGCCGGGGCCTTCAGCTCTCCGTTCTGGAACATCCGATACAGGTTGTGAACCCCGGTGGTGGTCTCCTCGGTGATCCCCCGGATCTCCTGGAACATCTCGGGGTACTTCTGGTGGACCATGGCCGTCAAATCCCCCCCGTCATCCAGCAGCATGTTCGGGCCCTTGCCGCCGGAGAACTTCAGGGACTGCTCGATACACCAGTCGTATTCCTCCAGGGTCTCACCCTTCCAGGCGAAGACCGGCACGCCCGCAGCCGCCACGGCCGCTGCAGCATGGTCCTGGGTGCTGTAGATATTGCACGAGGACCAGCGGACCTCGGCTCCCAGCTCGATCAGGGTATCGATGAGCACGGCAGTCTGGATGGTCATGTGCAGACAACCAGCCACCCGGGCACCCTGCAGGGGCCGGGAGTCCCGATAGCGCTCGCGGAGGGCCATCAGGCCGGGCATCTCCTGCTCGGCCAGGCGTATCTCCTTGCGGCCCCATTCGGCCAGGGATATGTCCTTGACCTTGAAATCAGTAAAAGTGGAAACGGTCATCTCATCCTCCAAATTCAGGGGGAGCCAAAGGGCCCCAGCCCCGCACCGACGCGAGTTTCACGCGCCGGAACCCGGCCGGGTTCGACGCTGTATCCCCCTCCCCTGCTCCATCGCTCTCCCAGGGCCACCGACGCGGCCCCCAGGGCGTCCACACCCACATCCCAGGGACTGCCGACCCGGTTCTCGACGAAACACTGGTGGGTTTCGTCGAACGCAGCGTAGAGGACCGTCAGCAGGAAGGCTCTCCCGGAGGATGGCCCGGCCCTTCGGATCAGGCCATACAGTATTCCGAACTCGACCATGTGCGCCAGCTTGCGCAGGCCCAGATGTATGGCCTCCAACAGGCCGGGATCGGGAGACGGTCCCAGAAATCCGGCCATGACCAGCTCGACCAGGCGCATCAGCAGGCCACTGCGCTCACCGGATTGGGAGTCGTGCGAGAGCAGGAAGATGACGAGCATCCAGCCCAGGGCCGGCCCCCATGCCTTCAAGCTTCAGAACCCCGTGGGCTGAGCCGCGAAACGGGTCTCCAGGCCGAAGGCCTCCTGCAACAGCGGACACAGGGCCTTGACACCCCAGGTCTCGGTCGCGTAGTGCCCACCCAGCAGGACGTTCATCCCTGCCTCGCGGGCCGCGTGGTAGATGGCGTGGGAGGCCTCCCCGGTCAGATAGGCATCGGCTCCCAGGTCGCAGGCCTTCAACATGTAGTCCACCCCTCCCGAACCGGAGCAGACGGCCAGGCTCGAGATCTCCGGGGAGCCGAAGTCCAGGGTCCGCACCGGCCCTTCCAGCAGGGTCTGGACCTTGAGAAGCAAGTCTTCCCGCGGAACAGGTGTGTCAAATTCACCCACCCAGCCGACCTCCCCGAATTCTCGGGCAGGTTCCAGACCCAGGCCGCGCAGCAGAACCGCATTGTTTCCCAGCTGGGGATGGCGATCCATCGGCAGATGGGAGACGTACAGGTTGATTTCCCTGCCCAGCAGGAAGGCCAGACGACGGCGGTCTGCAGCAGTGATGCGATCGACCGACGGCCACCAGAGCCCGTGGTGGACCAGGATCATTCCGCAATCCGCCAGATCCTCGAAAGTGGCCATGCAGGCATCCACCGCGACCCCCACCTTGGAGATCTCGGGGGCGCCCTCGACCTGCAGACCGTTGTGGGTAAAGTCCTTGAATTCATCCTTTCGCAACAGATCGTCCAGGTAGCGGACGACCTCGAAGGTCGCGACGCTCATGTAGGCACCTCGGCTTGCTGGTTCGCCAGTTGCATGGCGATTTCGGCCCCCAGTCTGGCATTGGAGATCATCAACGCGCGATAGGTCTCCAAGGTGGCTCCATCGCTGGCTCGGGCCAGGTAGTCCAGAAGGAAGGGGGTCAACTCCTTGGCTCCCCGGCGCTCGAGCTCTGCCCGCAGCAGGCCCTCGCGCAGCCATTCATGGATGTCTGCGGTCGGGATGCAACTGGCGGCAGGAGCCGGACTGGCCACCACCAGTCCACACCCAATGGTCTCCAGGGCCATCCGGTGAGCGGTGGCGGCTTCCCAGGGGGAGTCGACCCTGAAGCCGATCCCGATCTCAAAACCCGAGGCGAAGAAGCAAGGGAAGTGGTCGGTTCCGTAGAGGGCCAGCGGGATCCCCAGGGTCTCGATCAATTCGACGGTGGTAGGCGTGTCCAGGACTGACTTCACCCCGGAGCAGACCGTCAAACAACGCGTTCTGGTCAACTCGCCCAGGTCGCTGGATATATCCAGGTGACGCTGCCACTCGGGATGGACCCCTCCCAGGCCACCGGTCACGAAGACCTCGATTCCCACACGCTGAGCAAGCCGCAAGGCGGCCGAGACGGTGGTGGCTCCGTGGCGCTTGCGGATCAGTACTCCCGGCAGGTCGCCCACTCCGACCTTATCGGTCTCGTGACGACCACACAGGGCCTCCAGGTCCGCCTGGTTCAACCCGATTCGGGCTTTGCCATCGCGAATGCCCACGATGGCAGGGACGGCCCCCCGGTCCCGGATGGCGGCGCAGGTCTCCAAGGCCACCTCCAGATTCATCGGGCGAGGCAGGCCCAGGGCCCATACGCTGGACTCCAGGGCCACCACGGGGCGAAGCGAATCCAACGCGCCGCGCACCTCCGGATCGATCTCCAGCCAGTTCGGCAGGTCCTTCATCCCAATTCCTCCAGCCGGGTCAGGAACTCCGAGGCTTGCCGGTCTCCAGCAGCCTGCAGGTACCGGGCCCGCTCCAACCAGGTTCCGGCGTCCGGGTGATAGGCGCAGTTCTGGTGCACGTTGAGCAACGAACCTTTGAGTCCGGCGACCAGCAGGAAGACCCCGCTGGCCAGGTCACTCCTCGTGGCAGGACGACACCGGTCCAACAAGGAGGTCGCCATCTCCATCATTTCCAGGCATAACCCGGCCGCAGTCAAGGGAAGCTCTATGGCCTCCTGCAGGGCCAGATTCACCTTCTCCCGACGCAAGGCCTCCTGCTCGGGAGTCTGGCGGGGTAGACGCTGCGCCTCCAGGACCCGGCTGTAGGATTGGCCGTCGGCCTGGGCCACCTCCAGCAGGGTTCGAGAGGTTTCCTCCGCCCGGCGGCCGAGGGCCTCCAACTCCCCGCAGGGCGTATGGCGACAGGTCAACCCCACCGCCATGGACAGCAGGCAGGCTCCGAAGGCGGCCCCGACCAGCACGGCCGTCCCTCCTCCGGTCTCGGCGGAGGGCGAGGCCAGCGACCGGCGCAGCTCTTCGAGGGTCCAGCCTCCCAGGGCGCTCAAGTCCCCGACTCCGGACTGGCGAGAGGCAGGACGGGCTGTCCCGCCTTGTAGACCTGTGAAACCAGGTTGACCCCGTAGCAATAAGGCCATTCCTTCCAGTCCGAGATTTCCAGGACCACGAAATCGGCCTGTTTGCCCGCCTCCAGGCTTCCCACCCTACGGCCCAGATCCAAGGACCAGGCCGAATTGACCGTGGCCGCCGTGAGCGCCTCCGCCGGTGTGAGCTTCATGCGCAGGACCGCCAGGGACATGGCCATGGCCATCGAGCTGGTCAGGTTGGAACCGGCGTTGAAGTCCGTAGCCAGGCCGACAGGAAGATCCGCATCCACCATCTCCCGAGCCGGAGCATACTGTCCCTGCCCCAGGAAGAACGAGGTCCCCGGAGTCATGATCGGGATCGTTCCGCGTTCCAGGAGGATCGGGAAATCAGAGGCCGGCAGGTTCTGCAGGTGGTCGGCGGCGCGGGCTCCCAGTTCCGCTGCCATGCGGGCTCCACCCAGATAGGAGAACTCCTCGGCGTGGATGCGCAGGCCTAGCCCCAAGCGGAGGCCTGCCTGAAGGACTCGGCGCGATTCCTCCAGGTTGAAGGCCCCCCGTTCGCAGAAGACATCCACCCATTCGGCCAGGCCTTCGTGGGCCACCCGGGGCATCATCTCCTCGACCACCAGATTGACGAAATCCCCACTGCGTCCGGCATACTCTTCGGGGACCGCGTGGGCCCCCAGAAAGGTCAGGGCCATGTCCATGGGCAGTTTCTTGCTCAGGCGTCGGAGAATCCGCAGGTGGCGAAGTTCCTCCTCGGTCTCCAGGCCATAGCCGCTCTTGACCTCCACGGTGGTGGTCCCGTGGGTCAGCATCCGCAGCAGGTTGCGCCGGGTCCGGTTCTCGAGCTCTTCGTCGCTGGCCTCCCTGGTGGCGCGGACCGTGCTGGAGATGCCTCCTCCAGCGGCGTGGATCTCCTCGTAGGTGGCCCCCCGGGCCCGCATCACGAATTCTTCGGCTCGGGATCCGGCGAAGAGCGGATGGGTGTGGGCGTCTACGAAGCCGGGGGTCACCGTGCAGCCCAGATACTCGTGGATATCGCCGCGCCAGCGGCGCAGGAGGTCCCGAGCCGGCGCGACCTCCTCCAATTCCCCTCCGACGATGGCCAGGGCCCCCTCTTCGATCTCCCCCACATCGTCCATCTGGGACCCGGGACGAGGCGCCCCACCGGGAGCGCAGGTGAGGATCCTTCTGGCAACCACGATCCGATCCGCCCGCTTCACGCTTCCTCCTTCTGGCCCGGGTCCTGGTTTCCGGGCCACTCCTGCCCGGGGGCCCGCGCCGCGACGCCGTCCAACGCTTCATCTCGCGCGATCCTGAGCAGGTGATGTTCCAGGATCCGATCCAGCGAGAAACCTTCCCACTGCATGTAATAAGCGGCGGCTTCCGCCACCACGCTCAAAGGCGGCATCCCGATGACCTCGGTGGACAGGATCCGCGTCCCGAAGCGACGGGCCTCCATCCGGACCATCTCCAGGGCCAGATACCAGGGAGTCCGTTCGGGATCCACCAGGTTCATCGAAACCTGGGCTCGTCCCCGTTCCGCCAGGAAGATCCCCAAGGCACGAAGGTTGGATAACCCGCCACCGCGCTCACGGACCCGGTGGGCAATAGCTCGGGCCACCTCCACATCTTCGGTGTCCAGCAGGACATTGAAGGCCAATAGAGGTTTGCGAGCTCCGATCACCGAGGCGCCGAGGAGCGGGTGAAGCCGAGCGGGCCCCAGGTCGGGGCGGCGAAGCGGCGTGGAGATCTCCGCCTCCAGCGCCTCCAGCCCTCCGCGCCGCAACCAGGCCAGACTGCGGCGTTCAGGAATCCGGGCACACTCCTCGTAGAGGTAGATGGGAACCTCAAAGCGTTCGGTGACGGCCTGCGCCACCTCCAGGGCCAGCGCACAGGCGGCCTGCATGGGGGTATTGTGCAAGGGGACGAAGGGAACCACATCCACCGCACCGATGCGGGGATGGGCCCCACTGTGCCTGGCCAGGTTCAGGTGACGCCCTGCTACCTCATACATGGCCAGGATGGCCTTCCGCAGGGGAAGAGCCTTGCCGACCAGGGTGAAGACCGAACGATGATGGTCTCGGTCGCTGGAGTAATCCAGGAGATGGGCCCCGGGAACGTCCCGGATGGCCTCGACGAAGGCCGCTACGACCTCCGTCCGTCGACCTTCGGAGACATTCGGGATGCACTGAAAGAACGACTCGTCCAAGGCGAAACCCGACTTCTCGGCCCACCAACTGTTTCCTCTGCCGGGGAGAGGAGATCAGTCCACCTTCTCGGCGAAACGACGCAGGGTCCGCAGGATCCGCACCCGGAGTTCGGCGATGACCTCGCGTTCCGAATCCGGGACATCCTCTGCCGAGGCCGGGTCCTCTGGTTCATTCTTCAGGACCAGCGAGCGGTTGATGGTCAACTGCAGCCAGGGCGTCCGACCATGGCCGTGCCGGCGCAGGATGTAGTCTCCCGAGAAGGGGTGGTTGAAGGTCACCAGGGGAAGCCCCTCAGGGGAGCGGGCTTCCGGGAACTCCTCAGCCAGGGCGCTGGCCAGGGCATGCAGATAGGCCGGCTTGCAGGTGACCGTATCTCCCTCCCCCTTCTCGTCGCCCTGATTGCCCAGGCAGAAGATCGGGCGGACCTGTCCCGGGTCGGGGTCCAGCGGGGCGCCGACCGGAGCCATGGAGTGGCAGTCGATGCCCATCCGCACGCCCCCCCGGGAGGCGGTGCGCTCGAGGATTTCATGATAGGGTCGATGGTAGCGGTCGATCAGCCGCTGCACCTCTTCGGAAGTCAACTGGACCTCGTCGCTCCAGACCTTCTTGCCATAGCGGGTGACGGTCTTTACCACCCCGTCTTCATGGTCGGGTGGCCGGTGCCCGGGATCCCGGTCCAGGTCGATGACCGCTCGGGCCACCTCGACTTCCAACCTCCCCTGGACCAGTTCTCCCATGGCGAAGATCTCACGGGTCCAGGGATTGGAATCGAAGAAGACATCGGCCGGGGAAAGGGCCAGTCGCGGTGCCAGCTCCCGAGGGAGCATGGCGCCGCCGTGAACGATCGAAAGCAAAAAGGGCAGTCGGGCCATCTCAAGAACTCTTTCGCTCGGTCGGACCCGATGAACATGACGCCGGGCCCGACAGGCCCGGGCGACACCGGGCTGCACCGAGCCGGGTCGGTTTGCCACGCGGAAGACGTGGCTCCTGCCACTTCAAGCCCCGGGAAATCTATTCCTGCCAACTTTTTCCCGGGGAAAGCGGCGCCGATTTCTCGTGTGGACAGGTTCCGATTATACCAGGAAACCGAGCAGAAGACCCGAAAACGAGGCATTCGCAGGCGGCGCTTCGGGAGGCCGGGTTACCCTGGCCATCTCCTATAAGATTTGCCGTCCTGTTTGGAGGAGCCATGAACGATCCGCGCTACACCAGACTCGCCGAACTCCTGGTCCGGCATTCCACCCGCGTGACCCCCGGGGACAAGGTCCTGATCGAGGCCAATCACATCCCCACCCGCATGCTGACGGCCCTGGTCGAGGCCGTCAGTGCGGCCGGCGGCATACCTGTGGTGGACGTCAAAGAACCAGAGATCCAGCGGGCCCTGCTGCTGTCCGGCAGCCTCGAGCAGCTTGAAGCCCGCATGCGCTTCATGGGGGAACTGGAACTACACAGGATGGAGGCCATGCAGGCCTACATCTCACTGCGGGGCGCCCTGAACATCACCGAACTCTCGGACGTGCCCGCCGAGCGGATGGCTCTCTTCGAGAAACATTGGCAGAAGCCCGTCCACCTGGAGAGAAGGGTCAAGCACACCCGCTGGGTGGTGCTGCGCTGGCCCAATCCCTCGATGGCCCAACAGGCCAACATGTCCACCGAAGCCTTCGAGGACTTCTACTTCCGCGTCTGCCTGGCCGACTACGCGGCCATGGAGAAGGCGGTCCAACCCCTGGTGCGGCGTATGGAGCAAGCCGACAAGGTCCGCATCCTGGGCCCGGGTACGGACCTCTCCTTCTCGATCCGGGGAATCGGGGTGGTCTCCTGCCACGGTCGCCGCAACATCCCCGACGGAGAGTGTTTTACGGCACCCGTGCGGGATTCGGTAAACGGCACGATCCAGTTCAACACGCCCACCGTCTATCGGGGTATCCCGATGGACAACATCCGACTGGTCTTCAAGGATGGTCGGGTGGTCGAGGCCTCGTCCTCCGACACGCAAGCCCTGGAGGCAATCCTGGATTCCGATGAGGGGGCGCGCTATTTGGGCGAATTCGCCCTGGGATTTAACCCGCATATCCAGCAGGCCATGCGGGACACCCTCTTCGACGAGAAGATCCGCGGCAGTCTGCACCTGGCCCTGGGGCAGTGCTACGAACAGGCTGAGAACCACAATCGCTCGTCGATACACTGGGACAACGTGCTGCTGCAGGAGGGAGGCGGCGAGATCTGGTTCGACGACGTCCTGCTGCGGAAGGATGGGATCTTCCTGCCGGATGACCTGCAAAGCCTGAACCCCGAGGCCTTGGCCTGAGCAATATCGGACTTGGGAACCCGGGAGGAGATGGCATGACGAAGGCTATCCGGATCGGACGAACCCTGTTGCAGATGGACTCGATCGCGTGGATCAAAGTGAGCCGACCAGGTCACCTGGAG
>JAAZKF010000265.1 GCA_012799975.1 Burkholderiales bacterium
GCCAGGAAGGCGTGCATCGAGGAGCGGAGCGTAGTTGGAAACTACGTGAGCACCGCAGAGGTGCGCCTGACGACGCAGACGGGCCCGGATCGACGGCCGAATGCCACGGTAGGCGGCGGATTCAGGAGGATCTGGAGGCCTTGACCGGCCCCTTCGGTTTCATCGAGGGCTTCCGGGCCTACCGCTTCCACGGCCGGGTGCTGGGGCGGGTGCTCCCGGTCCGCCCCGAGGAATTGGTGGGGCGCTCCTCGGTGGTGGCGGTCGATCGGGATCATCGGGGCAATAGTCACTATCGTTTCCTGGCCGAGGTCCTGGAGCCCGAGCAGATGTTCCAGGTCCTGGGACAGGGGCTGGAGTGGTCCGGGGGCATCGCGGTCTTCCCCCGGGTGGACGGCCTCCCGCCCGATCTGATCGAGCCCGGACCCGACTATCTGCTGGGCAGACCCGAGGATACCTCCGCTGAGGTCCGGCGACTGGAACTGTGCTTCCGAGCGGTGCGATCGGTGTTGCAGAACCCTCCCGAAGTCCTACCCCTGGACCAACACCCCGAGGCGGCGGATCGCCTGCGTCGGGCCCTGCGCTCGCCTCAGGTCCGCTCGGCCCTGCTGGGGGTCGTGGAACCGGCGACCCGACACATCCTGGTGCGTCTGGCCGGAGAGGAGGGAAGCCCGCCTCCCAAGGCCTTGCGCCTGGCTCCGGCCCTTTTGGATTGCCTGACCCTTCCTGAAGGCCAGCAGGTGGCCGCCTTGCTGGTGCTGCAAGCCCTTTGTTCCAGTCCGCGGGTTCGGATAGGCGGTCTCCACCGCGAGTGGCAGCCTGAAGCCTTCCAGTCCCTTCTCCAGGAGAGCCTGTTCTACATGGCCATGTCGGATTCGGTCGAGTTGCGCAGCGCGTCCTGGGCCCTGCTGGCCACCGAGGCGTTGGGCGTGGACCGTTCGCGTCGGGAGGCGGCTGCCTACCTGCTGATGCGCCACCTGGAGGCTCTCCAGGGCGAAGAGGCGGCCCGAGCCCTGGCGGCCCTGGCTCTGGCTCCCACGGTTCCCCTTCCGCCGGCCGTGGAGATCGCGGAACCGGGTTTCGAGGTGGGGACACGCGAGCGCGAGGAAGCCGAACTGGCCGGCGTGCGGGCGGATCTCGAGG
This sequence comes from Burkholderiales bacterium, assembly GCA_012799975.1. Classification (GTDB taxonomy): domain Bacteria; phylum Vulcanimicrobiota; class Xenobia; order Xenobiales; family Xenobiaceae; genus Xenobium. Next base: position 1,141 of record JAAZKF010000265.1, read on the forward strand.
CCTGGTTGGCCACCTCCGGAGGGAGCGGGGAAATCCCCGCGCGCGCCAACCTCAAGGGAGAGGACCACAAGATCCTGGCTTTGGCTCGGCTGCTGGTCCGCCTCAACCGGTCCTGGCGCCTGCAGGAGGAGGCCGGCCGGGACAGGCACCTGGCGGTTTTGGCTCCAGGGCTCGAGCAGGTCCTGCGCCAGTCCATGCTGCAGGCCTGGACGGCTTTCGCCGAGGCGCGCGGGACCTTCCTGTCCCGGCTGGTGGGTTCCCGAAATAAAGAGGTCTATCAGGACTATCTGACCTTCCTTGACTCGGGTACTGTCCGTTTGCCCCATCCGCCCCGACTGGATCTCCCTGTGGAGGTCCTGCCCGCGGGCGAGACCTTGGGTGTGGGCGCCTCGCCCCTCTTCCTGAGGCTGGCTGCCCTGATCCCCGCGACGGGAGACCACAAGGGCCCCAGCCTGTTGGAGGTGCCCGACGCTTCCCCCGCCCAGATCGCCTTGGACCCCGGGCGCTGCCGGGTCTTCTCCATGGACGCCCCCTCCTGGAGGGATTTCCTGGCTACGGGAGTGGTCAGCGATCGTTCCAGCCTGCAGATCCTGGAGGAGCTCTACCGTTCCCTGGCGCCCGGGCGACCGGCTCCACCTTCTCCGCCACCCCGACCCCCGGTATCGCCGCCATTCGACCCGCCCGAAGCGGATCTGGAAGGGCTGGCCCAGGGCCTGAGTCATACCTTCAACCTGCCTCGTGAGCGCCATTCGGCGGCCCTGACCATCCTGGTCGGGCTGGCCGGTCAGAGCGTCCGGCCCCTACCTCTCCGGCGCAGCGTCTGAGGCGGGGGCGGGCTCCATCCACCGGGCCAGTTGGACGAAGGAAAGGAAGTTGCAGCCGGCGTGCAAGGCCACGGGGACGGTCAGGTTCCCGGTGATCTGCCAGGCCAGGCCCATCCCCAGGCCCATCAGCCCGGCCCACAGGCCCATCAGGGCCAGGCGCCGGTCGCCGGTGTGAAGCAGGCCGAAAAGGACGCTGGAAGCCCAAAGACCGAACTCGGGGACCAGGATTCCCCGGAAGAAGGCCTCTTCACAGAACCCCGAGAGAAGCGAGAGCCCGATGGCCCAGGAGAGGGGAAGTCCCCGGAACAAGGGCCCCAGGAAACCGTCCAGGACCCAGCCGACATCTGAGAAGCCTCGGCGAGCCAAGAACTGGAAGAATCCCGTCGAGGCCAGGGAAAGGAACCCTCCGGCCAGGAGCGCGGCCAGGACCTCCGGGGTGACGGCCAGAGCCCTCCACCACGGTATATCGCGCACCAGGCCCCAGACCAGGGCTGTGGCACCCAGCGTTGCCTGAAGTGTGACCAGGACGGGCAGGGCCTGGCGCCATCTGGGAGGGGAAGGCATGAACCGGGCTCTTCTGCGGGAGGGCCGGGCCTCCTGTCCTCCATGATCGTTACAGAGACGTTAGAAACTCGAAAAATGCGGGTAAGTCGCATCAGAGAGGACAGGAAGGGTGGGAGGGGGAGGAAAAGCACGGGCGCGGTAGGCGGCGGATTCAGGAGGAGCCGGAACCTTTGAGGTCCGCCTCTGTTTCGGATACATCTGATAGGTTGCCATGTTGGGGTTCGGGCCGAAAGGCACCTGAATCCAGTCCCGGCAACCCAGGGAGGCTAGGTATAAGGGTGGCCAGAGGTATTGACCCCAGCTCTTTCGAGCACGTGGCTTCGAGTTATCGAAAGGTGGCTCAGGCGGCCTCGCTGCAGTTGAACAAGGCAGCCATGGTCAGCCGTCTTTCCGAAGCCAGGGGGAAATCCCTCAAAAAGGTCAAGGTCCCCAACGACGACAATGTGCCCTTCCTGCCTCGCGGGGCCACGGTCCACCTCCGGACGATGGATGCCAATCGCCTGAAGCCCGGCTCTTTCATCATCATCCGCCGGGGTTCGGATATGTCCATCCGGCGTTTCATTCGTCTGCAGGTCACTACCACGGCCCTCTTGATCCACGTGGCCAAGTTGAACGGTGAGCTGGAGAATCCGATAACCACCTCCAATTTTCTGGGTCATGTTCAACAGGCCGAGTTCAATGGACGGTCCTATGATCCCACGCCGCCGCTAACCGTCAGGGATTACTTCACCGAGTTCGGGACCTGCACGGTGGGGACAAAGTTGGGGCGTATGCTCAAGATGTTGCTCCCAGCTCGCTTACGGAAGATTACCCCGGGACCGCGGCCCATGGACTGATCTCCCCGCCTCAGCCTTCCGGAGGCTGGAGGTGGAAGGAATGCGCCCCCCTACGGTCGACCAGGACCGAGAGGGTACGTCCCCAGTACCACCAGAATTCCCGGCCTTCAGCCAGCCCGTCCAGGTCGCTGGTCAGGTCGGGCGAGTTCTTCTCCATCTCCTCGAGCAGGCGCTCGAACTCCACCGGGCTCCTGTGGTCGGGGTCTCCCAGGACGGCGCGCAGCTCGGAGCGCGGGCTTCCCGATTTGGCGACGGGGCGGTTGTTCAACTCCAGGCGGGGCCCGGCCACCGAGACCACCAGTCCTTCTTCGTCCAGGTGGACGTACAGGGTGCCCTGGCGGGAGGTATAGGTGACGTGTGAACCCAGGAAGCCTGCAAAGCGGGCTCCCGCCCTACGGGCCCGGGCCGCGGCATCGGCGGCCGGCATGCCCAGGCTGATGCCCAGGATCGAGGCGCTCCTCACGCTCATGGGTGCATTTTTCCCCTGGCAGGGTCTGGGTTCCTGGTGCTGATCAGGGGTCTCGCCGCCAGAATGACACGGCGGTCTCGCCGTAGCGCTCCCGGCGGAAGAGCCGCAGCTCGCCGGAGACCGCCGGATAACCGTCCTTGTGGTGGTGTTCGAATACCACCAGACCCCCCGGGCGGACCAGGGGTCCCAGCCCGGCCAGCGTCTGGGGGCCTTCCGGGGCGCCATAGGGCGGGTCGGCCAGCACCACGTCAAAGGGCCCAGCGATCCGGGCCAGGATGGCTGGAAGCCGGCCGCGCAGGATCGGTCCGAGCGAACCGACCGCCTGCTGGAGGGACTTCAGCGAACGTGGGTCGGATTCCACGAAGACCACCTCGCGGGCCCCCTCCTGCAACGCCGCCAGGCCCAGCGAGCCGGTTCCGGCGAAGAGGTCCAGGACGCGGGCCTGGTCCAGTTCCCCGGCCAGGATGGCCATCAGGGCTTCCCGGACCTTGGCCGTGGTGGGACGCATCCCGGGGCGGGCGGGAAGCCTCTTGCTGCGGCCGCCCATCAGTGGACTGTCTCCGCAACCTTGGCTTCCAAATTCTCGAAGTGCTGGCGCAGGACCCGGTGCTCGGGCCGGGCCAGCTCCGGGTCTTGAGCCAGCAGCTCGCGGGCCGCCGACCGGGCCAGTTCCACCAGGTCGATGTCGCGCAGAAGGTCGGCCACCTTCAACTCCGGGAAGCCCGCCTGGCGGACTCCATAGTAGTCTCCCGGACCCCGGATCTGCAGGTCCTCCTCGGCCACTTCGAAGCCATCCGAGAGCCGGGCGATGGCTGCCAGGCGCCTCTGGGTCTGCGGACTGGTGGCGTTCCCCATGAACAGGCACCTGGAGGCGTGGGAGCCTCGCCCCACCCGGCCGCGCAACTGGTGGAGTTGGGCCAGTCCGAAGCGATCGGCATCCTGAACCAGCATGATGGTGGCGTTGGGAACATCAACTCCCACCTCGATGACCGTCGTGGAGATCAGGATGTGGTGCTCTCCCTTGCGGAAGGTCTCCATCACCTCTTCCTTCTCGATGGCCTTCATCCGACCATGCAGAAGGCCCACCGAGAATTCCGGAAAGACCTTGGTCCCCAGGATCCGGGCTTCCTCTACAGCGGCGGTGGCTTCCAGGGCCTCGTTTTCATCGATCAGGGGACACACGATGTAGGCCTGGCGACCTTGCCGGACCTCCTGGCGGATTTCCTCGTAGACTTGTTGGCGCTTTGCAAAGGAGACCGACTCCGAACGGATGGGCTGGCGGCCGGGAGGCATCTCGTCCAGCCGCGAGACCTCCAGCTCGCCGTACAGGGTCAGGGCCAGGGTCCGGGGGATGGGGGTTGCGGTCATCACCAGGAGGTCCGGGTTCCGCCCCTTCTGGCGCAGCACCGTGCGCTGCATCACCCCGAACTTGTGCTGTTCGTCCACGACCACCAGCCCCAGGTTGGCGAATTCCACGCCTTCCTGGATCAGCGCGTGGGTTCCCACCACCAGGTCCAGTTCGTGGTTGGTAAGCAGCTCATAGGTGTGGCTCTTGGCCTTCCGGGTCATGCTGCCTTGTAGCCGACCCACCCGGATTCCGGCCGGGGCCAGCAGTTCCTGGAGTTTCTTGAAGTGCTGCTCGGCCAGGATCTCGGTCGGGGCCATCAGGGCTGCCTGGAATCCGTTGCGGATGGCGACGAAGGCGGCGAAGGCTGCCACCATGGTCTTGCCCGAGCCCACGTCCCCCTGCAACAGGCGGTTCATCGCGTGTTGCAGGGTCAGGTCTTTGAGGATCTCGCTGAAGACCCGGCGCTGGGCACCCGTCGGGGGGAAGGGCATCAATTCCAGGAAGGGCTCCAGAAGCTCGTCCAGGGCCTTGTAGAAGTGGGCTCGGGGCTCTTGTTGCAGCTCCTGGCGGCGCAGGGCCACCTGGACCTGCAGCAGGAAGAGTTCTTCGAAGGCCAGGCGACGTCGGGCGATCTCGTGCGCCGGGAAGGAGGTCGGCCAGTGATACTCGACCAGCGCGTCCGCGCGCGCTGGCATGCCCTCTCGCTTGAGCAGATCCGCTGGCAGTGCCTCGCTGGCCAGCGGGGCATAGGTCGGCACCACCTGGAACTGCAGCTTGCGCAGCCAGGCCTGGGTCAGCCGGCCGGTCAGCGGATAGACCGGGACGATCCGGCCTGTCGTCAGGGAGGGCCCCTGGGGGGGATCGAATTCCGGGCTGGTCATCTGGATGCCGAACCCGGTGCGCTCGACCTTCCCGTAGACCGTCACCTCCATGCCGGGGCGCAGGTTCTTCAACACGTTCTTCTGGTTGAACCAGGTCAAGAGCAGCGTGCCGGAGCGGTCGCTCAGGGGAGCCTGGAGGATCGTCAGGCCGGGGCGGGGCTTCTTCTCGCGGAAGGAGCCCAGTCGACCCCGGACCGTCTCCAGGGCCTCGTGCTTGACCCGCGCGATCGGCTTGATCCGGGTGCGGTCCTCCCAGCGCCGTGGGAAGTGCGTCAGCAGGTCCCCCACGGTCTTGATACCCAGGTTGCCCAGGAGCCCGCCCAGGCGGGGACCGATACCCTTGAGGAACTGCACGTCGGCGCGCAGGTTCAAGGTGGCCACCCCGGCTGGGGGACGCGCAGCCTTGGCGGTTCGGCCGGGAGTGGGCTCGGCGCCGGAGGGGGAGGCCAGGCGGACCAGGTCCCGGCCGACCTGGACCAGGCGATGCTGGCGCTCGCCGGCTGAAAGGTCGGGGTAGCCTGCTAGAGGGCGTACCGCTCGGGTAAGGGTCCGGCCTTCCCCGGGAGGGAGGGTTTCGCTGCGCAGGCGGAAGCTTTCCAACACCCGTTCCAGGTTGCTGCGATTCCGACAGCCGTCACGGTATTCTCGGCGCAGTATCTCGACCATCCGGGTTGCCAGGTTTCGGCTTCTGGGGCTCAGTCCGTCGGGCATGGCGTCGCCTTGGAGGGAGCGGTTTCCCGCTCCAGGCTCTGCTCGATCTGGGTCAGAAGTTGACTGGTGAGGATCTCCTCGGCGACGCGAATCCCGTTCTCGATGGTCCGAGCCCTCGCCCGACCATGGCACTTGATGACCAGCCCTCGCAGCCCTAGGAACATGGCGCCCCCGTATTCGGAGTGGTCGTGGGATTGCGCCAGCGAGCGCAGGGCTGGGCGCAGCAGCCAACCTCCCAGGCGGGCCAGGGGTGAAGAAGAAGCAGCCTGTCGGACCTGTCCCATGAACCATTCGGCCACGGCTTCGCCGGTCTTGAGGATCAGGTTCCCCGAAAAACCATCGCAAACCGCCACGTCCACCTGTGAGCGGAAAAAACCCGTGGGCTCGACGTTGCCTACGAAGTTCAGGTCGGATTGTTTGAGCATGGGAGTCACGGCAGCCACCAGGCTGTTGCCCTTGCCCTCTTCCGAACCCAGCGACAGCAACCCTACCCGCGGATTGTCTCGGCCCAGGACCAGGCGGGCATAGACCGACCCCATGACGGCCCACTGCAGGAGCCACTCGGGTCGGCAGTCTGCGTTGGCCCCCATGTCCAGGGCGATCGAGGGGGTGGGATGGGTGGGGAAGACCACGGCCAGGGCCGGGCGCTTGATACCGGGCAGACGCCCCACCCCGGTCAAGGCGATTTGGTGCAGGGCCGCCGTGTTCCCGGCACAGACGAAGGCCTGAGCCTTTCCGTCGCGCACCATGTTGGCCGCCAGCACCATCGATGCCCCCTTGCGCTGGCGGAGGGAAGGTCCGGCGGGATCGTCCATGCTGATGTTGTCGTCGCTGTGGACCACCTGGATCTCGCGCTCGGGCGGCTCAGCCTGGAGCAGAGGCCGGATCCTCGACTCGTCCCCTACCAGGATCAGCTCGCTGCGACAGGATCTCGAGGCGAGGATCGCGCCCCGGACGATATCCTCCGGCGCGTGGTCGCCTCCCATGGCATCCAGGACGATCTTCACGGCAGAACCTTCGATTTTCAGGATGGGGGGATGCCCCCCGGGGAAGACCTATGTTTCACTCCGCCCCTCTTTCCTTCTACGTGGTCCGAGAATCCGGCTCACCGGCTCAGAGCACGCCGCGTTGCTTGAGGCTGACGAAGCGGCCCCGGCCGACCACCAGATGGTCGAGGATCTCGATTCCCAGGATCTCTCCGGCCTGGCGCAGCCGACGGGTAAGGGCCAGGTCTTCGGGACTGGGTTCCGGGTCGCCGCTGGGGTGGTTGTGGGCCACCACCACTGCCGCCGCCGAGTGGGCCACGGCGGGTTGGAAGACCTCCCGGGGGTGGACCAGGCTGGAGGTCAGCGTGCCGATGGAGACCGTCTCGGTCTGCAGCAGACGCCTGCGGGCATCCAGGTAGAGGGCGCGGAAGTGTTCCTTGCGCAGGCCGGCCATGTCGGCTACCAGGCACCATACCTCTTCCGGGGAGGTCACCGGGGGACCGGGAGCCGAGGCGGCCCGCCGGCCCAATTCGAAGGCGGCAGCCAGGGCGGCGGCCCGGGCAGGCCCCACGCCCCGGGTGCGCAAGAGATCCCTGGCGGGCGTGCAGGCCAGTCTGGCCGTACCCGAACCGGCCAGGCTGTCGGCCACCTGCAGGGCTGTCTGGCCTGCGCTGCCGGAGCCCAGGACCACGGCCAGCAACTCGGAGTCGCTCAGCCCTTCCGGCCCCTGGCGCAGGATCCGTTCGCGTGGGCGTTGGTCGGTCTCCAGGTCGGTCTGCTTGCGCGAGCGATTGGGGAGAAGTTTGGAGATGGACATTGGAAACCCCCGGGTCTAGCGCTCAAGATGGCGGGCCGTGCCTGCAGGCTAGGCCACACCATGATCCTAGCCCCCGGCTTGTGAACAGCCGTGAACATCGCTTTTCCAATCTGTGTGCGGATTGTTTCCGATTCTTGAACTCGGACAGGGAGCCTCGGTCAGGGCAGGGAACCTGCCCCCATGCTGCAGTGGATGGTGGATACGACGATTCGGGCTCGGGGGATCCGCGACCCGCAGGTGCTGCGAGCCATGGAGACCGTGCCCCGACAGCTCTTCGTTCGGCCCGAGGATGCCTCGGAGGCCTTCAGTGACCGGGCTCTGCCATTGGGACTGGGACAGACCATTTCACAGCCCTACGTGGTGGCCCTGATGACCGAACTGGCTCGTCTCTCGCCCGGAGACCGGGTGCTGGAGGTGGGGACCGGCTCCGGATATCAGGCGGCCATCCTGGCCGAGTGCGGGGTCGAGGTCTACTCGATCGAGCGCCTGGCCGAGTTGGCCGAGAAGGCTAGCCAGCGCTTGCTGGACCTGGGTCTGCTCGTGCACCTCCGGGTCGGGGATGGTGCCCGGGGTTGGCCCGAGCATGCGCCCTATCAGGCCATCCTGGTGACCGCAGCACCTGCGCATGTGCCTCCGGACCTTCTCGAACAACTCGATCAGGGTGGCAGACTGGTGGTTCCCGAAGGGGGGAGGGAAGGTCAGGTCCTGCGGGTGTATCGGCGCACCGAGGAGGGCTTCGAGGTCTCCGACCACGGAACCGTGCTCTTTGTCCCCCTGCGTTGAGGGCGGAGGCCACCCCGCCCGGGGCGCGAAGGCAAACCGGGCCAAATCAGGCCAAGTATTGTATAGGAGTAACCTATTGTCTTCTCGCGATATCTTTGCGCCCTTTGCCCGTCTCATGCAGGAGGCGGGCCTGCATCCGCTGCAGGTCGAGGCCTTCCGGCGCCACTACGGCCGCTTGTTGCAGGGAGAACGGGGGACCCTGGGAAGGGCGGAGATCGAGCCGGTCGGCTCGCTGCCGCACCTCGAAGAGCTTCCCGACGCAGGGGAGGGGCTGAGAGACCAGGTCGCCCTCCTGAATCTCAACGGTGGTCTGGGCACCACGATGGGGCTTACCGGTCCCAAGTCCCTGTTGGAACTGCGCGAAGGGCTCACCTTCCTGGACCTGCTGGCCTTGCGGGTCCAGCA
>JAAZKF010000266.1 GCA_012799975.1 Burkholderiales bacterium
AGGTCGACTCGACGTCATCCAGGATCACCTGATAGCGGGCATCCAGGCCCAGCCGGTGGAAGAGTTGGACGCACTCCAGGACCTTCTGGTCGGTCACGTGCCGGTCATAGAGTTCGTGGGTCACCCGGTAGGTGTTCTGGATGCCCATGTACACCACATCCAGACCGCAGTCGCGCAGACGGGTGAAGAGTTCCTCCCCCACCAGTCTGGGTTCGATGAAGACCTCGAAGGGAAGCCCGACCTCCTCGGGATAGCGCCGGATGAACTCCTCATACCAGGCCTTGGAGTACAGGAAGACCTCGTCGTCGAAACGGATCCTCTTCATCCGGGGGAAGACCCGACGAGCCTGCTTGATCTCCTGCAACACCGAGTCCACGCTCCGGGTCCGATAGTAGCGCCCCTGTCCCTTGTACAACTCGGAGAGCTCGGAGTTGTAGCAGTAGGCGCACTTGAAGACGCATCCTCTGGAGTTCATCATCTGGAAGCAGGGGTCTGAAACCATGGGGTCGCCCTGCCGCACCGAACGCCCCATCACGAAATACTTGTCTGGGGAGGTGTAGTCGCGGAAGGGAAGCTCATCCAGGGCCTGGACGGTGGGGCCCACGGGATTCCTGTAAATCTCCTGCCCTTGCCGGACGTACAGCCCGAGCAGGTCCGAACAGTCGACTCCCAGGGAAATCCGGTCCAGGAGCCGGACCAGGGTTATCTCCCCTTCGCCCCGGCAGACCAGATCGGCTTCCCGGATGCAGCGTTCCGGGTCCAGGATGGCATGGGTCCCCCCCCACATGATCTTCAACTCCGGGAAGTGCAGGCGAAGGGCCCGGGTGATCTCGACAGCCACCTTGTGATAGGCCGAGGCGCGGACGGAGATCCCGACCAGGCCCAGGTCGTGCTTGCGCACCAGTCGGACCAGGTTGGCCAACTCTTGTGGACGGGGCCAATCCAGGGAGTTGTTGACCCAATCCTTGAAGTAGATCTCGACGGTCCGGTAGCCTGCTGCCCGAGCACAGGCTGCCAGCACCCGCACGGCGTTGTTCTCGACGTCGTACAGGGAGATCAGCCCCAGGTTGATGCGCTCATCCCCCGGACCGGGGCAGAGGGCGCGGGCCTCGGGTCCGGCGTGACGCATCCAGGGGGTCGATTCCAGGTGACCAGGCCTGGAGTCGGGTTGAAGGTTCGCTGCCTCCAAATCGGTCTGCCTCCCGCTCGGCCGCCGACGGCCCTCCCGAAACCGGGGACCGGCGGCTCCCGGGGCCCATTATGGCAGAACCCCCGCCGAAAAAGAAAGGGGCCCCCGGGGGAAGACGGAGGCCGGCAGGTGCCCGGACTCCATGATGCTCCCGCCCTCATAACTAGCAGCACCCGGTCCACCCGCTCGTCGGGGTTCTTTCCCGGGAGTGCGCGGCCCCTGGCCGGTTTCTGGGATCCGGCGGGGGAGATCTCTCCAAAAGATTGAATTCCGCGCACACCTTTGACCTGAATCCGCCGCCTGGCGTGAGAACCGAGGCCATCGAGGCGGGTCTGGATGCCAGGAAGGCGTGCATCGAGAAGCGGAGCGTAGTTGGAAACTACGTGAGCACCGCAGAGGTGCGCCTGACGACGCAGACGGGCCCCTCCCACCCACACCCTGGTGTGGGTGGGGTCTCAACGGATCGACGGCCGAATGCCACGGTAG
>JAAZKF010000030.1 GCA_012799975.1 Burkholderiales bacterium
CCCTGCTGAATCGCTATCACGAAGGGCACATCGACCTCCAGACAGCCTTCGACAACTGCAACGACAAACAGGCCTTCATTTCAGCCTTGCCTCCCGAGTTGCAGAAGGAGGTCCAGATGGACTGGGAAGTGGAGATCGAGATCAAGCGTCTCGAGCAGCTCCGCGAGACCCAGAAGCGCCAGGTGCAGACCCGGACGCTTTAAGTCGGCCTCACATCTGGATACGGGCTATAGCCGGCTCCGGGCACAGCGTGTTCGGGGCCGGTTTGTGCTCTGCTCGGGAGATGGGGGAGTGCCGGGCGCTTCAGACGGCCGCTCTCTCCCTCGGCGGGCGGAGGAGCCGAAGCCCGGGATGCGAAGCGGTCCAGGTGAACACAACCTTGCCGCTGGAGACGGGTGCCCATCTCCTGACCCATCTCCCCTCGGATTCGACCTTCTCGCCCCCCCCGAGGTGGCATCCCGTCCACACGGTCTATGGCGGCGCCCACCTCTTCTCTGCCCAGACTCCGCGAAAACTGGGGAGTCTGGCCATGAAAGCCCTACAGGAATACGCTCCAGAGCCCCCGGCGCTGGCCGAGGCCATGGTGATGAGCCTCGAGACGGCCCGGTTGGTCTGGCCCCTCCTCAAGAAACGCTTGGAGGAGCGTCCGGTCGAGGACTACCGGATCGATTTCGAGGATGGCTACGGGGTCCGCTCGGAGGAAGAGGAGGACCATCACGCCTGGGGGGTGGGCCAGACTCTGGCCGCAGCTCTGCAGGAAGAGGGACTCCCCCCTCGGGTCGGGATTCGGGTTCGGGCCCTGACCCGGCAGACCGGGCTGCGCTCCCTGCGGACCTTGGACCTGGTCCTGACCCGCCTGCTCTCGGAGGCGGGGCGACTCCCCGAGGGTTTCGTGGTTACCCTCCCCAAGGTCGAGGACGTCGAGGCCCCTCGGGTCCTGATCGAGGCTCTGGAACACCTGGAGGTGGCCCTGAAACTGCCGGTTGGGAGCATCGCTGTAGAGCTGATGGTCGAAAGTCCGAAAGGGTTGGACCCCCAACTGGTTCGGGCCGCTCTGCAGGCGACGAAGGGGCGTTGCCTGGCGATCCATTTCGGGGCCAACGACTTCTTGACCGCCTGTGGAGTCGGACCCGCTGAGCAGGGTCTGGGTCATCCCCTGTGCGACTTCGCCAGGGCGATGCTGCACCTCGGCGTGGCTGGGCAGTCCGTCCGCCTGGTGGATGGGACCACCACCGTTCTTCCCATACCCCCACATCGCGGTCCGGAGTCGGGCCAGGACCAACTGCTCCAGAACCGCCGGGCGATGCACGAGGCCTGGCAGCGCCACGCCCTGGACATTCGACGGGGTCTGCTCCAGGGATTCCACCAGGGATGGGACCTCCATCCCGCTCAACTGGTCAGCCGTTTCGCCGTCATCCAGGCCTGGTTCCTGGAAGGGGCTGATATCGTGATGACCAGGTTGAACAACTTCCTGGAAACCTCCGCGCAGGCGACCCGGGTGGGGACGGCCTTTGACGACGCGGCCACCGGTCGGGCATTATTGTCCCATGTCCTCCGAGGCCTGGACTGTGGCGCGTGGGACGAGGTGGAGATTCGGAAGCGGACAGGTCTGGGGCGCGAGCAGCTCATGGCCACGTCCTTCTCGGAACTGCTGGCTCGAAGACTCGACTGAAGGAGAAACGATGCCTCACCTGCGTCAGGACGCGGCTACCAAGGAATGGGTGGTCTTCGCCCCGGAGAGGGCGCGGCGCCCCGAGGACATGCGCCAGGAGTCCCTGGCCCGCAGCGGCTGGACCCACGACAATCCTCCATTCGACGAGCATTGTCCATTCTGTCCCGGCCACGAAGAGAATACCCCGGGAGAGACCCTGCGTTACCTTAATCCAGACGGGACCTGGCAGGTGCGCTCCTGTCCGAACCGGTATCCCGCCTTGCTTCCCGGACCTCCCCCTCAGCGGGATGGGGGGCGTTTTGAACGGCGGATGCAGGGGGTTGGACGCCATGAGGTCATCATCGAGTCCCCCTGTCACGGCACCACCCTGGCTCTTCAGAAAACCGAGGAGGTCAACCTGGTGGTTCAGGCCTGGGCCGAGCGCTATCGGGAGCTGCGCCGGGGACCCGAGGCTGAACATGTCGTCCTCTTCAAGAATCACGGGGCCCGCGGGGGGACTTCGCTGACCCATCCTCATTCCCAGGTCGTCTCGCTTCCCGTCACCCCCCGCACGGTTCGCCACCGCATGGAGGAGGCCATGCGTTACCACAATGACTACGGTGAGTGCGTCCATTGCCACATGCTGTGGAGGGAGAAGTTGGATGGACGGCGTCTGGTGGTTGAGGGCGGGACTTGCACTGCCTTCGTGCCCTTTGCCGCCGCCTCACCCTATCTGATGTGGATCGTCCCCCATCGTCACAGCGGCTGCCCCTCCGACTTGAGGCCGGAGGAGCAGGTAGACTTTGCGGCCGTCCTGCGCGAAACCCTGGCTCGCTTCTATCACGGTCTGGGTGATCCGGACTACAACCTGATCTTTCGGACCGCCAGTCGTGACTACGGATCGGTTCCCTTTGCCCATTGGTTCGCCGCCTTGATTCCCCGGGTCACGACCCCCGCAGGCTTTGAGGTGGGCACCGGGATGTACATCAATACGCACCTTCCCGAGGATGACGCGCGCTACCTTCGCGAGGTACAGTTGCCGGGAGGGCCCGTCCCGACGGTGGCTTCCGACCGGGCTGTTAGCGGGTCGCAGCCTCACCCGTGAGGCTGCGCAGGGCTTTCAAGAGGATCTGGAAATCGTCGCGCCGGGGGCGCAGGACCTCTAAGAGGCGCTGCTGACTGAGTCGGCAATAGAAGAAGAGCAGGATCACCAACCCGGCCAGGTAGGACACCAGCGAGGCGGTAGCCGCTCCCAGAACCGACAGGCCCGGTATCAGCAAGGCGCAGGCCGCCAGGTTGATGGTCACGTTCAGCCAGGCCAGTCCGGAAAGGAGTCCCGGGCGCTTGAGCTGCCCCAGGAAGTAGGGGTTGTAAAGTCGGGATATCCCCGCGGCGACGGTGCCTCCTATCAGCACCATGAAGGCCTCGCCGCTGGTCTGGTAGTCCTGACCCAATATCCAGGTGATGATTCGGGGGACCACCGTCAGTCCCAAGCCGACCAGGACCAACCAGGCAGCGCATCCCAGGCGCACCAGGAAGGAGACCATCCGCGTGGCCTCATCCCGGTCGCCTCCGCTGACTCGGGCAAAGATCGCGTTCTGAATGGCCGTGAAGAACAGGACCGGCAATTCCGCGGCCTGGACGGCCACCGAATAGAGCCCGACAGCGGTGGTTCCGTGGAAGGCATTCAGGATGAAGGTGTCAGCCCGTGAGTGCAGTTGTCTCGCGATGGTGCCCAGGTGGCTGCGGATTCCGAAACCCGTCAGCCGTCCCAACAGGCCTCGGGTCTGCAGTGCTTGAGGCCGGGCCACGGGCAGGGTGAGCCAAAGCAGGGAGAAGGCTCCCAGGGCCGAGCAAAGCAGAAAGGAGATCAGCAGGCCGCGAACCCCGAACCTGGAGACGGCCACCCCATGGCGGACCCCCATCCATAGAAGTCCGACCACCGTCATGTCGCCGACCAGTCGCAGAAGAGCGACCAGGATCTTGGTCCGGCTCATAAGGACCAGGTGACCAGTCCCGATCAGGATGGACCAGACCAGGTTCTGGTACAGGATGAAGGGGACCGTGGCGAGGGCCAGCATGTATTGGATCGGGTCCACCCGTCCCTTCAGGCCGAGCCAGGGGATGGGATAGGCCGCTGCGGCCAGCAGGACGGCGGTCCCCCCGAGCAGGACGGTGAGCAGTAGGGAAGCGGTGTGCACCCGCCCGGGGTTTTCCTCGCCCCGGCCTACGAAGACGGAGTTGGCAGCTTCGATCCCCAGGCTGCCGAAGAGCGCGCTGGTCAGGGTCAGGGTGTAGAGCAGATAGTATTGCCCCAGCAGTTCCGGGCCCAGGCTGCGGGCCAGAACGAAGGCGGTCAGGAGCGCTGCGCATAATTGGATGACCGTGGCCGTCAGTCCCGCCGTGGTCTTCCGGATTACCGTCGAGCCTTCGACAGGGTGGGAACGCCCGTTGAGAATCGCGTGTGAATCGGTCGGCGGCTGTGGTTTGGTCCAATCCGTCCCCGCCGGGAGGGTTCCCGGGGCCGACCCGTGGGGGCGCAAGGACGGCACTGGCATGGTGGGAGGGGATTCCTCTTCTCGGCGTCTTGACCGGGCACGAAGACCAGATGGTCGCGTGCCCCTCGTCCGGCAGGGGCCGATGTGGAGATCGGTGCCCAAGGGGGAGAAGGCGCCCGTTCAGGTCGGACGCCTTCTCCCTGAACCCGCTATCTGCCGTGGTTCTGGCCGTCGAGCCCTGGGCCACCCACTCGTATTCACCAGACCCGCGCTCTACGCTCTCGATCCTCACGCCAAGCGGTATTCAGGCTTCATGGTGAGAAGCCTCCCCGCGATGCCGCGGGCGGAAACGTAATGAACCTGCTTGCGCAGGTGGGTGCGACCTCTGACCCGCCCCTCCGAGGACTCCGCGCACGAGGCGCGTAACTCAACTCTTCGGTGCGGAGTGATGCGCCCAATGTCTTTTTGTTGGCTCAGTAACGTGTCCCGCC
>JAAZKF010000450.1 GCA_012799975.1 Burkholderiales bacterium
GCCCTGGAACGCTACCTGGCGGGTCCGCCCAGCGCCGCCCTGGAGTACAATGCCGGAGTCGTGCTGGGCAAGCTGCAGCGCTGGGACGAGGCCGCCCTGCGCTTCGAGCGGGCCCTGGAGCTGGACCCCTTCCGGCACCAGGCCCGGTACAACCTGCTGGTGGCCTTGCTGGAATCGGCAGACCAGGCCCGCTCCCAGGGCGACCTGGCCGGGGCCCGGAAGCGCTATCAGTACGTCCTGCAGAAGGGGCGCCAGCACCCCGAAGTCCAGGCCCGGGCCGCGCAGGGGCTGGCCGAGACGTCCCCCTGACCCCCCGAGCGCGGATGCCGCTGGCGGATTCCGCGCAGGAAGAGTCGGGTCAAGGGCGTCGCGAAGGGTGGGGCCGCTTCCTGGCCAGCAGCAGATAGCTCCCCACGATGGGAAGCCGGAGCATGCTCCGCTGGATTCCGAGGGTGCGGGCCAGGGTCTGGACCCCTCGCCGCCCCGTCATGGAGGCGACCTCCTCCAGGCAGGTGTACTGGAACTCGGTCGAGTGGGAGACGATCTCCAGACCCAGCGAGCTCAGCAGACGGGTGACGTTGCTCCGGTTGAAGTAATAGATGGCGTTGTAGACCCGCTTGAAGCTGCCCAGGAGGATCCGGGCCGGGTGGTCAAAGTCGAAATAGTTGAAGGCCAGGATCCCGCCAGGCCGGAGAGCTTCGACCATATGGGAGTAGGTCTTCCGGACGTCGTGAAAATTCGAATCGCAGCCCCAGGCCGCGATGCCGTCGTAGGACCCTGGAGGGATCTCCAACTGGTCGAAGTCGCCGACCTGGATGTCGACGTCCAGCCGGGAGCGCCCGTACTCCGCCATCGCTGCCGACAGCTCGATGCCGGTCGCAGCAAACCCGGCCTGCTTCAGGGCGGACAGGAAGAAGCCGGCAGCGCAGCCCACCTCCAAGACCCTGGAGCCGGTCGGCAGGTGCCTGGAGAGGGCCCGAACCCTCTGCCGGGCCTGGGCCATGCGGTACGGGTGTCCCATCTCGTAGTTGTTGTAGCCCAGGCGGAGCTCGTCGGTGCTCTCGGCAGGAGGTGGGGTCGCGTCGGACCGACCGCGCCAGTAGAGCTCGGAGTTGTAGATCAGGTCCAACGAACCCTTGGTGAGCCGGGGAGACTGGAAGACCAGACCGCAATCCGAGCAGCGCACCCACTGGAAGGGGTGGTCGAAGAAGGACAGATCGAAGGCGGGGGTGCGCGTCGTCGAAGCGCACACGTAACACGTCGGGACCGGCTCGAAGGAGATGGAATCGGTCCAACCGCTCCGGCTCCAGTTGCCGCCCTCCTCTCCAGAACCCACCGGAAGAGGTTGGGGCTCGGTCTGGTTCTCGACGACTCCAAGCGAACTGGCCACCTTCATCACCTGCCTGGCTCAGAGAGCAGTTGCGGTCTGCTTCTGAGGACTCCCTCCCGCCGGCTCAGGGCCTCTGGCCCGGGGTGCGGGCGGCTGACGATCCCCACCTGGGTACCTCCCGCGCCTCGGGTGGGCGAGTCTTCTGCGATGCTCCAGCGCATCCCGGGGGAGGATATTTTCGTAGGATATCCTGCTTCCTCCGGGCTGTAAAG
The DNA here is from genome assembly GCA_012799975.1 of Burkholderiales bacterium. Classification (GTDB taxonomy): domain Bacteria; phylum Vulcanimicrobiota; class Xenobia; order Xenobiales; family Xenobiaceae; genus Xenobium. The sequence continues at coordinate 1,603 of JAAZKF010000450.1, forward strand.
ACCAGGGGCCGACCCTCGATCCGCCGCCTGGCATGGCATTCGGCCGCCGATGCGGGCCCGTCCGCATCGCCAGGCAGCGGATTGTGGAAGACCCGACGTCGGCCGACCCGTGCCGGCCCCGAGGAAGGCCAGGAACCGGCCCCCCCAGCCCACCGAGAGGGTCCGCCGAGCGCTGGTTCCGGCTTGCCATGAACCGGCGAACAGCAGGATTTCCATACCGGTGCGGGAACTGCGCCGCTCATCATGCCCTCGCGCCGCTTCGCCGCAGTCACGGCAGCCTGGGCGGCCTGCCTGTTCTCCTTCGCATCGGGTCTTGCCGGGATGCCGTTGCCCGTGCCCGCCCC
>JAAZKF010000267.1 GCA_012799975.1 Burkholderiales bacterium
GCGGCGAACCGCAGCCCGTACAGAACTTGTTCCAGCCGGCGTTGTCGCCCGAGCAGAATTCACAGGTCCAGTTGGGGCCAGCGCGAGCCTTCTCCAACTCGCGGGGGTCATCCACCACCCGCGCATCTTCGGGAAGGTAGAACTTCACCTGGGGGTCGCGTGGCGAGCCGCACCCACCGCAGAACTTCTCAGGACCGCGATTCCGTTTGGTGCCACAGTAGGGGCAATCCCATGCACCTTCACGAATGGCCATCTCGCCCTCCTGGAGCCTGAAACTCGATGATTTTCGGGCCCGTAAAATTCCCGGGTTTCGTCATCCGAACCTTCTCGGGAGGTGGACTCAGGGGCTCTTCCCGAGTCTCTTCCACTCGGGGTCTGCCGCATACAGCGACATGACCGAGGGATCCTCGCTGAGATAGGCATAGTCGATACCGAGTTTGTCTGAAATGAAGATGCCGTGCTGCATGACCTGCTCAGAATCGATCCAGATGTCGCACGAACGGGTGATCACGTCCACGTGGGTGGTGCAGGACCAGTCCGCGCCCGTCTGGGTAGCATAGGGGTCGCCGAAGGCGATGTGGATTCCGGGCATCTTCTCGTCCTGCAGAAGGTTACCGGTGAACTCGAAGACCGCCAGGTTGGTCCCGATGGCGAACTCTCCGACCCGATCAGACCCTTCAACCTGGTGGCAATACTCCCAGAATTCCAGTTCCAGTTCCCGATTCGAACAGCGGGCGCTGCGCAGCCGGCTATCCTCGATCTCCAGGGTCATGGGGGTTCGGTCCAGGACACCATACTTCTCTCCGAAGTGGTCGCCGACAGTGCCGTCCACGACGAAGACCCCATCGACCCGGGCGGGGAAGGTGAATATTTCGCCCCCGGGCAGGTTGGACCATACCTCTTCTATGATCCCGCTGGTCTTGCGCCAGGTGTAGCGGGGCTCGAAGTGGGCCACCAGATTCGTTCCCGCCCGACTGCAGACCCGGATGGTCGAGCAGGTTTCCGCCCGTTGAAGCAGGCGTCTACTGACCTCGTCCACCTTGCGGAAGTCGGCCCTCATCCCCTGGCACATGATGTCCTCGGTGATGCCGACCATGTGCGCATATTTGATGCCGCGCTCCTCAACGCACTGGACAATCTGGATCCGTGAGGGCAGTTCTCCGGCCTGGGGATAGACGCAGTAGAGCGCCACCTCGGCTTCTGAGAACGGAGTCATCAAGCTTTCCGGCAGGTGGAGCGCGGGTCGCTGCACATGGTCTTCCAGGACGGCCAGATGACAGGTGGCACCCACGCGGAGGACCTCCTCGTGCAGCGCCCTCCCGATCCTTTGGCTCTTCCTGTCGGTCAGGACGAAGACTTTCTGCCGGGGTTGGACTGCCAGGCAGACTTCGACTGCGTTGCGGGCACCAGGGATCAACGATTGGTTCAAAGCGTGATCGTTCAAAACTCCTCCGGTGGAGCTGATTCGGCCATCTTGCGTTGCAGGGCCTCCAGGACCTGGTGGCGGGCTTTTTCCAAACCGATATTTTCGACGGTGAGGCTGGCCGCCAGGCGATGTCCGCCCCCTCCGAAGAGGGCTGCGACCTGGTTCACCTCCGGTCCGGTTGAACGCAGCGAGACGCGTACTTGTCCGGGGTTCAGGTTCTTGAACAGGGCAAAGACCCGGGTGCCGCGGACCCGATTGACGTCGGCCACCAGGTTCTGGGCATCATCTGGCCGGGCGCCGGTGGCCCTAAGCATCTCGGAGTCCAGGTCGGCCCAGGCCACCTGGCCGTCAGCCGAGGTGCGTAGGGTCTGCAAGACCTTTCCCGTCAAGACCATTTCGGCGACGGGACGATCCCGAAAAAGTCGGCGGCAAATCTCCGAGACATCCCCGATCTGCTCGACCAGGCGCGCTGCAATCCGGTGGGTCTGGGCCGAGACCTGGCTGTATTGGAAGTTGCCGGAGTCGGTAACCAGCGCCACATACAAGGCCGTGGCGATCTCCCGATCCAAGGGGACCCCCAGGCTATCCACCAACAGGACGGCCATCTCGCCCAGGGCGGCGCGTTCCGGTTCGACCCAGTGCACATCGGCCGGCATCGTATTCCCCGGGTGGTGATCGAAGTTGATAACCACCCGGCCCAGCTCCCGGGGCCGGATCCCGGGGGGCAATCGCCCCTCCGCAGGGCATTCCATCAAGATTACAGCGTCGAAGGGGCCTTGCGGCATCCGGTTCTGAATCCGTTCGGAGCCGGGCAACCAGCGGAAGACCTCGGGGACCTGGTCAGGAGAGTAGAGGTAGCTCTCCTTCCCCAAGCGATCCAGGGCCGCGGCCAGGCCGACCATCGAGCCCAGGTCGTCTCCGTCGATGTGGATATGTGGAAGCATGAGGAAGCGCGAGCCGGATTTCAAGACCCGGGCCACTTCCCGGCACGCGGGCGGAGGAGTCGGAATCATTCGGGCGGGGGCTCTGGAGGAGGGAGTGCTTCGGTCTTGACCTGAGCGCTCTGCAGGACCTTCATCATGTGGGCGGCATGCTCCAGGGTGTGGTCCAGTTCGAAACGCACCTCGGGGATCCTCTTAAGGCGGACCTCGTGACGCAGCTCACGGCGGAAGAAGCCGGCCGCCCTTTCCAGGGCCTTGAGGACCTCCTGCTGACGCAGGGGATCGGCCATGACGCTGACGTAGAAACGTGCAGTTCCCAGGTCCGCCGCCACCTTGACGTCGGTGATGCTAATCAGGTCTTGCCCCAGGGCCGGGTCTTTAAGTCGCCGCAGGATTTCGCTGCCGACTTCGATCAATAACTCGCGCACCCGCTCAGCTCGATGACTCATGGAAGCCCTCCTCGAAAAGAAAGGAGCCCCTCGTGGACCGGACGACAGACTGCGCCCGGAACGCGAGGGGCATCGGTGGGATCAGACGAGCTCGCGGACGTGCTCTTCCTTGCGGTAGACCTCGATGATGTCGCCTTCCTGGATGTCCTGATAGTTGGTCAGGGTCAGGCCGCACTCGTAGCCCTCAGCCACTTCGCGGGCATCATCCTTGAAGCGCTTCAAGGTGTCGATCGAGCCTTCGTAGACCAGCTTGCCGTCGCGGACCAGGCGGGCCAGGGCGTCACGGGTGACCTTACCCTCGGCCACGTAGCAACCTGCGACCTTGCCGGCCTTGGTGATCTTGAAGACCTGCCGGACTTCGAGCCGGCCGAGCTCGACCTCTTCGATATCCGGCGTCAACAGACCTGACATGGCCTTCCGGATATCCTCGATGACGTGATAGATCACCCGATACAACCGGATGTCCACCTGTTCCTGGTCGGCCAGCCGCTTGACCACCGAGTCGGGGCGGACGTTGTAGCCGATGATCAGGGCGTTGGAGGCGCTGGCCAACATGATGTCGGTTTCGGAGATGGCGCCCACTCCCGAGTGGATGATCTTCACGGCCACCTCGGAGGTGGACAGCTTGTTCAGCGACTGGTTGAGGGCCTCTAAACTGCCGTGCCCGTCGGCCTTGACCAGCAGGTTCAGGTCCACTACCTGACCCGTCTTCATCTCGGCGAAAAGGCCCGCCAGGGTCTGCTTGCTGCCGGCGGTAATGCGGGTCTGACGGACTTTGAAGCTCCGTGCCTCGGAGACCTGCTTGGCCATCTTCTCATCCTCGACGGCCTGCATATAGTCCCCGGCGTTGGGGACATCGGAGAGGCCGACGATCTCTGCCGGAATTGCCGGGCCGGCGCGGCGGATCCGCTCGCCGTTCTCATTGATCAAGCCGCGGACGCGGCCCCAGGTGCTGCCCACGACGACCGTGTCGCCGGGGCGCAGGGTGCCGTTCTGGACCAGGACGGTGGCCACCGGGCCCATACCCTTGTCCAGCCAGGCCTCGATGATGGTGCCTTGAGCCAGGCGATTGGGATTGGCCTTCAACTCGCGGATATCCGCCACCAGAAGGACCATCTCCAACAGTTCTTCCAGGCCGATCCGGGCCTTGGCCGAGACGGGAACCATGATCGTGTCCCCGCCCCAGTCCTCGGAGACCAGGCCGTACTCGGTCAACTGCTGCATGACCTTGTCGGTGTTGGCCTGCGGCAGGTCGATCTTGTTGATGGCCACGATGATCGGGACCTGGGCCGCCTTGGCGTGGTTGATGGCCTCGATGGTCTGGGGCATCACGCCGTCATCGGCCGCCACCACCAGGATGGCCAGGTCGGTGATCGAGGCGCCACGCGCCCGCATATGGGTGAACGCCTCGTGGCCCGGGGTGTCGATGAAGGTGATCAGGCGGTCGTTGCGCTTGATCGTGTAGGCCCCGATCTTCTGGGTGATGCCACCTGCTTCACCAGCCGTCACCGTGGTCTTGCGGATGGCGTCCAGCAGGGAGGTCTTGCCGTGGTCGACGTGCCCCAGCACGGTTACCACCGGCGGGCGGGGTTCCAGGAGGGATTCGTCCTCGTCCTCGAGGATCTCCAAGGGGATGCTCTCGTCGGCCATCTCGCCTACCTTGAAGCCGTAGGCGACGGCGATCTCGCAGGCCTCCTCATAGGAGAGGGCCTGATTGATGGTGACCATGCGGCCCTGGCTGATCAAGTACTTGATCAGCTCACTGGCTGGCTGACCCAGGCGGTTGGCCAGCTCGGAGAGGGCGATGGCCTCCGGAATTTCGACGATCTTGGCAACCGGTGTCTGCATGGTCTGCCCCTTATCACCCCGAGAACGATGCTTGCGCTTCCCCCTCTGGCCTGGGGTCGACTTCTGGTGCATTCCTGGCCGGGCCATACCCTGGCGCCCGAGCATGCCGGGCCGCCCAGCGGGTCCAGGGGCGCCGGAGCGTGCGCCGGGGGCGGACATTCCAGTCCGGCCAGGGGGGCCGGCCGGGCCTCCAGAACGTGGAGCACCGGGTGCCGATCGACCCATCGGGGGGCGTCCGACCGGGGCGGGCCGGGAGGGGGGAACAGCGAAGGCCTGGGAGGCCGGGATGGGGGTGTCGATGCGGAAGGCCTGCTCGGGGGGGACCGGTTTGATCGAGAGCTGAGCCTCCTCCTCCAGGTTGATCCCCATCTCTTCGGGCGAGATCTCGGGGAGTTCCAGCATTTCCTCCTCGCCATCCTCCTCCGAGAACTTGCCGATCTCGGGTTCCAGGGAGTCGGGGATCTCGACTGGCGGGGGGACCTGCTCAGGAGTCTCGGGTTCTTCGGCTTCGGCTTCGGCTTCGGCTTCGACCGCCGGAACCTCTGCGGGCTGGGGGGCCTCTTCTTCGAGTGGGGGTACAGATGCCAAGGTCGATTCCTTGGCGGCCCTGAGGACTTCGGCCGCCGGGTCGACCTCCTCGCCTCGCTCCTTGCGCACCTGGCGATCTATGAGGGCCTGCTTCTCTTCATCGGTGGCACGCTTGGCGATGCGGATCACTCGCTTGGGCTGGGCTGCTGCCGCCTCGCGGGCCTTCTGTTCGGCCTCTTCGCGGGCCTGACGGGCCTCGGCCTCGCGGCGCATCTGCTCGATGTGAGGGATCACGATCTCGCGCACTTTCTTGACAACGTCACTCGTGATGCTGCTGGAGGCCGTCTTGACCGGGTAGCCCATATCCTTGAGGATTCGCATCAGGGGTTTGCTATCATCCATGCCCAGCTCGCGAGCGAGTTCATAGACCCGCACCTTCGTGCTGGTGTTGCTGTTGCTACCCATCGAACCACCACTCTCTCTTCCAGCCGGCAAGCCATCGGCGTTCGTCTCCCCTCAGGTCAACGCATCGCCATCACCCGCGGCCTCCAGTTCAAGCTCTATCCAGGAGAAGGCCTCGGGAGTGATCCGGCCGGCAAAGAGCCGCCGGAGCTTCTTCTCTTTCTGGAGCCTGGCAAGGCAATCTTGATTCCGGCAGAGATAGAATCCCTTGCCGGGCTTTCGGCCGGTTGGATCCGGCGCGAGGTCGTTCCGCCCCGTGGGTCGCACCAGGCGGAGGAGTTCTGTTCGAGGGCGGAGGTTCCGGCACACGATGCACATCCGTTCCGGAATTCGGGAGGGTTGAGGCATGGCCGGAGCCGTCCGCGCCTATTCCTTGGCCTGGGGAGGGACCGCGAGGTCTTCCTGGGCCGGTTGTCGGGGCGAATCGGTCTGGGGTTCGGGCGCAGCAGAGGGCTCTGGAGCCTTCTTGGCAGCCTCGCCAGCAGGGCGAGCGGGAGCAGCAGGTTCCTGAGACTCGCGCGCGCTCGACTCACTCTTGATGTCGATGTGCCAGCCGGTCAATTTGGCGGCCAGGCGGGCGTTCTGCCCTTCGCGGCCGATAGCCAGGGATAACTGGCTGTCGGGGACAACCACAACCGCATTGCGGGCTTCCTTGTCTTCGAAGAGGGTCACCCGCAATACCTTGGCGGGCTGCAGCGAGTTGGCCACGTAGGTTATCGGGTCATCGGACCAGGGAATCACGTCGATCTTCTCATTGCGCAGCTCGTCCACCACGGCCTGGACGCGGCTGCCTTTGGGCCCGACGCAGGCGCCCACCGGGTCCACCGACGAGTCCAGCGACTTGACGGCGATCTTCGAGCGCAGTCCAGCCTCGCGCACAACGGCCTTGACCTGGACGATCCCCTGGCGGATCTCCGGAACCTCCTGTTCGAAGAGGCGTTTGAGGAGTCCCGGATTGGAACGCGAGAGAACCACCTGGGGACCGCGCAGGCTGGTGCGCACGTCCAGGACCAGGGCCTTGATCCGGTCGCCGTGGCGGAACCACTCGTTGTGAGCCTGCTCAGCCACCGGGATGACGCCTTCGGCCCGACCCAGGTCCAGCAGGACCTCGCGGCGCTCGTGCCTCTGCACCGTTCCGATCATCAGGTCGAACTGGCGCTTGAGGTACTCCTCCCGGATGATGTTCTGCTCGAACTCCCGGATGCGCTGGACGATCACCTGCTTGGCGGTCTGGGCAGCGATTCGGCCGAAGACGTCGCTGGGGACCTCCAGGTCCAGCTCCATCCCCAGTTCGGCCTCTTCGGCCAGGCTCTTGGCTTCCTCCAAAGACATCTCGGTGCCCGGGTCTTCGACCTCCGGGACTACCAGTTTGCGCTGCCAGACGCGCAGCTCGCCGGTGCTGCGGTCGATCTCGATGATCACGTTCTGGTTGGCCCCGAAATTCCTCTCATAGGCCTTGACCAGCGCATCCTCGATGGCCTGCAGGATCATATCGAGCGGCACGTTGCGCTCTTTCTCGATCTGCTTGAGGGCGGACAGGATCTCGAGATTCATTCCGTTCCTCCTCCGGACTGGGTGTCTGCGTCCACATCGTGGGCGGCGCCGGTGCCGGGCGAGCTGACCTCCAGGAAATAAGGGGTGGCGATGGGGTCCATCTGGTCCAAGCGCTTGGAGAGAGGCCGATGCAGGGCCTCGCAATCACTCATGGTGATTCCCTCGGGACGGTTGACCGTAACCCTGAGGTACCATGCTCCGGCCTCGCGGACGTACTCCACCCGCTCGACGGATAGCCCTTGGACGACAGCCAACTCTTCGGCTGCCGTCCGGATCCTCTCGAGGGTTTGTGGGGTGACCCTGGCCAATCTTCTCCTCCTGGTCTGCCCTGCGGGCCGCTTTGGTCCTTGGGCGAGGACGAAAGCCTCGGCCCGGATGCTGCAGGATGGCCGTCCGGGGAATCCCTGGTCCCCGGTCGGGCCTGCCGCGTCTCTTGGACAAAAACGCGCCCAACCTCGCCGTTGCCCCGGTTCACCTGGTCCCGGTGCATCAAAAAAGAGTGGGTGAGCCCACTCTTTTTCCGAGCGAAGTTCGAGCGGGTCTAAATATACCATGCGACCCGGATCATGGCAAGGTGAACTCCGCATCCTGAATCCGCCGCCTGACGCGAGAACCGGGGGCGTAGACGGGCCTCAAGGACAGGCGGCCGGAAGGCCAACAGGCTGCTGGTGGATCCCGGATCGGGGATGCAGAAGCCTGCGTAGAGCCGCCTTTTACATGAGTTGCCAACTGGCTCCCTTGAATCCCTCGTAATCCTCGACGAAGCGCTGGACGATCTTGGGGACTGCCGCAGCCGAGGCCGCATCCAGAGGGCGCACGTCCCCGATCGGAATCGGTTCGAGAAGGCCCTGCTTCTCATAAAAGTGCAGGGTCTCTCGCGCAGGGTCCTTGACCACCTGCAGCACGAAGGGGGTCGGAGCCGCCAGGGTGAACTCGAGAAAATCCAGGTTCCGAGGCAGATACGGGGTGTGGCACTCATTGCTGTAGTAGTGCATGAGGTTCTGGAGGATGGGATCCAGGATCCGCTGCTTGAGGTCCAGGACCGCCGTCTCGAAATCATGCTCGCGATCGACGGCCGGAAGGCTGATGTCGAATCCAGGCAATTCCCGCAGCCGCTTGCCCATCGTCCGGGCGTCGGGGAATCGCTCCTCGGGCCAGGTTCCCAGGGCTCGAAAGATGAGCTGCTCCAGTGGCCGGGGCACGGAAACCCCCAGGTCTTCGAAGGTCGGGAAGTCGAAATCGACCGGTTTGCGTCCCGAAAGCAACTCGTGCATCGTCGCCCCCAGCGCATAGAGGTCTGAGCGGGGTTCGGGGGTTCCTTGTTGCTGTTCTGCCGGAGCATAGCCAGGAGTGCCGATCCAGAAGCCCTCCGCCGGATTGGTGACGCGCGCGATGCCGAAGTCGATCAGGACGATCCGGCCGTCCCGGTTGCGCAGGATGAGGTTGGAGGGTTTGATATCCCGATGGGTAACCGGGGTCTGGAGACCGTGCAGGTACTCCAGCGCGTCCAGCACCTGCAAGCTCCATCCCACCACCGAGTGGGGGTCCAGGCCGGGCGAGCCGGAATTCTTCAAGACCTGGGCCAGGTCGTCCCCCTCCACGAGATCCATCACGAAACAAAAAGAATTCTCGTGGACAAAGGAACTGTAGACCCGGGGAATGCTGGGATGATTCAGCGCCTGCATGACCTGGATCTCGGAGAGGAAGCAGTCGATCGCACTCTGCCTCTCGCCCAGACTGGCGGAGGGATCGATCATCTGCTTCAGGGCGTACACCCGATCCTTGAGGACCCGGTCGGCTACGGCATAGACGGCGCCCATCCCGCCTGCCTTGATCAGCCGTAAGACCTCGTAGCGGCTGTCGGCCAGTGTGCCGGGAGGCAGATTCCAGCTCTCGATCATCGATCCCATCGGCAGATGGTAGTATTTCCCAATTCTAGCACAGAGCGGGAGGGGGAGCAAACCGGAGGGATCCGCCCCGGTTTCAGGCACCTGGGCTTCTGGTCCATGCATGCCCCGATAGTTGCCGGTGGGAACCCCGACTGGAGCATCACACCTGCAGGGCGGTCAGAACCTCTTCCCGGCACCGACGATGGGGTAGCTGTTACGTGCATCGGTGGCGTCGCGAACTCCGCCGTAGATATAGAACTCGCTGGGGAACAGGACCTTCCCGAGAACGTCGACCTTGACGTCCCGTGTGTCGTAGACGTCCACGTTGGCCTCGAAGCGCCGGTTGAAAAGCCAGGCGTCAGCACCCACCCCGAACTGGGAGCGGACTACTCCCCCACGCAGCCGGAAGGAATCCCAGGTTCGGCCTGCCTGGAGATTGACCAGGTTGTCCTGCCCCAGGGAGTCGACCCCGGCCTTGACAGTGAAAGGCCCCCGCGGCAACAAGAAGGCATTGAGGTTGGCCGCGGGCTCGCCGGTCTGGGTGTTCCATTCGTGCGAAACATCCGCCTGGAAGAGAGGACCCCCATCACCGGAAACGATCCCCTCGACCTTGCCCGCAACCCGCTTGGCGGACTCGCTGGCCTCTCGGGCATTGGCGACGGTCTGACGCAGGTCGTCCTGAACCTGGGGGTCCCCGGTCAGCGAGCGGATGTCGCCTGCGATGGCCTGGACCTCCTCGCTGGCCTTGCGGATGTTGTGGACGGCCGCCATCACATCGTCGCGAAGGCTCTCATCGGCGGCCAGCCCCTCCAAGGTGCTGGCCGTCCTCTGCAGGCTGGAGGACATCTGGCGCAGATTCATCACGATGGTATCGACGTGCGCCGCGTTGCGTGCCATGAGCTGGTTGACCGTGCCCGTAGCACCGCGAAGGTTGGCTCCCAGTACCCGAGCGTCGTCCTGGAAGGCCAGAACGGTGCTGTCGACGTGCGCGACCACCCGATCCAAGGAGCTGGCCAGGTTCTCCACCCGCGTGTTCAGCCCCTTGACCAGGGTCCGGGCATCCTGGCTGGCACCCTTCAGATTCCCGGAGATTTCCCGGAAATTCGTCATGGTCAGTTTGATGTCGCTCTGGAACTTCGAATCCCCGATCAGGTCGTTCAAGGCCGCCACCGAATCCTGGAACTCGAGCATGACCTTGTTTCCCTCGCGAGCCAGATCATCCAGGGTGACCGGGGAGGTGCCCAGGACCTGGTCGCCCGCGGCCACCGGACTGACACCAGCTGGCACCGGACCGGGACGAATCTCCATCCACTTGTCGCCCAGGAGGTTGCCGGTGATGGTGTAGATGTAGTAGTCGGCGCTGAAGAGCTGAACATCCGGGCGGGTGACCTGGATCGTAGCCCGGACCCGATTCTCGGGATTGAGTTGCAGCTCTGCTACGTAACCGATGCGGACCCCCGAGAGGTGAACGGGTGCACGGGTCTGCAGACCCGCGACATCCTCGAAAAGGACGTAATAGCTCACGCCGTCCTCGGGACCGACCTGACCGACCTGCACGACCACGAGACCCATCAGGATGGCAGCGACCACCACCAGCATCCCGACCCTGGCTGCCGGATTGAGTTCCATCTCTCCTCCTAGACCCGGATCGGGCCTTGCACCCGTCCCTCACGAAACTGCGCCACGAACTCGTTGTTCGTGGTTTGGAACTCCTCGGGGGGACCGATCCAGACAATCTGGCCCCGGTGGAGCATGGCGATCCGATGCGCTACCAGCATGGCCCCGGCCACATCATGGGTGACCACGACCGAGGTCGCGTGTATCCTCTCCTGTAGATCAAGGATCAACTCGTTGATGACCCGAGAGAGGATCGGATCCAGTCCCGTGGTGGGCTCATCATACAGGATCACGTCGGGATCCGTAGCAATGGTGCGCGCCAGACTGGCACGCTTCTGCATGCCTCCCGACAGTTGGTTGGGGAAGAGATGCCCCATGCCTTCGAGGTCGACGATGGCCAGCTTCTCGGCGACGATCCGCTGGACCTCCTCCTCGGGAAGCCGAGTGTGCTCACGCAGACCGAAGGCCACGTTCTCTCCGATCGTCAGCGAGTCGAAGAGGGCTGGCATCTGGAAGACCATCCCCACCCTCTTGCGCAGCTCGTCCAACTCCCGACGACTCATGGTCAGGATATCCTTGTTATCGACCAGGACCTCCCCGCTGTCCGGGCGCTGCAGGCCGACCAGACAACGCAGAGTCGTGCTCTTTCCAACTCCGGAGAGTCCCATGATGGCCAGCGTCGTGCCCCGGGGCACCTCGAAGTCGACTCCGCTGAGGATGGCGCGGCCGCTCAAATTCACGGTTAAATTCCGGACCACGATGGCTGGATCTGCCATCGGCGGCCGAACACCCAGGACGGAATGGTTGGAGGTCACCTCAAGTCACCGGGAAGAGCCACGAAGACATCAGATAGTTCGTGAGGAAGATGATGATTGTTGCCAAGACCACGCTGGAGGTGGTCGCCACCCCGACCCCGGCTGCTCCGCGCCCCGTGGTCAGGCCTTGGAGGCAGGCTACCATGGCTACCTCTATCCCGAAGACGACTGCTTTGAGCATACCGTTGAAAACATCTGAGAGTTCCAACAGTCGCTGGATCGAATCGTAGAAGGCGGCATAGGGGATGCTGGCGGACTGGAACGCGACCAGGGCTCCTCCCAGGGTCCCGGCCACGTCCGCGAAGAGGACCAGGATCGGCATCATGGCCACCAGGGCCAGGAACCTCGGAACCACCAGATAGCGGACCGGGCTGACCGCCATCGCCTGCAAGGCCGAGATCTGCTCGGTCACCTTCATGGTTCCGAGTTCAGCGGCGATGGCCGACCCCGCCCGGCCAGCCACTACGACGGCCGTCAGCATGGGGCCCAGCTCGCGCGCCATCGCGATGGCCACCCCTCCTCCAACCACGTTGGTCACCCCATACTGGACGGCAATGTGAGCGAGCTGCAAGGATATGACCATGCCCGCCGTCGTAGTCGTCAGGATCACGATCAACAGGGAGTCGACTCCCAGATAGGCCATCTGCTGGATGGTCAGGTCCAGCCGGACCGAACCACGCACAACCCAGCAAAACGTCTCCCACAAGAGCATCAGCAGGGAGCCTACGTACTCCAGCAACTTCAAGACGGCACGGCCGACGGACTCGAACATGGCGAGCATCCGCCACTCGTTCTACCGGCCGGGGTGATCTCCTGTTCAACGGCGCCCGCGGGCCCTGCGGATCAGCGATGGGGCTCAGGAACCGGCATGACGAAGCGCCCGCAGGTCGGCCAACTGCCGGAACAAGGAGCGCTCCTTTTCGGTCAGGTTGGCCGGGATCTCGAGCTGAAGTCGGACGTAGAGGTCTCCGGCCTGCCCACGCGCCCGTGGGAGGCCCTGCCCCGTCAGCCGGAGCTGAGAGCCTCCCTGGGTTTCCGGGGGAATCTTCAGGGTCAGGGTACTGCCGCTGGGGCCCGGGAAACTGACCTCACCCCCCAAGACCGCATCATAGAGAGGAACCCGAAGATCCCGGTAGAGGTCACGCCCCTTCACTTCAAAGACCGGGTGCTTGCGGATATGAACCTGAAGATAAACATCCCCACTCGGCCCCCCGCCTGCACCTGCCTGGCCCTCTCCACGGACCCGAACCTTCGAGCCATCGGTAACCCCGGCGGGGATCCGGACTTCCAGGACCCGCGGAACAGACGTCTGACCCCGCCCATGACAGGTCCGACATGGCCCGGTTTCCATCCGACCTCGTCCGGCACAGGTCGGACAGACGCTGGTCTTCTCCAGGGTCAGTTGCCGAGTCGTGCCGTGGAAGGCTTCCTCCAGGGAGATCTCGACATTGCCCTCGACGTCCGACCCGGGTCGGGACGTGGGGGGGCCTCCTCCGGGGAAGCCCCCCGCTCCTCCCATACCTCCGAAGAACATATCGAAGAACGATGATCTGCCCGTAGAACCAGCACTCCCCATCTGTGCAAAGAGATCGCCCAGATCGAACTCGACGCCCTGGCCGCCTCCAGGTGGCCAACCGGATGCCGAAGCCTGCTTCCAGCGCGCCCCGAGCTGATCGTACTTCTTCCGGTTCTCCTCGTCTCCCAGGACCTCGTGCGCCTCGTTGATCTCGCTGAAGCGCTTCTCCGCCTCGGCATCTCCGGGGTTGACATCCGGGTGGTACTTGCGGGCCATCTTGCGATAGGCCGACTTGATCTCTTGAGCAGTCGCCGTGCGGGGGACGCCCAGGACCTGGTAATAGTCCTTGAAGTCCATCGTGCCTAGATCTCCGATTCAGCCGGATGACGGGCCACCTTCACCATGCTGGCCCTAAGCAAGCGATCCCCTATCTGGTAGCCTCTCAAGAATTCCTCAACCACCGTCTCGTCGGGAAGATCCGAGCGCTCCTCCACCATCACCGCCTCGTGCAGAGCCGGATCGAAAGGCTGCCCAAGTGCATGGATGGGCTGGATCCCCTGAGTTTCCAGAATCTGGAGAGTGTTGCGCAGGACCAGGTCGACCCCTTGGACCAGGGGCTCGGAACCTCCGGCCTCACGACCTGCCGCGATGGCCCGTTCCAGGTTGTCGAGAATAGGCAGGATCTCCCGGAAGAAATCGCCCTTGATCTGGTCCAGGCGACGCTGCTGCTCGGACTCCTGGCGACGCCGAAAATTCTCGAACTCGGCAGCGACCCGCTTGATCTGCTCCTGAAGCTGGGCGATCTCGTCGTCCTTCTGGACCACCAGCTCTTCCAGGTAATCTGCGGCCAGGGCCGTTTCCTCCAGAATCTCCCCTGCGGGCGCAACCATCGAATCCCCATCCATCATCGGAGCACTCTCCTGCCAGGTAGCTACCTGGAATTGATCATCAAGCCGGGATCTGCACAAAAGACCCGGAAAAAGACGACAAGAAAACAGGGCTGCTCTTCGCCTCCTGGCGGAGCAGACCCTGCTGAAGGAAGCCCACCCGCGGTTGCCCGCAGAGCAGAGCCGGGCCCTAGAAACTCATCTCCCCGCGATCCCCGAGGATGTCCTCCAGGGCGACCTTGACCTTTCCGGGCGGCAAGAGCGGACGGCCCGCAACATCGACCTTCATGAAATAGATGTTGCCCTCGACCCACTGATCCGGGTTGAGGGTGCGATCCAGGACCTGGTCGTAGCGTTCC
>JAAZKF010000268.1 GCA_012799975.1 Burkholderiales bacterium
CGGATATCACGGGCCGGTAGCAATAGTCTGCTGCCGGGTTCCCATCATTGTCGACCGAGACCATGGTGGTGGTTTTCGTCGCCATGTCGCGCACGTAGATCATGCCGCTCGGGGACGGGTCGGCCAGCAGGTTAGTGGCGTTGGAGCGGAAGGCCACCAGGTTGCCGTCGGCCGAGATGGAGGGCCACTGGGAGCAGTCATCGGGGCTCTCCGAGTTGGGACCCAGCGAGGCCCGGACAGTGGTCCCGGTCAGGCGGTCATAGACGAAGATGTTCCGGTAGTTGTCATCAGGGTCCTGGTCGGGAACCAGGTTGGTAGCCCAGGAGTCGAAGGCGATATAGCGCCCGAAGGCCGAGATGACCGGGCGCTTGCTGCATCCGTTGGGAACCCCGTCCTCGGTCAGGGCTACGGAGACCTGGGTGATCTCGCCGGTCCGGGCGTCATGCATGAAGATTCGCTTGTCTTCATATTCGCCCGATTGCCACTCGAAGACCGTGATTTGTCCGTCTCCGGAGGTGAAGGGGTTGGTGTCGCCGAGCCCGCAATAGCCTTTGTGGAAGTCTGGATCGGCGGTCAGGCAGGTCAGGGCGCCCGTCTCACGGTCGAATCGGTACACGTCGACGGCGTTGTTCTGGTCTTCAGGCACCAGTTGCCCCAGCGACTCGAAGACGATGAAGCGGGTGGAATCCGACATCACCGGGAATCCCGAGTCCTCTGCGTTCTGCCCCTCCGGGGTGTTGGAGATCTTCACGATCCCTCCTCCGGCCTGGGCCAGGTAGATGTCCGAGTAACCGTCGTCCGTGTCACCCGCAACCAGGTCGCTGGCCCAGGATTGGAAGACGGCCACCTGCCCTGTTGGAGGCCAGAGCTGGGCATCCTGGACCACCTCGCCGCCCTCGCGCAAATCCAGGTCTGTTCCCCAAGGCAACTGTCCCGGGGCTTCCACTTCCATCCGATACAGCCCTGCGGGGAGTTCGGTGAATTCATAGTCGCCGTTCTGGTCGGTGGTGTCCTGGTAGACCTGGCCTACCTGGGCCATAGCCTTGGCCGGAGCTGGAGCCGGAACGAGGAATAATTTTACCAGTGCCCCGATCACCGGGGTGTCGGTGGAGTCGGTTACCTTCCCCGAGATGTCAATGGTGAGGGGCCCTCCGCCCCCGCCCCCGCCTCCGATGGAGGAAGGAGTGGTGGAGCCTCCATCGCCGCATCCGACGAGGAAGAGGGCCACCATCAGGAGGAGTGGTAGGAGCCAGATGCTCCGTGGGTTGGTCGGTCTGGACAGGTCCTTGATTCGAACCATGCAAGAATCCCTCCCTGAAAAGTAATGATTTCGGCTGCGTTTCATGAAAACGCAGGTTTCATTAAACCGGAAACGGGCCCGGGTCGGGAATGATTAGCGTCATATGGGGCGGCGGATATGGCGTGCTTGAATGACCTGAAATCAGGACCTTCGACATTCCTGCATCTGAAAAAAGCGGCCCCCTCGAGGCTACGGGAGGGCCGCTTTACATCGCATCAGTACGCCGATTCCAGGAATCCGGTCAGCGTCCTGGCTGATTGAATCAACGCGTACAGGAGTGCTGGTTGCCCGGGACCTTGGCCGGGGTAGACGAGACCAGGTCGTTCAGGCCGTTCAGGAGGTCGCGGACGTAGACCTGGGCGTATATCGAGGGCGCCCCACCCGGAATCAGGTCGGTAGCCCAGGTAGTGAACAGGGCAAAGGCGCCGTCGAAGCTGAGCATCGGGAAGCTCGAATCGTAGTTCCCCCCGTTGATCGCCGTCGCGTTCTGGGAGACCAGGATGGTGGTCCCTTCCCGCAAATCGCGGAGGTAGACGTCCCATTTGCCGTTGGTGTCCTCTGGAACCAGGGCAGCGTCGGTGGAGAAGGCGACATAGCGGCCGTTCCCGGAGATTGTGGGCGTGTAGTAGGTTTCTGCTGCCGGGTTCCCATCATTGTAGACCGAGACCATGGTGGTGGTTTTTGTCGCCATGTCGCGCACGTAGATCATGCCGCTAGGGGACGGGTCGGCCAGCAGGTTCGTGGCCTTGGATCTGAAGGCCACCAGGTTGCCGTCGGCCGAGATGGAGGGGAAATCGGAGTCGTTGTCGGGATTCTCCGAGTCGACACCCAGCGAGGCCCGGACAGTGGTCCCGGTCAGGCGGTCATGGACGAAGATGTTCCGGTGGTTGTCATCAGGGTCCTGGTCGGGAACCAGGTTGGTGGCCTTGGACTCGAAGGCTATATAGCGCCCGAAAGCCGAGATGGTCGGGCGCTCGCAGTCTCCATTGGGGGCCCCGTCCTCGTTCAGGCCTACGGAGACCTGGGTGAA
>JAAZKF010000031.1 GCA_012799975.1 Burkholderiales bacterium
ACTGAGGTTGCCGGCCGGGTTCCCATCTACCAGCAGGCCACAAAAGACAACCCCAACCCGGCGTTTTCCGCCTGGCTGGGGTTGTTCTCAGGCCGTCCCGAAAGCGCCCGGTCCTACCGAGCGCTGGGGCAGACGCTACTTGCCCGGAGTAGTGGGCCTGCTCGGAGTAGGAGTGCTGGTCCTGGCCGGGGCGGGAGCACTGGTCCTGGCCGGAGCAGGAGCACTGGTCCTGGCCGGGGCGGGAGCACTGGTCCTGGCCGGAGCAGGAGCACTGGTCCTGGCCGGAGCAGGAGCACTGGTCCTGTCCGAAGTAGGGGTATTGGTCTGCATATCGGCGGGCAGGAAGACCCGGCACTGGGTGCCGTAGTTGGTGGTCTGCTGGCGATAGACGTCGGAGTACTCGCCGCCCTTGCCGTCACAGATCGAGATGTGGCCGTGCTCGTGGCCATTGCCACGGTCCCAGACCACCACGGCGCCAGCCGGCAGCTTGGGCAAATCCTGCGGGTTGACCTGGACCTCGCGGAGCTTGTCGCTCTGAGCCAGCTGGTCGGCCGCCATGTAGGCGCTGGCCCCACTGGCATGGATGCCGCACTCGCTCAGGGCTGCGCTGACGTGCTTTAAGCACCAGCCTCCCGTACCGTTGCAGTGGCGCTGTCCCGCCTCGGCGATCTTCTGCCCCAGGGGGGAAGTCCGAGCCAGGGCCTCGGGATCGACCGGCGGGGCGTTGGAGGGCCCGAAGGTGGAGCCGGCATTCGAGGCCGGTGCCGCCCCGCCCGCGGGGGCCGCACCGCCTTCCGGAGCCGCACCGCCTGCCGGAGCCGCACCGCCTTCCGGAGCCGCACCGCCTGCCGGAGCCGCACCGCCTGCCGGGGCTGCCTCACCTGCCGGAGCTGCTGCCGGAGCTGCACCCTCGACAGGAGCGGCGCCCGCCTGGGCCTGCGGCGTTAAAGACGGGTTGGTGATCTGATCCAACTGACGGGTCAAAGCGCCGATCTGGGCTTCGGTGGCCTTGGCTCCCGCCTCGTCACCCTCCTCGAGCTGGCGGGCCATCTTCTCGCGCAGCTTCTCGATCTGCTTGCGAAGCTGCTCGGCCTGCTGCTCGGGAGTCATCTTCTCGAGATCCTCGGGTTTGAGTTCCTCGCCCTTCTCGGTAAGCTTCTCGGCCTCTTCGGCTGCTTCCTTACCGCCCAAGGCATCCAGGTTCGGAATGGAGCCCCCCTCCTCGTCGGCCAGGGCCTCTGCCGAGATGTTGACCTTGCTCTCGGTGAACGAGGGGGTAGTCTCGACGGTCTTGGCCGCTGCCGCAGCAGGAGCTGCGGTGGAATGAATTACCGGGGAAGCAGGAGCAGATGTGCGATTCGTGCTGATGGCAGAGATGGGTTCCATTTCAAACCTCCAAGAACATGCCCAGATGCAGTTCGCTTTCATGCATTCTAGACCGAGGCGTCCCTTCCCACCGTTTCAAAATATGAACTTCCCGTTGCAAATATGAACAACAAGACCAATCATGTTGCCGATTCATCAACTCCTGAGCCCCGTTGCCGGGGTCCAGGCGGCGGATTCAGGGCAAGATCTTCGGCTTGACGGGTGAGGTCTTCTGGGTTACTTTCGGGTGGTATGGGGGCGGCATTCCCTGAGATGCGATTCCTCACGAATCATATCCGGTTCCAGGGGCCTCTCGCCACGGCGGGGAGTGAGCCGCCTTCGGCGTCCAGGCCCGCTGTTTCCCTTCCCTCTTTCCACTCGGGCAGCGCCCTGCCGAGTTCTTCCGGCACCCCCTGTGAGCGCCATTCGCGCTGTCTGCCTCGGGGCGGCCGCGGCATGCGGCGCATCCGCCTGCACGGCCCTCCCTTCCCTGTCCGGGCCCGTCCGGGCCTGCGGATTGCCCCCCGGGCGCTCTAGCGCCCGCTCCGCCCCCAGCCCTCCTCTCGGGTTCCGTCCCACTCCGAGGGAACCCTCACGGCACCTGGAATCCCCGCTTCGTCGGGTCCTGATTCCTCGACACCCAGCGCAGCAGGCCTCGGGTCTGCCGGCGCATACACCCCTCCCGACAGACCGGGAAATCCAAGGAGGATCTTGATGACGACCGTAGCTCAGACTCCGTTTCAGATGGCCCAGAGCCAGTTCGACCGGGTGGCCGACCTGCTCGACCTCAATCAGGCCGCGCGCGACCTGCTCCGCTTCCCGATTCGCGAGTACTCTTTTGCGATTCCGGTGCGGATGGATGATGGAACTACCCAGGTTTTCCGCGGCTTCCGCGTGCAGCACAACGACGCCCGGGGACCCGGCAAGGGGGGAGTCCGCTTCCATCCCCATGAGACCTTGGACACCGTCCGTGGTCTGGCCATGTGGATGACCTGGAAATGCGCCGTAGCCGACCTGCCCCTGGGCGGAGCCAAGGGAGGCGTGGTTTGTGACCCCCACCAGTTGAGCATGCGCGAGCAGGAGCAGATCTGCCGGGGCTGGGTTCGTCAGATCGTCCGCAACGTCGGAGCCAACACGGACGTGCCGGCCCCCGATGTGATGACTTCAGCGCAGCATATGCTGTGGATGCTGGATGAGTTCGAGACCATTGTGGGCTCGCGTCAGCCGGGCTTCATCACCGGCAAGCCGGTCGGAATGGGCGGATCGCTGGCCCGGACCGAGGCTACCGGCTATGGGGTGATCTACACCCTGCGCGAGGCCCTGCGGGCGCGCTCCCGCAAGCTGGAGGGTGTCACCGCCAGCGTTCAGGGCTTCGGCAACGTCGGTCAGCACGCCGTACAGCTCCTCACGAAACTGGGCGGCAAGGTCCTGGCCATCTCCTGCTGGGACCAGAAGGACCGCTGTTCCTACACCTATGCCCGCTCCAGCGGCGTGAACTTCGACGAGCTCAAGAGCATCACCGACCGCTTCGGAGGGATCGACGCTGACAAGGCCCGAGACCTGGGCTACGAGCGCCTGGCGGGAGATGCCTGGCTGGGACAGGAAGTGGAGCTCCTCATCCCCGCAGCCCTGGACCGCGAAATCCGCGAGGACAACGTCGACAAGGTGTCCCCGTCGGTCAAGATGGTCGTCGAGGGTGCCAACGGACCCACCACCCCCGGAGCCGAGGCCATGCTCATCAAACGAGGCATCGAGCTGGTCCCCGACCTGCTGGCCAACTCGGGCGGCGTGACCTGTTCCTACTTCGAGCAGGTCCAGAGCAACAGCAACTACTACTGGGATCGCGAAGAGGTGCTGAGCAAACTGGAATACCGGATGGTCACCGCCAGCAAGGCCGTCCTGGAGCTGGCCGAGCGTCGCGGCGTGTCGCTGCGCGAGGCCGCCTACCTGATCTCGGTGGACCGCGTGGTGCGCGCCTGCCGCGACCGGGGCTGGATTCAGTGACAGAACCTACCACTGCGGGTGGCCCGGGGGGGGGCCACGAGACCACCGCCTCCGTCAAGCAGATCCTGGGAGACCTGCGTGAGCGGGCCAAGGAGTTGGACTGTCTGTACAATGCAGACGAACTCCTCAGCCGCTACCCGGCCTCGCCGGAGGACGTCTTTGGGGAACTGATGCAATCCATTCCCCAGGGATGGCAATTCCCTGAGGTCTGCTGTTGCCGTCTTCGGCTTTCTGGAAACGTCTACCAAACTCAGGGTTTCGTAGAAACCCCATGGATCCAGAAAACGACGATCCGGTCTCGCGGGGAGAAGGTCGGCGACCTGCAGGTCGTCTACCTTTCTCCCCGTCCGACGGCGGACGAAGGCCCCTTCCTCTGCGAGGAGAGGCGCCTTCTGGACACCCTGGCCGAGCGTATCGGATACTCGCTGGTGCAACGCGAGCTCCACCGCATGCGGACGGGCCTGCACAGCCCGGAATCCGAGGAGGGTAGCTGGGCGGTAATCATCCAGTTCCTGCGGACCTCCGACCCATCTCTTCTGCGGCGTATGACCCAAAGGCTCCTGACCCACCTGCAGTGGCAAGGTCTGGCCAGGCCTGAGGATCTGCTGGACCTACTGCCGCCTCAAGACGAGATGATGGACGAGAATCGTCCCCTCCCCTTCCACAAGGAGAACGACCTGGCCGACCGGGCCCAACGCAGTTTCAGCCTGGCAGCCAGCATCCTGGGCGAGAAGAACCTGCTGAGCCTGCTGCAGTCCTGGGTCGATGAAGAGCGCTCGCGCTTCCTGCTGGACACCCTGGCCAACTCGGAGGCCACCCTGGAGAGGATCTCTTCGGCGTTGGCCCGCTTCCGTTCCCAGGGTGCCGATGAGGAACGCCTGCCCGGACCCATCTCGACCGCCTTGAGGGTAGGTCTGGTCAGCCGCTTCCTCTCCGACCAGACCGAGTTCGTCCGGCAGAGTGCCGGGGGGGTCCGGGTCTCGGACTTCTATGCCTTGACCGAGCGCATCGTCGCTCCGGAGCGCAGTCACGGCCGAGTGGGGGGCAAGACGGCCGGGCTCTTCGTGGCCTGGAATATCCTGCGCCGGGCTTCCGAAAAATACCCCGAACTGAAGGATATCCGGGTTCCCAACGCCTGGTTGGTCCCTTCGGATGGTCTGCTGGCCTTCCTGGAATACAACGGGTTGGGTACCCTGCACACCTTGAAATACAAGAGCACGGAGGAAATCCGTCAGGACCACCCCAACCTGATCGAGGCCTTCCGGAACTCACCCCTGCCGCCCTCGATTCGCCGTGGGCTGGCCATGGCGCTGGATGACCTGGGGCCGGTGCCGCTGGTGGTCCGTTCCTCAAGTCTGCTGGAGGACCGCCCCGGGTCCTCTTTCGCGGGGAAGTATCGCAGCCTCTTCCTGGCCAACCAGGGTCCTCGCGAAGAGCGCCTGGAAGCACTGGAGAGGGCCATCACCGAGATCTACGCCTCGGTCTTCTCGCCGGATCCCATCGGCTACCGCGCCGAACGTGGCCTGCTGGACTTTCACGAAGAGATGTCGATCCTGATCCAGCAGGTGGTGGGGACCCGGATCGGGCGCTACCACATGCCCAGCTTTGCCGGGGTGGCCTTCAGCCGCAACGAACTGCGCTGGTCGCCACGGATTCAGCGCGAGGATGGTCTGCTGCGGCTGGTCCCCGGGCTGGGGACCCGGGCCGTGGACCGGCTGGCCGATGACTATCCGGTCCTGTTGGCTCCTCGACAGCCGCAGTTGCGCGTCAACCAGACCCCGGACGAGCTGATACGGTACTCACCGCGTCGGGTGGACCTGCTGGACCTGGAAGCCAACGACTTCTGTACCCGTCCGCTGGACGAGGTCCTGCGCGAGTGTGGCAACCGCTGGCCCCTGGTGCATCGCCTGGTTTCACGCGTGGATGAAGATATACTGCGCCCGGTCTCGCCCCTGGAGCTCGACTTCCAGGACGGAGACTACGTCGTCACCTTCGATGGTTTGATGACCCAGACCGACTTCATGCGGCGGGTCAGCCTCATGCTCCAGGTCCTGGAGGAGACCCTGGGGCATCCCGTGGACCTGGAATTCGCCCATGATGGGACGGATCTCTACCTCCTGCAATGCCGCAATCAGAGCTTCAACGCGGATTCTGATCCGGACGTGATCCCAGCGGATCTCCCTGCCTCGCAGGTCCTGTTCTCGGCCCGCAGATACGTCTCCAACGGCCGGACACCGGAGCTCACCCACGTGGTTTACGTGGATCCGGAGGCCTATCGCTCCCTGAATCCGGCTGCCATGAAAGAGGTCGGCCGGGCCGTGGGACGGCTGAACGGAATACTCCCCCGACACAAGTTCGCCTTGCTGGGACCCGGACGCTGGGGCAGCCGAGGAGATATCCGACTGGGGGTTCCGGTCACCTATGCCGATATCAACCATGCGGCCATCATGATCGAGATCGCCCGCCAGACCGGGGACTATGTTCCGGACCTGTCTTTCGGAACCCACTTCTTCCAGGACCTGG
The DNA here is from genome assembly GCA_012799975.1 of Burkholderiales bacterium. Classification (GTDB taxonomy): domain Bacteria; phylum Vulcanimicrobiota; class Xenobia; order Xenobiales; family Xenobiaceae; genus Xenobium. Next base: position 5,893 of record JAAZKF010000031.1, read on the forward strand.
TCGAGGCGGGGATCCGCTATCTCCCCCTCTATCCGGACGATCCCGAGGTGGCCTGGCAGGGTCTCTTCTTCCAGCGTTCCGACAACATCCTGGGCGAGTTGCTACCCTCTTTCGCCTATCTGGGGGAGGTCCTGCGGGTGATCGACGTCCCCCGCCAGACCGATGGACAGGTTCTGCGAATCCTGTGCAATGCCGAACAAGAACTGGCCGTCGGGGTGCTCTGTGAACCAGGTGCCACCGGCCTGATGGTTCGGGGCGGGCGGCCGGGGCAGAACCTGGACGACTCGGAGCACTGGAAGTGGCGGATGCACATGGCCGAGCGCCTGGCAGCCAGCCTGGATGGAGCCCGAATGGGCGTCCGCGCCCTGTACGTGATTGGCGACACCGGGAACGGAACGGCCGGGCCCGACAGTGATGTAGACCTGCTGGTCCACTTCGTCGGCACTCCCGAGCAGCGCGAAGCACTGCTGCTCTGGTTGGAGGGCTGGAGCAGGGCCCTGGCGGCGATGAACCACCTGCGCACCGGGTATGTCTGCAGCGAACTCCTGGACGTGCATCTGGTAGACGACCAGGCCCTGGCCGCAGGCAGCGGAGTCGCGTCCAGGATCCGCTCGGTCGATGATCCCGCTCGGGAACTGGAGATGGCCTCCCGCGCCTGAGCAGGGCCGCGGGGGAAGAATCCTGGTCGGAGCGCTCCAGGGCGTATCCGGGTGCCCCGTGACGCCGCGTCGCACCCGAAGGGAATCACCCTGACGCGCCGAACGTGCCTCGCCGGCCTCCGAGCGCGTGTCCCCCACGTCGAGGCCCATTCCCGCCAACCTTTGGGGTTGAAAACGTCACGGAGGATACCCATGCCCACGCTCCACACCCTGCCCGGCGACGATGTCCGGCAGATCATGTGGCGCTTCGCCGAGCGCTACGACCTGCAGATGCTGGTACAGTCTGCGCGGACCGTGGCCCGGGGGCCGGTCGCCCGACTGGTGGCCGCAGGCGAGCGCAACAGCCACGAGTGGACCGAGGCCAAGGACGCCCTTCTACAGGCCTTCGACGAGGCCGGCATCACGGCTGCCGCCCTCGACCCGGAATACGGCGGGTTCATCCCCGGGCCCAAGAACCTGGCCCTGGCCCTGCAGGCCTTCGAGCTGTCCTGGGTGGACGGTGGTGCGGCCACCGGCAGCCTGGCCGGCCATCTGGCCCTGGCTCCCATCCACGAGCGGGGCACCCCGGAGCAGCAGGCCACCTATATGAGCAAGGCCTCACCGCAGAATGGTCCTCCCTCCCGCGGAGCCTTCGTACTCACCGAGCCCCTGCCATTCGTGGGGGTGGAGACGAGCATCCTGAGCGGAAAGGTGCGGATTGCCGAGTGGCAGGAGGGCCAGGAGCCGATCCTGCAGGTGGAAAAGCGCGGGCGCTTCATCACCAACATGGCCTTCGCCGACTTCGCCACCGTGGCTGTCGACTCGGATGACCCGCGCATCAAAGGAAGCTGCATGGTGATCCTGGAGAGGGAAGATCCCGGGCAATTCGACCGCGGGACGCCGGCGCGCAAGCTCGTGCACCAGCTTTCTTCTACCCGCGACCCGGTCTTCAGCCTGCGCGTACCGGCCAACCGTATCATCGGGGGCTATACCGTGGAGAACGGAACCATCGTTCCCCGCTACGACCATGGCGAGATCATCGCCTCCGTCTTCCGGCGCACCCGGGTGACGGTGGGCCTGATGACCGCCGCCAAGATGCTTTCTGCCGTAGAGCCCGTCCTCCGCTATGCCCGGAACCGCTTCCGCGGCGGAGACCTCGAACCGGGCTCGCCCCGCTACGACCAGGGATTGCAGCAGAAGGAGGATGTTCTCCACCGCCTCATCGATGTCTGGAGCACCGGGGAGGCGGCCGCCTCGCTGGGCTTCGCCACGGCCCGGCTCTTCGACGAGCTGGACCCCCTGGAACGCCAGAAGGACCTCCTCTTCGCCGAGCAAGGCCTGACCGGCCGCAAGGCGCTGATGGCGCTCAGGCAGGCTTCGACCCGAGCCACGACCTTCCTGAAACTCTCGATTCAGCCGGAAGAGGAGCGCGACCAGGCCCGGTACGAGGCCCTGGAATCCGACCCGCTCGTGGCTTTTGCCCTCAAGGACGCCCTGGCCAACGTATTGTGCCCCGCCTGCAAGCTCTGGAATACGGGCCACGGTGCCACCATGATGCGCGAGGCCGTCAGCCTGATGGGCGGCTACGGGATCACCGAGGACTGCCCCGGCTTCCTGGGCCAGAAGTGGATGGACTCCCAACTCGAGGCCACCTATGAAGGGCCGGAGGCAGTGCAGCGCCGACAGCTCTCGGTCACGATGACCCAGGAGACCTTCCTCGAACAATTCCAACTCTGGATCGCCGAGCTGAACCAGCTCGCCACCCGAAAGCCGGAAACCGGGGCCTATGCGCTGGCCACGGCCATGCAACTCTGGTTGTGGACGCTGCAATACCTGCAACAAGCCAAGGATGCCGAGGGAACCAAACTCTATTCCTCCAATCGCCAGGGGGTCAGCTTCACCCTGGCCGATGCGCTCTGCTGGCTTCTGGCTTCGCACTGCCAGCTCATGGACGTCCTTGAGCTCGAGGCTCGCGGGCCCCAGAATCCGGTCGTGGCTGAAGGCCTGGCCGGGACGCTGGGATTCCTCACCGACCTGGGCCACGTGCAGGTGGCCCGGGCGGCCGGGGAAGTGGGGCGCATCTGCGCCGAGCTCATCTTCGGTTACCGACGCCCACCCTGGGACGACGAGGCCGACCCGGAAGGACCGCCCTCCCAGGCCGAGCCTGGCGCGACTGCGGATGAACTGGCCGACTTCGTGCGCCTGCGCACGCGCCTGGACGCTTGCCTCGCTGGATCCCGCCTGGCCAAGGACCGCGCCGCCGTAGCCCTGGCCCGGGTGATGATCCCCGAAGTCGCGGACTATCCGGCCTGAAACGATGGAACGCAACCAGATGGAAGCCGACATCGTTTGCGTCGGGTTCGGCCCGGCCGTAGCCGGATTCCTGACGACCCTTTCGGGACAGCTCACGCAGCCCGATGGCAGCCCGCGCTTCGAGAGCACGGTCATCCCGGGGTTGCCCCCCCAGGTGATCGCCTACGAGCGCGCCGACGACCTGTCCTTCGGGGTCTCGGGCGTGGTGACGCGGGCCAGGGCCTTGCGCGAGACCTGGCCCCAGCTCGACCCGGGAGAGATCCCCATGGCCACCCCGGTGGCGGAAGAGCGTCTGCTGTACCTGCTCGACCCGATCGGGGCCAGCAGGCGCGCCCCGGTGCTGCGCCTGGCGGACCGGCTGATCCGCATGTTCGGCCGCTGGTTCCCTTCTTACTTCAACCACGAAGCCTTCCGACTGCCCTACACCCCCCCGTTCCTGCGCAAGGAAGGAGGGCTGGTGTTTTCCATGGGGCAGTTCATGCAATGGGTCGGCTCCAGCCTGATGGCCTCCGGGACGGTACAGGTGTGGCCGGGGACGCCCGTGGCCTCAGCGCTGGTCGAAGAGGGGCGGGTCGTGGGCATCCGCCTGGTGGACCAAGGGACCGATCGCCAGGGCCAGCCCGAAGCCGGCTTCATGCCGGGCATGGACATCCGGGCCGCCCTGACCGTGGTCGGCGACGGGCCGATTGGACCGGTGAGCCGACAACTCGACGAGCGCTTCGGGATGCCTCTGGGGAGCCAGCAGCGGGACTGGGCCGTGGGCATGAAGATGGTGGTGGACCTCCCCGCGGGCTGCGAGCTCAAGCCCGGGACCGTATTCCATACCTTCGGCTTTCCAGAGCCAGAAATCTTCGGATTCCTCTACGTCCACCCCGGCGGGGTGGCCTCTTGCGGCATCTTCGTGCCCTCCTGGCTCGACTCTCCCGTGCGCACCTCCTATCGCTACCTGCAACACTGGATGATGCACCCCTACCTGTGGCGCTACCTCGAGGGTGGCACGCTGCGCTCGTGGGGAGCCAAGAGCCTGCAGGAGGCCGGGCGCCGGGGCGAGCCGCTGCTGGTGGGAGAAGGCTACGCCCGGGTGGGCGAAGGCTCGGGCAGCACCAACGTGCTGACCGGCTCAGGCGTGGACGAGGCCTGGAAGACGGGCACCTTGCTGGCTGAAGGCGTGCTGCAGCTCCTCGAGGAGAAGTTGCCCTTCACCCGCGAGAACCTGACCCGGGCCTACGTCGAGCGGCGGCGCAAAAGCTGGCTGGACAAGGAATCGCGCCAGGCCGAGAAGTCCCGGGACGGCTTCAGCCGGGGGCTGGTGCCGGGCCTGATCGGTATGGCCCTCAGCGGCCTGTCTGGCGGGAAGCTCTCCGTGCCTGGGCTTTCGACACCGCCCTGGAAGCGGCTGCCCACTTTGGAGGAATACTACCGGGGGCGCCTCTCAGCCGAAGAACTGCAGCAGATCCGCAAGGGCGGGGGGGCCTTGCACTCCGCCCTGATGGAGCGCTGCGGCTGGCCCGCCATCCCCTACGACGGCAAGCTGCTGGTTTCGCACCAGGATGCCCTCTTGATGGGCGGCAAGGTCTGTGCCCCGGCCGGCTACGCCGACCACGTGGTGGTGGTAGACCCGGAGCTTTGCCGGCAGTGCGACCGCAAGGTGTGTGTCGAGATCTGCTCGGGCCAGGCCCTGGCCGTGGGCCTCGAGGGTGCGCCCGTCCTGGACCGCGAGAAATGCGTCCACTGCGGGGCCTGCGTGTGGAGTTGCTCCCAGCCGCATCCGCAAGACCCGGAGCGTTCCAACCTCGAATTGCGAGCCGGTGCCGGCGGACTGCACTCGGCCGAGAATTGAAAGGGAGAAGACAGTGAGCTATTCAATCGTGGTGTGCGCCGGCCTGGTGCCCGACCCCCTGCAGACCCTGGAGCCGATCGAGACTCCCCAGGGTCCCGCCCTGAAGAACGAGATGATGCTGCCGGCGGTGCTGGACAACTGGGCCTTCTGCGCCCTGGTCGAGGCGGGCCGGCTGGCGAAGAACGTGCCGGGAAGCAAGATCTACCTGGTGAGCATGGCTCCCAAGGCCAAGCTGCAACAAGTCATGATGACGGTAGCCCAGAAGGTCCCCTTCGAACTGGTCTCCCTGGACGGCCCGGCCAGCGGATTCGCCGACGCCTCTCACGTGGCTGCCGCCCTGGCCGAGGCCATCGAGGCCATCCCCGATCTGGCGCGCGACCGGCTCCTGCTCTTCGGGGGCTGGGAATCGGCCTCGCGCAGTGCCGGCGTGACCCTGGCCATGGTGGGCGAGCGCCTGGGCATCCGCGACCAGTTCCAGGGGGTGGACGAACTGGATATCCAGCCGGATGGACGGCTGCGCATCCTGGAGAGGGTGGAAGGCGGCCAACACCAGGTTTCGCTGTGCGCCGGCCCGCCAGCGGTGCTGGGCTGGGCGACCGGCAGCCTTCCCGAACCCCCCAACAACCCCCAGATCGGCATGACCAACATGCGGCTGCTGATGCCCGCCCTGCAGAAGGCCCGGCAGGTCCCCAAGGAGTCGGAAAGCGCGACTTTCTCCCGCGTGAGCCTACCAGCTGCCCGACGGGCCACCCGGGTGGTGAAGGACATGACCCCAGAAGAGATCGCCCGGGAACTGGTTGCCTGGATCGGAGGGGAAGCCCCGCTCCAGGTTACAGAGCAGGCCACTTCGGCCGATCCGCCGACTACGGGGTCGGAAACACTGCTATTCCTGGCTCCGACCCGGAGCGACGGGACCCTGGCCCGCGCTTCCCTGGAGGCCCTCTCGGCAGCCCGGAACGCAGCCCGGGCCCAGGGCACCCGCCTGGTCGCCGGCCTTTATGGCGAGAAGGTGGAGGCGGCCGCCAACCAGATCGCCGGGTGCGGGGCCGCTCTCATCCTGGGGATTTCCAGCCCTGAACTGGCGCAGCCGCGCTACGGGACGGACGCCGCCGCCGCCGAGGCCTTGGCACGCCAGGCCGGAGCCGACCTGATCCTGGCCCCCGACACCAGCCGGACGCACCGGGTGATGGCCGGCGTGGCCCACCGACTGGGCGGAGCCGCAGACACGCACGTCACCGGGATCTCCGATTCCCTGGAGATCACCCGTGGCTACTACCGGCAGCGCATGGAGGCGACCCTGAGCCGCACCCGACGGCCCTGGGTGATCCTGGTCGAACCCGGATGCTACGAGGCCTGGGATGGCGAAGGCGGCACCGCTCAGGTGCAGGCCGTGCCCCTGGACCTGGCCGAAGCCGACCGGAGGACCTCGGTCGAAGGATTGCAGGCACCGGCCTCCAGTCAGGCCACCGTACGACCTGAAGCCGACCTGCTCTTCGTGGCCGGGGCAGGCTGGACCAAACCGCAGAAGGACGGTCGCGTCCGCACGCAGGATGCCGAAAAGCTGATCCTGGACTTCCTCCAGCTCAGCGAAGCCTCCCTGGGAGGGAGCAAGTCGCTGGTGGACCTGGGCCAGGAGGGACAGGAATCGCTCTCCTTCATGACCCACCTCAACCAGGTGGGCCAGACCGGCAGCTCCCCGCGCCATCTCAAGGGCCTTTCCACCTGCTGCCACGGCGAGGAACCCCATGCCGTGGGCTGGCGATTCGTCACCGAACGCCGGGCCATCGACCTGAATCCCGCCTGCGGCTGGGCCCAGGGCAAGGCCGACGTGCTGTACGTAGCCGACGCCTTCGAGGTGATGGAGAAGGTGAACCAACTGCTGCGCGGGTGAGCAGGCCCGGGGCCCGGATGGCCGAAAGGCCTCGGGCTCCTGGCGTTCAGCGCGCGGGTTGGCGGCCTGATCTACTTCTGCAGTTCCGGGAGGACGCCCTCGTAGAAGGCCAGGCATCCCGGGTTGGCCAGGGCATCCCGGTTGGTCACCCTGCGCCCGTTGACGATGTTGGTCACCACGCTCTCGACCTTCTTGCCGTTCAGCGTCCGGGGGATGTCCGGCGCCTGCAGGATCACGGCCGGGACATGCCGCGGAGAGGCGTTGTTGCGAAGGATGTCCTTGATGGCCTTCTTCAGGCCTTCATCCAATTCGCCGACGCCCTCGTTCAGAAGGACGAAGAGGACGATCCGCTGGTCCCCGCGATAGTACTGGCCGATCGCCAGGCTGTCCTGGATCTCCGGCAGCTTGTCCACCTGGTTGTAGATCTCGGCCGTGCCGATCCGGACGCCGGAGGGCTTCAGCACCGAGTCGCACCGGCCGTAGAAGGTGATCCCTCCCGTATCGGAGTGGAACATCACGTAGTCGCCGTGGTGCCAGACCCCCGGGAACTCCTCGAAATAGGCCTTGCGGTAGAGGCTGCCCTGGGGATCGTTCCAGAACCGCAACGGCATGGACGGCGTGGGCAGCTCGCAGACCAGATCGCCCTGCTCATCGCGCACGGGCTTCCCGTCCTCGTCATAGCACTCGATACGCATGCCCAGTCCGGGGGCCTGCAACTCTCCGGAATAGACCGGGCTGATCGGACTGCCGATCGCGAAGCAGCCGTTGATGTCGGTCCCGCCGGCGATCGAGTTGAAGTGCAGATCGCTCTTGATCTCGCGGTAGACGAACTCGAATCCCTCCTCAGAGAGGGCCGAACCGGTCTGGGAGATAGTGGTCAAAGAGTCGAGGGAAGCCACCGACTTCGGCGAGAACCCCTGGGCCATCAGCGAGTGGATGTAGCTGGCGCTGAGCCCGAAGGCGGTCACCTTCTCCTGGTCCAGGATCTTCCAGATCGTGGAGGGGTCCGGGACGGACGGGTTCCCGTCGAAGAGGACCAGCCGGGCCCCCGCTCCCAGGGCCGCCGCCTGCCAGTTCCACATCATCCAACTGCAGGTGGTGATGTACAACAGCGTGGAGCCTTCGTGGATGCCGCTGTGCAGGACCAGTTCCTTCAACTGGTTGATCAGCAGGCCCGCAGCGGACTGCACCATGCACTTGGGCTTCCCCGTCGTTCCCGAGGAGAACATCACCACCAGGGGATGCTCCGCCGGCAACTGCTCGAAGGCGAAGCCCGCAGGCGCCTCGGCTGCCAGGTACTCCTCCCAGGCGACCGCCTCGGGGATCCGCCCGCAGTCCTCGTCCCCAGCATAGTGAGCGACGACCACCCTCTGTACGGAGGGAATGCCGGCGGCGATCTCGGCTGCGTTCTTCAGGACGTCGAATTTCCTGGTCTTGTAGAAGTAACCATCGGCGGTGACCAGGATCCGGGGTTCGACCTGACCGAGCCGATCGATCGCCACCGAGGGGCCGATGTCCGTGGCGCAAGAACACCACACCGCGCCCACCGCGGCGGACGCCAGCATGGCGATCACGGCCTCGGCGATGTTCGGCATGTAGGCGGCGATCGTGTCGCCGGGGCGGATGCCTTCCCGGCGGAAGGCGGTCGCCAACCGGACGACCTGCTGGTGGACGTCCCCGTAGCTGTATTCCTTGCGCGTATGGTTCTCGCCGCGGAAGATGATGGCAGGGCCCGGCCGGTCGGAATACTTCAGCATGTTCTCCGCGTAGTTCAGCCGGGCCCCCTCGAACCAACGGGCACCGGGGAAGCGGTTCAGATCATCGACCACGGCGGTATAGGGCTGGGAGTAGCGGATGTCCAGGAAGTCCCAGGCCGCTGCCCAGAAGTCGGCGACGTTGTCCACCGACCAGCGATACAGGGCCGGATAGTCGCGGAAGTCCTTCCCATACCGAGAATTCACGTGGCGGAGGAATTCCATCATCTTCGAATGGTCCCGGACCTCTTCCGAAGGCGTCCACAACAGTCTTCTCATCTGAACTTCTCCTGAATCCTGGCGCCACAGGCGGCGCGTGTTCAAGGCATGGGAAGGGCCCGCTTCCGTGCCGGCCCGAAGGCTCCTTCCTCCCCTCCGTTCCGCGCACGGAATTGCGGCTTGGCCAACTCTGGGAGCCGGGTGGCCGAGCTGCTCAAGGTGCCTACAGCCCGAGGTCCCACCCGGGCCCTCCCTGGTGAGCCCGGATTCAGGCGATCCCAGGCCCATCGACCGCGCCCCGTCCTGATGGGAGCCGGACCCGGTAGGCCGGCAATTTCAGTATTTCAGCTCCTGCCGGAAGGCAGCGGGCTCCTTCAACAAGGTCGTCACGGTAGTGTCTCAAGAGGTGGTGTAAACCTGAATCCGCCGCCTGGCGTGGCATTCGGCCATCAAAGTGTTGAGCCCCCACCCACACCAGGGTGTGGGTGGGAGGGGCCCGTCTGCGTCGTCAGGCGCACCTCTGCTGTGCTCACGTAGTTTCCAACTACGCTCCGGTCAGGGTCGGCTCAAAAGTGACCTGCAAATGTGGGCCTCAACAGGGGGGTTCAAGGCTTTCGGCGAAACAGG
>JAAZKF010000269.1 GCA_012799975.1 Burkholderiales bacterium
ATGGTGGCCGTCGGGGAGGAGACCGGAAACCTCGATGCGATGCTTGCCAAAATCTCCGACTTCTATGACACCGAGGTGGAATATCTGCTGAGCTCGTTGACCTCGATGCTGGAACCCATCATGATCGTGGGGATGGGCACCATCGTCGGTTTCATCGTGGTCTCGGTCTTCCTCCCGCTCTACGAGTTGATCGGCAACATGGCCTGACGCTCTGTCCGGTCGAACGGGAAGGCCCTCCCCGCCGGGGGGCTTTCCCGTTCGGTGGGGGGCTGCCCGCCCCTCCCGGAGGCTGCTCGGTCGGTGTGGGCTTCTGGCCCGTTGGGGAATAGTGAACCCCGTGGCAGCTGACCCCGCCGCCATATAGCCCGTCTTGGCTAGTGTGGTTCATTGCTGAAGAATAGTTCGCTCGGAGGGTATCCCCTGAAGACGCCGACGAACTAGAATGATGTAGCAGGAATATGTGGACGGCCGCAGAACCTGACTATATCCGAACCCAGGAAGGAGACGAAACAAGAATGATGACTCGTCTGGTCCGCCGCAAGAAGTCTGGTGGCTTCACCCTGATCGAGCTGATGATCGTGATCGCCATCATCGCGATCCTCGCCGCAATCCTCGTTCCCAACTTCATCCGCGCTCGCGCTCAGGGTCAGTTCACCGCCTGCAAGTCCAACCTGAAGAATATCGCCACCGCTCTGGAGATGTACTCGACGGATTCCCAGGGCCGTTATCCGACCAAACTGAGCAAACTGTCTGATAACCAGAAGTATCTGCGCACCATCCCGACCTGCGCGTCGGCTGGCAGCGATACCTACTCCAGCTCCGGCTACACGTCCGCTTCCAACCCCGACGCCTACACCATTTACTGCGTCGGCAAGAACCACTCTGCCGTGGACGCGGCTGAGAACTTCCCTCAGTACAACTCGGTTGCCGGTCTGCTCGAGAAGTAGGTTCCTCGGCGGTCTGGTTCCCATGAAGGGGCGCTTCGACGCCCCTTTTTGTATTGGTGTCCGCTTGCGTGTTGGAAAACCTGATAGGGCAGGGCTTTCTGATATCTTCGGGAATCGCCCAGACCACCATGCCCCCCGAAATTCGCCGCAAGACCACTCACCTGGCCTGCCTGGTCACAGCCATCACGGGGGTCGCTGCCATGGCTTTGCCCCGGATCCCTGCGGCCGATACCTGGTGGCATCTGGCTGCTGGTCGATACCTGCTGATGTCCGGTCGGATCTCCGGGGCAGACCCCTTCAGCTTCGGAACAGGCCGTGGCGACTGGTTGAACCATGAATGGCTCGCGGAACTCCTCTTCTACCAGGTTTATCAGGTGCTGGGCCTGGACGGACTCTTTCTGTTTCGCACCCTGGTCGTGGTCATGGCCTTCGCCGTGCTTCCCTTGTGGAGCGCACGCAGATCCCAGGCGTCGATGCCATGGGCATGCGCGATGGTCTTGGGGTGTGCAGCTGCTGCTGAAGGCTGGGCATTCTTCGACGCTCGGGCCTACCTGATCACCTATATCGGGCTGGCGGGGACGCTGTTCCTGGCCAACGAAACCCTCCGCACCGGGGACTGGCGCTTTCTGCTCCCAGTGCCGGTCGGGACGGCCTTGTGGGCCAATTGCCACGGCGGCTTCATCCTGGGCCCGACGGTTCTGCTCCTGGTGGCTCTGGGCTGTCTGTTCCCTACGCGTTCGACGCGTCTGGCCCGCGTCATGACCCTGGTTGCGATCGGCACCCTGGCCCTTTGCGCCATCGCCACTCCCTTCGGCCTTGGCATACTGGCCTTCCCTTTCAGTCTGATCGGTCCGAGCGCCTTCACCGTCGGTCTCAACGAATGGGCCCAGCCCGACCTTCTCCAGCAGATTCCTTTTCTGGTTCTTTTGCTGGTGTCGGCCGCCCTGGCCCCCCGAATGGACTGGCCACGCCGCCTGAGTCTGTTCTGTTTCCTGGGTGCAGGATTGCTCGCCTGGCGCCATGCACCCCTGGCTGCGCTCATGGCGGCTTTTACTCTTCCCAGCGCCATGCCTCGAGGGGAAGCGTGGTATGCAAGAACCTTTCGCTTGACTCTGCTCTTCTGGCTCCTGGCTGCGCTGGTGATGAGCTGGCTGGTGTCGCTCCGCGTGAAGGGCGGGGCGGCCGAGTGGACCATGTTGAGGACTCATTTCCCGGTGGCGGCCGTCCGCTTCCTCCAGGCCAATCCGCAGTTGCCCGGGAATATGGTCAACCCCTATGAATGGGGAGGCTACCTGGAGTGGACGGCATGGCCCCAGTATCGAGTCTTCATCGATGGAAGGGCCCATACGGTCTATTCGCAACAGCGATACGCCGAAGCGCTGGCAGTACAGTTCGGCCAACCCTGGGTCCGCTGCCTGGAGCGGGCCGGGTTCGGTGACTTGTTGGGCGGTCGGGGACATTGGGAGGATATCTTGGACCGTCACGGAGTCCGTCTGGTCCTGTGCACGCGTCTCCAAGGGGATCTGGTGGACAGGATGAGCCGCTCGGATCGCTGGTTCGAGGTCTATCGTGATCCTCTGGCCGTGATCTTCTTGAGGTCGGAACCCGAGCTCGTCCGACTGGCTCAAGACCTGGTCCATCCGGTTTCCCAATGGACTTTATTCGAAGAAGCTCAACTTCGCCTTCGCGAGGGCCGGGAGCCCGAGGCCCTGGAGTCGGTCTCCAAGGCCCTGGCCCTCGACCCGCGCTGGCCGCAGGCCTTGGTCTTTCGGGGCACCCTTCACCTGAGAGCCGGGCGTCACGCCGAGGGAGAACGCGATTTGCGGGAGGCCCTGGCCTGGGACTCGAGAGTCCCGGATGCTCATTTCAACCTGGCGGTGCTGGCTTGGACGCGAGGAGAGCGGGAATTGGCCCTCAAAGAGCTTCGGCGCGAGCTCGCGTTGAACTCCGGGCACACTCCTGCGCGGGCCCTCCTGAAAGAAATCCAGGGCCGGTAGGGGAACCTGCTTCAATCGCGGCGCTTCGCGTGGGCAGGGTCTGGGATCTGGATCGTCGAACCGCGGCCGGGTGTTCGAGGACCTTCTGACCACCACGCCCCTTAATCTGACCATCGTTTTCCTCTATGGGAGCCTGTTCGGCAGTTTCCTGAACGTCGTTATCTACCGGATGCCACTGGAGAGGTCGATCGTGGCACCTGGCTCGGCTTGCGGCACCTGCGGGACCCCCCTGGTCTGGTGGCAGAACATTCCCATTCTTTCCTATTTCCTGTTGAAAGGTCGTTGCTATACCTGCGGCGTCGGTTTCTCTGCCCGCTATGCCGGAATCGAAGCCTTGACTGGCTTGGCTGCGGCTTTGTTGTTGTGGCATCACGGGGAGATCGGTTTCCCCTTCCTCCATCATTTCGTCTTCTTCTGCTTCCTGGCCGCGGTCTTCTTCATGGATCTGGACCACTGGATCATCCTCGACCAGGTCTCTTTGACCGGATTGGCGGTCGGGATTCTGGGATCGGCCTTCATGCCCTGGCGCGGGGACCTGATGGTTGAGGGCCTGGGAACCCCTCTTCTCAACGTAGCCTCTTCCTTGTTGGGAGCCATGCTGGGGGCGGGCTTCTTCTGGAGCATCCAGGTGATTGGGACCCTCATGGCCCGGCAAGAAGCCTTGGGCACAGGTGACATCAAACTGGCCGCCATGATCGGTGCCTTCCTGGGATGGAATATGGCCTTGATAGCCTATTTCTTGAGCTTCATACTGGGGGCGGTGGTGGCCTTGCCGATGATGCTGCTGCGCCGTCGGCGAGGGAAGGACCCCGTCCCGCTGGGGACCTTCATGGCGGTTGCAGCCTTCCTGACTGCACTGTGGGGACACCGCATCTTCGATTTCCTCCTGACCTGGCCCGAGTACCTCGGCGCATGGTTTTAAAGCCGGTTCCTCTCGTTGGTCAGGATCTTGTCCGCTGGCAGGCATGCCCGCTGGACCTCGCGAAGGTTGAATCATTCTTGAGAAACACCAAGGGTCGGAGAGTGAGGTGAGAAAAATGCGGAGACTCAGAGAGTCTGGTTTTACATTGATCGAAATCATGGTAGTCATCGTCATCATCGGGATTCTTTTGGCACTCCTTCTTCCCAATATGGTGCGTTCCAAGCATCAGGGACAACTGGCTTCCTGTGAGCATTCGTTGCGAGCCATAGCTTCGGCCATGGAAAACTACAATACCCAGTACAAGCAGTATCCGGATTCGTTGAAAAAGCTGATGGAGGACAAATACGTCCAACAGGTCTTCTGTCCGTCCAACAACTCGGAGTACGGACTGGAGCTTGCGGCGGATGGCAAGGATTACACCCTCTTCTGCCAGGGCAGCCACCACCTGGTCCTCGGGGACCTCGTCGCCGAAGGATTTCCCCAATATTCCGGAGCAGCGGGACTGTTCCGCAAGTAGCAGTTTTGAGATGGATGGGAAACCGGCAGCTGGTGCAGGTTATTGTTTCTCCCTTGGGAATGGACACGAACGAACATATTCCCCTCTTTACCTCGCCGTAAGCCCGTGTTTCCAGGAAATCTGCTGTTCGGGAGGGGGCCTGTGCAATCGAAAGGGTTTTCAAACAAGGGCTCGAAAGACCGGATCTCGTAAGGCACCGTGAGGTTTTTCAAACCCTGGCGTTATAGGAGGGTCTGACATCAGGATGGTGGCCTGAAGCAACCAGTTGGAGCTCTTCTGGAGCGCAGGCAGGTTGCTGGGAGCGGTTTCAGAATGGATGGGCTCATGGTTGGCTGCGAAGCCCGTCCAGTCGTAGGAGAGGAGGTGAACCCAGGTAGATGAATATCCTGAAGCGTTGGTTCGGGCACAAGGAAGAGATTGCTGGTCTCGATATCGGGAGCAGCACGATCAAGATCGCGCAGGTCACCAAGACGCCCAGTGGGTATGCCTGTTCCCGATTCGCCTCGTGTCCGACCCCTCCCATGACGATCAAGGACGGTTCCATCGTCGATGCCCGGGTCCTGGGCGAGACGATTCATCAGTTGATGCAGGATCAGGGGATCACGGCAACCCGTCTGGTCAGCGCCGTCTCGGGGCAGTCGGTGGTCATTCGCCCCATCAGCATGACACAGATGACCGAAAAGGAGTTGCAACACGCGATCAAGTTCGAGGCGGGGCGTTATCTGCCGTATTCGGTAGCTGAGGCTCAGATCACGGGTCGGATCCTTCCCGGGGATGCGGGCGGAGAGGACAAGATGATGGAGGTCCTCCTCGTCGCAGCGCCCAACGAGATGGTCAAGAATACCCGTGAGGTCGTCACCCTGGCCCAGGCGACCGCCGAGGCGATCGACCTCGAGCCGTTCGCGCTCTTGCGGGCCCTGGCCCGCGGGGTGGATCCCGAGGCCCTTCGTCAGACCATAGCACTCATCAACCTGGGGGCTTCCTCCAGCAGCATCAATATCTTCAATGATGGAACCCTGCGACACAATCGCACCATCACCGTAGCGGGGAACAACTTCACCAAGGCGATCGGGCAATCCCTCAACCTCTCCTTCGAAGAGGCTGAGAAGATAAAGAAGGAGAAGGGTGTGATCCGCGTCGAGAAGGATGCGACTCCCGTCGCTCCCACCACGATGCGGATCTTCAACGTCATCATTCCTGTCTTGACCGAACTGGTAACCGAGATTCAGCGCTCTTTCGATTACTATCGCAATCGTTTCCGGGGCGAGTCGGTCGATCTGGTGATCCTCTCTGGAGGGACGGCCAAGTTCAAGAATATCGATATCTTCATCTCCAGTGAGTTGAGCATAGACTGTCAGATCGCCAATCCGTTCCGCAATATCTCCATCCAGAATGTTCAGGGAATCCTGCCAGACGATCTTGAGGCTCTGGCGCCGATGGCCATGGTGGTGACCGGGCTGGCGCTTCGAAGTGAATAAGGAGGTTCCGTGCGCATCCTGAGCAATTTGAACCACCCCACGGTCCAGGAGGAGGTACCATGACCATCAAGGTCGACCTGCTGCCTACCGAACGCAAGAGATTCACCTTTGACCCCATGTTTGGGTTCTTGGCGGTGATCATCATCATCTGCACGGTAGGCTTCGTCATCTACGGGTCCAAGCTCCAAAGCAACATCGAGAAGGAGAAGCAAGAGGTCGCTGGGATCGAGTCCGAGATCAAGGACATCGAGAACAGCCTGCCCCAAATCGAGGACCTCAAAGCGGATATTGCCAAGATCAAGGCGGAAATCAAGGTGATCGAGGGCCTGGTCTACGATCCGGTCCGTTATGGCAATCTCCTCGCTGAGGTGGGGCGCGTGCTGCCCGCCAACGTGTGGGTCGATAGTCTGGCTATCGAGCCTGGGACCCGCTCCATCACCATGAGTGGGACAGCGGCCCAGATGGGGGCGAATCATCCACTGGCCACCATCTCTTCCCTGTTAGAGAAGATCCACCAGTCCAAGATCTTCAACGACGCATCCCTCGGGTCGACCGGCCAGGTCAAGCTTCTGGATGGTAACCTGATCGGTTTCACCTTCCAGATCGAGGCCCGCTACGATCCCGACCAGGCCGCTGGCCTGGTAGAAGAAGTGCCTGCGGGTGGCGAGTCGTCCGCAGAGGCGGACGGAGTTCCAGCCGAAGGAGGAGCTGAAGCTGAAGCTCCGCCTGCCGCTGGAGAGCCTGCCGCTCCGGGAACCTAGGAGGAAAGATGACGCTCACCACCCCTATGAAGATCATCCTGGCCATGTTGATCATCGCCTTGATCGCAGTCGGCTTCTGGCTTCTGGATTGGCAGCACAAGCATAATGAACTGGCTACTGTCAAGCAGCAGAAGGCGGAATTGCAGGAAAAACTGGAGAAGAACCGCGATCTGGTCAAGGCCCTGCCGGTCCTGACGCGCGAGAAGGCGGATCTGGAAGAGCAGCTTCGCCAGGTCGTGCAGACGGACCTGGTGGCCGAGAAGCCTGAGCTCTTTGTGGCCAACTACATCAAGCAGATCGAGAGGGTGATGTTGGAAGAGCGGGTTCGCATGTCGGATCCCACCTTCGACATCGTCAACATCCAGCCGGGGGCCCTGACTTCCTCCTCCCCGGGCGGAACGGCGCCCGAGGAAGCGGCGGAAGGGGCTGATACTACTCCGGATGCCTTGAAGTCCTTCCCGACTCGTGTCTTCAACATGAGCATGCGGGGCAAGTACGCTACCCTGATCGACTTCCTGTATCAGTTGGGAGCTTTGAAACTGGAGCGTTTGGTGACGATCGACAAGATCGCCTTGACCCCCGGCGATAATAAGACCTCGGTCGGCAGCCCCACGCTGACGATCACGATCCCCATCACCGCCTACATGCGGCAGGGAGGTTAGATGATGATGATGAACCTGCCCGAGATTGCTACCAGGTTGCGTCGCGGCAGTGCGGCCTTGGCGCTGGTGGTAACCCTGGCACTGTGCGCGGCTTGCGGCGGAGGAGGAGGGGGTGCTAAGGAAGAGCCCGGGACCACCGATTCCGGCACGCCGCCCGCGGTGAGCGGGGAGGTCCAGGTCACCGCGGAGGAGATGGCTCAGCAGCCGGAGACTCCGGAAGTGACTCCTCCGACTCCCGAGCGTCGTGCTCCAGAAGTCCGCAAGGTTGGTCGGGTCCGTGACCCGTTCATCAACCCGTTGCAGGGCAGTGTGGCTCCGGTGGATATCCAGCCCCAAGCCACTGCGGCGGCGACCGCGGCAGCGGGGGATGCTGGTGCAGCTGCAGCCACACCGATGACTGTGGATTCCTTTGCGGCCTTGAAAAAGCCCAAGGCTCCCGTCATGCCCAAACCGGACCTCGTGGTGACCGGTCTGCTCCGTTCCGGGTCCGGGTACCGCGCCATCCTGACCGGTCCGGACGGCTCTTTGATCGTCGCTGTTGGTCAGAAGGTCGATCCCTTCCGGATCGCCTCGATCAGTCCGAAGGGCGTGGTCCTGGCCTGGAAGGGCCAGAAGATGACCTTGCCTTTGGAGCAGGAACAGTTCGGCCCCGATGGTCTGCCCCGCCAGGCGGAGAGTCGGCGCCCCTAGGAAAAGTCAAGGCAGAATCTGCCGGGTGGACGTCGGTGCCATTGGCCGGCCCATCAACCACACGGCAGGTGCCAGTGCCCCCTCTGGACGAAGTCCGGTATCGGGCAGAACTGGTGAAACGCACGGTCGGGCTACGAGGGTGCCCGTCCGAGCGAGAAGACAGCGGCCAGCCAGGCCTCGAGGCCCGGGGAATCCCTGGGACGGTCCCGGAACGGGGCCTCCGCGCGGCCAGCCCCTTCGACGGCGGAAGGTGGTGATCAGTGCTACGGACGGAATCGACCCTCGTGGAATCAGAGGCAGTCGGCTGCCGGAAGGCGCCCTCAGCGCAGACCAGTTGCTGGCTCCTCACCCAGAATGATGGCCAATAGGAGGTGGGTAAAAACCAATGCTCTTGTCGAAGCCTAGAAGCTGGAAGCTTCTGCTCGCGTGCCTTCTGGCCGTAGGACTGTTGCTGCCTGCGACCACGACGGCCCAGGCTGCCAGCGCGACCGTGAGTGGAGTCAAGATCACCGACGGCACTGGGACGCTGAAGGTGGACGTCCAGGCCACGGCCCCGGTGAGTTTCCGTTCCAAGCGGCTCACTGAGCCGCGGCAGATGGTAGTCATCGACGTGTGGCCGGCGGTTCTCGGAAGTGGCATCAGCGCCCAGACGAATGTCAACCGGGGCCTGCTCGAAAAGGTTCGCCTGGCCCAGCACACACCGGATACGGTTCGCGTCTATCTGGACGTGATCTCGCAGCCGCAACTCCAGGTCAGCCCTGCGCCTGAGCGGCGTGGCCTGACGGTGGCCGTTTCCACATCGCAGATCGCCGAGGCGAAAGTCACGGAAGCCCCGGCGGCGACGACTGTGGAAGCCACTCGTCCGGTTCCCGCTCAGAAGCCGGTGGCCCAGACCGCGCCCGCTCCGAAGCCTGCTCCCCAGGCCAAGGTGCAGTCTCGTCCCGCAGCTCCTGCGTCCGTGACCCGGACGCCGACTTCTTCGGCCTCGGCCTTGCGGGCCCAGCGTCCTCGTCCCCGCCCTGCGCCGCCCCCCAAGACCGTTTCCATCGATTTCGTCAATGCAGACCTGGTCTTCGTTGTCAAGGCCCTGGCCCAGGAGATGGGTCGGAACGTCTTTGTTGCACCCGATGTCATGGGGACTGTTACCGTCACTCTGAACAAGGTCCAGCCCGAAGGCGCCTTGGCCTTGATCCTGAAGATGCAGGAGAACGACTACAGTTACAAGATCGTGGACGGCACCATCGTGGTGGCCAGCCCTGAGAAGCTGGCCCAGATTGCCGATGATATCCTCACCCCGCGAACCAAGTCGGCCGTCTCCCGCCGCAACCTGATCTCCCAGGAATTCCTGCTGGAAGTGGCTCCGGCCGCCAAGGTGGTCGATTTCCTGAAGGTGCAGTATCCGGACGTGGAGTTTACCCAGCACCCGACCCTGAACGGCTTCTTCGCCAAGGCGACTAGGGACGAACTGCGCCAGATCAAGGCTGCGATTCCCGGTCTGGATCAGGTTCCCGAACCTCCGCCTGCACCGCGCCGTGAGTTCATCCCCATCAAGTACGGCGAACTGCGTCAGGTCCAGGCGCTGGCCAAGACCCTGGTTCCCGACCTGGAGTACAACACAGACGATCGGCTCAACCTGCTGATCGTCGAGGGCTCGGATGCCTCGATCGAAGCTTTGCAGGAACTGCTTGCAACCATCGATCGCCCGCAAGACCAGGTCATGCTCGACGTCAAGGTCGTAGACCTGACCGAGAGTGGTGGAAAGAACCTCGGTATCACCTGGGGTTCCCCCAGCGCGCCGGGTTCCTTCCAGACTACGTTCGGCGAGATCGTTCCGGCGATACCGCCGGCGCCGCCGGGAGTGACCTGGATCACCAACGACCAGGTCCAACTGGAAGAGATGACCGGCTTGGCCATCGGACCCTTCGGGCGCACGCCCTTTGTGATCCAGACGACCCTGGCCTTCATGATCACCAACGGCGAAGCCAAGATTCTGGCCTCTCCGAGGGTGGCGACTCAGTCGGGCGGTGAGGCGAAGATCCACGTCGGAGACAAGTTCCCCATCGTGTTCTTTGACCCGCGTGCCGGTCAGTTCCAGGTGACCTACGTCAACATCGGTGTCACCCTGGACGTGAAGCCCCAGGTGAAGGCGGATGGCTACATTGTGGCTGAAGTCAAGCCGGAGGTTTCCAACCTGGTGGACCTCGTGAACAACCAGTACCCGCGGACGACGGTCCGTACCGTCTCTTCGACCATGCGCGTAAAGGATGGGGACACGATCGTGCTGGGCGGCCTCATCTCCGAGAGCCAGCGCCACAGTGTCAGCAAGATTCCGCTTCTGGGTGACCTCCCGATTTTCGGTCCCCTGTTCCGTTCGGTGACCGATTCGGCGGATCGCAACGAAGTGATCTTGATGATGACTCCGCACATCATGAAGTAGTACTTACTCAGGCTACTTCCCGGGAGGGTGGTGCTTCGGCACCACCCTCCCGCACTTTTGTGGCCCTTATGAGGTGTGCGGGAACTCTGCTTCCTGCTCGCTCCTCGCAGGGGAGGAGGTCGGTCCTGGGGAACCGAACAGTCTGAAGGTCAAAGCCTGTCTTCTCGGCGCAAGGGCAGAGCCGTCCCCGGAGGGCAGGGCCCTGGACGCGGACGGTCTATTGATGGAACCCGGGCTGGACGGGGCTCGGGTTCGGGGGGCGCGTCCTGGCATCTACCCGGTGTGTCGAAAAGGCGGGTTTTCTCAAGCCCCTTCCGGATTCGGGAGGGGCAGTCGGGGATTCGTCTTGTGACCCTGTGGCAGCGCGTGCCACAGGGCCCCAGAAAGTGGTGTGAACGCAAGTGGCCGATGACGTCCGGGATTTGATGCGGGAGGCCGAGTCGCTGATCGAGGAGCGCGACTGGGATGCCGCCCTGGAAAAGCTCAAGAGGGTCTTGGAGCTTGATCCTGAGAACGCCAAGGCATGCGAGAGATTAGCGCATGCGTATGCGGTTCGTGGGATGCTCAAGTCGGTCATTCAGACCCACTTCCAGCTGATGGACATTCTCGAGGCACGCTCGGAACTGGATTCCGCGATTGAGGTCGCCGGCTGGATCCAGCGCTTGGAACCCGAGTCGGATGTCGCTCGGATGCGGGTCATCCAGATCCTCCGCAAGAAGGGGGACAATGCCGAGGTAGTCCGTCGTTCACGCGAGCTGGCCCGACTGTATATCGAGCTGGGCCAGGGTGACCAGTCGATCTTGTTGTTGAAGAACGCCCAGGAGTCCGATCCGGAAAATTTGGAGATCGGGCTTGAACTGGCGGAGATGTTCGTCAGCCATGGGCACATTGAGGAGGGAGCTGCCCAGTATCGCCGGGTGGCTGTAGCCTTCCAGGAGAAGGGCCAGATCGAAAAGGCGGCCGAGGCCTACAGGCGCATGAAGGTGATCATACCCGACGATCCCGGCGTCTTCTTCACCCTCGGCAAGCTCTTCCTCTCCTTGGGCCGCTTCAACGAGGCCGAGCAGGAATTCCGCGCGATCCTCCGTCACGACCTCAATCACGAGGAGGCCTTGTTGGCCCTGGGGGATGTCTGCCAGAAGAAAGGGCAGTTCCGCGACGCCATCCTGGCCTTCAACAAGATCCTGACCATCAACCCCCAGGAGAACTCCGCCAAGGAACGTCTTGGAGAGCTCTACCAGGCGCAGGGGATTTCGGCGGAGGCCGTCAAGCACTACCTGGCCGCAGCGCATTCATGGCAGCAGCTTGAGGATCATCCTCGCGCAGTCAAGCTCTATCAACGCGTCCTGGCCTTGGACCCCACCAATCCGACGGCCTGTCGCGAACTGACCAATCTCGGTGCTCCCTTGGTGCCGGATCCGGGGGACTTTGCGGCTCCTGCACAGCCGGCTTCGACTCCCGAATCCCCGCGTTCCAAGCGCGGCGGGAAGTCTTCCCCTGGAGACTCGCTCCAGGTCGGTAAGAAGCGTCGAAAAGGACTGGAGTCCCCGGATGCTGCGCCCGAAGCGGAAGAGCGTGTTCGCAAGGGTCTGGTCCGCAAAGAGGGGGCTGGCTCTCGGGGGCTGACCCGGAAAGTCGGCGCCAAGGACAAGCCAGGGCTGGTCGCCGCCGGAACCCAGAAGCCGGTTCTGGGACGCGGTGGGACGGGCCCCAGGCCGGGCCTGATGAAACCGGGACTGGGTCTGCCCGGTGGAGAAAAACCGGTTCTGGGAGGCAAGAGAATTCTGCGCCGGCGCCTGCCTGCGGAGGAGCCTCCGAAGGAAAGCGTCGAGGAGAACGTGCCGGAGATTCCGGAAGTCGCTCAACAGCCGCTTCCGGTCGAGGAACCCGTTGCCGCTGTGGTAGAGGCACCCCTTCCGGTGCGCGAGGAGCCGGCTTCAGAGTTCCCACCCCAAGGCTTGGATCACGTCGTGCCCCCACCGGAGGAGGCCACTGCCACGCCTCGCGATTTGGCGCCTTCTGGAAGAGATTCTGGTTCGGAACCGCCCCCCCCGAAGGCCGCGGAAGTACCCGTACCTCCGCGGCCCCCGGTCCTGCGAACTTTGATGCCGGTTCAGACACCGCGTGGAGAACTTCAGGTTCCGCCGCCAGTCCTTTTCATGGAAAGTCCGGATCGATTGGAGCAGATTCGCGAGCAGGTCGTGGAGGCTCCCGACCCGGAGATTCTGCCCTGGGCCCCCCTGTTGGAGGTGGATGGAGACAAGGTTCGTGAGGTCCGGCAGAAGAAGCTGGAAACTCGGGACTCCCAGGTTTCGGTCGAGAAGAAGTCCGGTCCGATCGCCTCCAGGTTTGCTGGAGCCAAGGGGGGATTGACCTTCTCCGGAGGCTCCTTGCTTCAGGGACTGCGCTCTCCGGGCGCCCAGAAGTCCCGCCGCCCCAGCGTGCGGGCGGAGGAGGTGTTGCTGGAGCTGCCCCAGGCCCAGGTCGCTACTCCTACGGGGCGTCCGCCATCAGCTGCCGGGACCCTGGCCGACCGGATCGCGCGGATGCGTGCCGAGAAGGAGGCCTTGGATCGCGAGCAGTCTCCCCAGCCTCCGTCCCCGGAGACGCCGCCCAAACCGCCAACGCCGGCCAAGATACGGCCGGGCACTCCGCCTCCGGCCATGCGGGGAAGGAAGGCCTTGTCGGGCGCGGAGGCTGTCACACCATCCATGACTCCTGCGCCCGAGAGGATTCCTGCACCGCAGATGACTCCGGCACCAGAAAGGATCCCCTCGCCTCAGGTCGCCGAGTCTGGCGAGCCGCCGGTCCAGGAAGAGGGACCTGCTCCAAGCATGCCTTCGGCCGCGTTGGAAGCAGAACCGGTGCCTCCAACCGCATTGGAAGTAGAGCCGGTTCCTCCTGCCCCAGTGGAAGAGATGCCGGTGCCTTCGGCCGCGCTGGAAGCAGGGCCGGTTCCTCCTGCCCCAGTGGAAGAGATGCCGGTGCCTTCGGCCGCATTGGAAGTAGAGCCGGTTCCTCCTGCCCCAGTGGAAGAGATGCCGGTGCCTTCGGCCGCATTGGAAGTAGAGCCGG
>JAAZKF010000270.1 GCA_012799975.1 Burkholderiales bacterium
AACTCGTTCTTCAGGACATCGTGGACCTGCTCGCTTCTGCCGCAGCGTTCGCGATGCCAGCGGATCACCCGGTCGCCGTCCCAGTCCAGAAGGTTGGTGACGATGGCCCGGAACTTGTATGCAGACGCGTCGAATTCAGCGCCAGGGGCCTTCAGGTCCAGGTTGTTGCCGTTCAAATTCTGTGGCCGCATCGTGCCCACGTTTGATGGCCGTCCTTGAGCGGTGGCAGGGAGATGATGAAGGTTCCCCCGGGCGGTCCGGAGGAGCTTTCCAGGGCTGTCGGCCTGGACTACGGGGCGCCGATCAGCGCGCCTCCGTGGTGCCGAAGGCCAGTTCGCTCGTGGCCTGCTCCAGGCAGGGCTGGTCGACGAGTTCTTTACCTTCGAGGGCGGCCGCAGTCAGGCAGTTGTAAGCCAACTGGTTGATCTTCCTCGGAAGGCCGTTGGCTCGCCGGTGCAGATCCCTGGCGACCTCGCGGGAGAAGAGGAGCCGCTCGCAACCTGCCCCGAGCAGTAGCATCGTGAACGGCATCCGCGAATCCATCTCGCAATTCGTCAGGGTTTTGAGCCCCAGCCACCCGGCCTCGCCAAGATGGTGGGCGTCATCCAGGACCAGCACGGGACGGCGGCCCTGGGAGTCCTGTCGGCGTAAGGATTCGCGCAGGAGGGCCAGAGCCCGGGGGGCGTTGTTGAATGGGACCTTCTCTCCCAGGTCGAGCAGCAGGCCTTCTATTGGGGCATGCAGAGAGTTCTTGGCCACCGGCACGGCGCCATAGAGCATCCGGAAGCTGCTGGAATCGAGCCTGGTCAGCAGGCTCCGTACCAGGGCGGTCTTCCCGGAGCCAGGCTCGCCGGCGACCAGGGCCAGGCCGCGGCGATGCACCGCCTCTTCCAGGCGCAGCCGGCCCTGCTGGAATCCTTGGGAGCTGAACAGCGCATGCGGCTCGATCTCCGCTGAGAAGGGCTCCCGCTTAAGGTTGAAACGGTTCAGGACGATGGTACTCATTCGGGGGTCTCCTCCTGGCTCGGCTTCTGGATGGGGCGGTAGTGGGTGCGGTTTAGTTCCTGGTCCAGGCGGGCTTTATGAGCGCGTTCCAAGTCGTCCAGATAGCGCCGCGCCACGTCGGACTGCTGGTATCTGGTAGGGGTCGGGTGGCCGGGTCGCGTGACACATACCAGGCGCTCGGGGGTTGCTACGGCTACCTTGCGGCCGTTCTCCCACAGGATGAGCCGGCCCATGTCGAAGGGGTCGTAGCGGAGCACCATCTTGGCGCGGCCCGCGAAGCTCAGGTCCACACGGTACACGTTGCCGAAGAGTTTGATTTCCCCGGTCGTGCTGACCGCCCGCGTGGTCCACTGCCAGAAGGCCTGCTCCAGGGCATCCGGGGCGACGGGGCGGAACGTGCGGAACGAGTATCGTTGCTCCGGGGTCTCGTGCGTCCTGGAGTGGCGAGCCGAGTGATACTGGCTCAGCCAGGCCTGGAGCAGCCGGTTAAGTTTCCGGAGTTCCAGGGGTTCCAGGTTCTCAACTTCCCGAACCAACTGGTCGCGAAGGGTCCGGAAGAACCTTTCCTGCTTGCCGCGCGAGACGGGGTACCGTGCCGTGGAATGGATCTTCTGGATGCCGATCGTCGAGCAGGCCAGGTCCATCGTCGTGCCCGAGTACACCCAGGCGTTGTCCACGAAGATCCGTGCCGGCCAGCCATATTTGAGGATGGCCTTCATGGTCTATCTAACCCCTGAGACCGTCCACTACGGCCGTGCCAGCGAGGTCCTCTCCTCGCGCCAAAGGCTGCTGATAGGCCTACACCACCAACCCGAGCAGGTTCATCGGCGGACCACCTCGGGTCACCCAACTGCCCGAGGCCGTTTGGCTCAATCCACCAAACGCCGCTTCCACGACCGAGCAGCCGTGAGCGTAAATTCGCCCGGTAGGTTATCCCTGAATCCGCCGCCTATCCATCTCATCAGCACCAACAACCTTCACCTCACCCTCTTCCCGACCTGGCGCAGCACAGAGACCTGACAGCGCCTGTCAGGGGGACGCGGGATGATGGTGACGAAGGGGGCCACCTCTCCGGTGGCACCTACGCTGCGCCCTGCGCTTCTCAGTCGGGGCCGTCCGGGGCGGAGGCAAGTGAAGGAAGCTCTTGGGTAGTGATTCGTCTAGAAGACCTCCAACCTAACGCAGCCGTCCGCGGCGTCGTGCCTGCCGGGCTGGTCACGGTCGTGAACATCCAGTGGTATGGTTCTGATACCCTGGAACTGACCTACAAGGACGCCACCGGAAAGCCGGCCAACGAGCTGCTCTTCCGGCACGATGAGCCCCGCCTGGAGATCGTCCAGGAGGGACGCCCCTGGAGCTTCGACGGCGACGGCCACCTCTTCCGGTTGGTGTCCGAGGCCAACCGCATCCGCCTGGCCCACCTCTTCGACCCGGTCCTGGCCGTGCACACCTCCCTGGTCGAGCCCCTCCCGCACCAGATCACCGCGGTCTACGAGGCGATGCTCCCCCGCCAGCCCCTGCGCTACCTGCTGGCCGACGACCCCGGCGCGGGCAAGACCATCATGGCTGGCCTCCTCATCAAAGAGCTGATCGCCCGGGGCGATCTGGTGCGCTGCCTGGTGGTCTGCCCCGGCAGCCTGGCCGAGCAGTGGCAGGACGAACTGTCCCGCCGCTTCCAACTGCCGTTCGAGATTCTGACCAACGACAAACTGGAGGCCGCCCGCACGGGCAACTGGTTCATCGAGAACAACCTGGTCATCGCCCGCCTGGACAAGCTGTCCAGGAACGAGGAGGTCCAGAGGAAGCTTCAAGCCCTCTGCCCCCCGGAGGGGGGCTCCGCCGAAGGCCTGAGCTGGGACCTGGTGGTCTGCGACGAGGCCCACAAACTGTCGGCCACCTTCTTCGGCGGCGAGGTGAAGTATACCAAGCGCTACCGCCTGGCCCAGCTACTGTCGGGCCTGACCCGGCACTTCCTCCTCATGACGGCCACTCCCCACAACGGCAAGGAGGAGGACTTCCAGCTCTTCCTTGCCCTTCTGGACGGCGATCGCTTCGAGGGCCGCTTCCGGGATGGGGTCCACCAGGTCGAAGTCAGCGACCTGATGCGCAGGATGGTCAAGGAGAACCTGCTGAAGTTCGACGGCCGACCGCTCTTCCCCGAGCGCATCGCCCACTCGGTGCCCTACAAGCTCTCGGACGCGGAGGCCCACCTCTACAACGAGGTGACCTCGTATGTCCGGGAAGAATTCAACCGCGCTGAGGCGCTTCAGAACGACAAGCGGGCCGGCACGGTCGGCTTCGCCCTGACCGTCCTGCAACGGCGCCTGGCTTCGTCCCCGGAGGCCATCTTCCAGTCCCTGCGCCGTCGGCGCGAGCGCCTGGAGAGCCGCCTGCGCGAACTGGAACTGATGCAACGGGGCATGAACCCGCCTGGCGGCGGGTTCACCACACCGGGATTGGCGGATGTCCCGACCCTGCTGCTGGACGCCGACGACCTGGACGACCTGGAGGACGCCCCGGACATCGAGGTGGAGGCCGTCGAAGAGGAGGTCCTGGACCAGGCCACCGCCGCCCGGACCACGGTCGAGTTGAAGGCCGAGTTGGGCACCCTGGCCCACCTGGAGGCCCTGGCCCAGGCGGTGCGGCGCAGCGGCGAGGACCGCAAGTGGCGCGAATTGTCTGGCCTGTTGGCAGAGGTCTTCACCCCAGCCGCCGTGGCCGGCGTGGCGGAGGGGGAAAAGCCCTATGGCTCGGGCTCGATCCCGCCCCCCAAACCCTCTCCCCACCAGAAGCTGGTCGTCTTCACCGAGCATCGGGATACCCTGAACTATCTGGCGGGCAAGGTCGGCACCTACCTGGGCCGGCCCGAGTCGGTGGTGGTCATCCACGGAGGGATGGGTCGAGAGGACCGCCTGAAGGCCCAGGAATCCTTCAAGCACGACCCCGAGGTCCAGGTCCTGATCGCCACCGATGCTGCCGGCGAGGGCATAAACCTCCAGCGAGCCCATCTGATGGTGAACTACGACCTGCCCTGGAACCCGAATCGCCTGGAGCAGCGCTTCGGCCGCATCCACCGCATCGGCCAGACCGAGGTCTGCCACCTGTGGAACCTGGTGGCCAACGAGACTCGCGAGGGCGACGTCTACTGCCGGCTGCTGGAGAAACTGGAACAGGCCCGCGAGGCCCTGGGCGGGCAGGTCTTCGACGTGCTGGGCAAGCTGCAGTTCGAGGGGAAGCCCCTGCGCGAGCTGCTGATGGAAGCCATCCGCTACGGCGACAACCCTGAGGTCCGGGCCCGCCTGGAGAAGGCCGTGGCCCAGGCCGTGGACCGCGAGCAACTGGTGGCCCTGATGCAGGAGCGCGCCCTGGTGCACGAGGTCATGGACGCCAGCCGGGTGGCCCGGGTGCGCGAGGACATGGAACGCGCCGAGGCCCGGCGCCTGCAGCCCCACTACGTGGAATCCTTCTTCCTGGAGGCCTTCCGCCTGCTGGGGGGCAACGCCCGCAAGCGCGAAGCCGGCCGCTACGAGGTCAGCCACGTCCCGGCCCCGGTGCGCAACCGGGACCGCCAACTGGGGGTGGGCGAGCCGGTCCTGTCCCGCTACGAGCGGATCGCTTTCGACAAGGCGTTTCTAACCCCGCCGGGCCAGGCCCTGGCGGCCTTCATCTGCCCCGGCCACCCTCTGCTGGACGCCGTGCTGGACCTGACCCTGGAACGCAACCGCGACCTCTTGCGCCGGGGGACCATCCTGGTAGACGAAGCCGACCCCGGAGAGAAGCCCCGGGTGCTGTTCTACCTGGAGCACTCCCTGCAGGATGCCAGCACGGTCCCCACCTCCGCGCGGCGCGATAGCGGCGCGCAATCAACGGAGCGGCGGGTGGTCTCGCGCCAGATGCTGTATGTGGAACTGACCGAGGAGGGCGGCGCCCGGCACCTGCACTACGCCCCCTATCTGGACTACCGCCCACTGAAGCCGGGTGAGGCCGACGTAGATGGCCTGCTGGCCTTGCCAGAATGCGCGTGGATCACCCGGGACCTGGAGCGCCAGGCCATGGCCCACGCCATCGCCACCGTGGTGCCCGCACACCTGCGGGAGGTTCGCGAGCGCCGGCTGGCCTGGGTGGACAAGACCCGGGCCGCGGTGAAGGACCGCCTGACCAAGGAGATCGGCTACTGGGACCACCGGGCCGAGGACCTGAAAGCCCAGGAGAGGGCCGGCAAGGCCAACGCCCGCCTGAACTCCCAGGAGGCCCGCCGCCGTGCCGACGAGCTGCAGGCCCGGCTCTACAAGCGCATGGCCCAACTGGACCAAGAAGCCCAAATTTCCGCCCTACCACCGGTCCTGCAGGGCGGCTTGGTGGTGGTGCCCGCGGGCCTGCTGGCCAGGCTGAACGGCCCGGTCCCTTCCGCCTCCGTGGCCACCGTCGCCGATACTCAAGGATCCGCTGCGCGAGCCCGGGCGGTCGTGATGGAGGTGGAGAGGAATCTGGGCTTCGAGCCCACCGACCGCGAGTTTGAGAAGCTGGGTTACGACATCGAGTCCCGGGACCCGCAGACCGGCCGCCTGCGCTTCATTGAAGTGAAGGGCCGGGTGGCGGGAGCGAAGACCCTGACGGTCACCCGCAACGAGATCCTTTACAGCCTGAACAAGCCCGAGGACTTCATCCTAGCCCTCGTCGAGTTCCTGTCCGACACCTCACACCGGGTCCTCTACGTGCGCACCCCCTTCCAGCGCGAGCCCGACTTTGCCGCAGCCAGCGTCAACTACGACTTCGCAGACCTCTTGGCCCGGGGGGAGGCACCGAGGTGAGTAACCTCGAGATGATTCGGGACCTTCTCGCCGCCCCGGAGGACGAGAACCTGGAGTTCAAGCAGGCCCGGCGTTCCTTTGAGTTTGACGAGGCGGGCAGGTACTGTTGCGCTCTGGCCAACAGCGGAGGTGGGCGGCTGGTCCTGGGCGTGACGGACAAGCGGCCACGAAAAGTGGTCGGGACCGAAGCCTTCCAGAACCTGGAGCGAACTCGGTTGGGCCTGATCCAGGGTCTGCGCTTGGATGTCCGCTTACGCGAGATCGCCCACCCCGACGGGCGTGTCCTGATCTTCGAGGTTCCCGCCCGCCCGATTGGCCTGCCCGTCCAGTTTGACGGAATGCACTGGGGCCGACTTGGAGAGAGCGTGGTTCCCCTGACACCTGCCCAGCTCGCCTCCATCTTCGCTGAGTCCGGTCACGACTTTTCGGCCGATGTCTGCCCCCGAGCCGGGCTCGGCGATCTGGACCCCGAGGCGATCGAGGACTTCCGCCGGCGCTGGATCAAGAAGTCTGGAAACTTCTCGCTGGGGACCCTGAGCCACGAGCAACTGCTCCGGGACCTGGAACTCCTGGGGGAAGAGGGCCTGACCTACGCGTCCCTGATCCTCTTCGGCACCCGACCGGCGCTGGGACGCTTTCTCGCTCAGAGCGAGGTCATCTTCGAGTACCGCTCCTCTGAGGCCGCCGGCCCGGCCCAGGATCGCGAGGAGTTCAGGCAGGGATTCTTCACCTTCCACGACCGGTTGTGGAGCCGCATCAACCAGCGGAACGACCTGCAGCACTACCAGGATGGCCTGTTCATGCGATCCCTGCGAACCTTCGACGAGCAGGTGGTGCGCGAGGCCCTGCTCAACGCCGTCAGCCATCGCAACTACCAGTTGCCGGGCAGCGTCTTCGTCCGGCAGTACGCGCGCCGGTTGGAGGTGGAAAGCCCGGGAGGCCTGCCCTGGGGCGTCACCACCGCGAACATCCTGAGTCGCCAATCACCCCGCAACCGGCGCCTGGCCGAGGCCTTCGCCCGCTGCGGCCTGGTGGACCGCGCGGGTCAAGGCATGAACCGGATCTTCGAGCTGAGCATCCGGCAGGGCAAGGGTCTGCCGGATTTCACCGGCACGGACCAGTTCCAGGTTCTCCTGACCCTGCGTGGAGAGGTCACCGACCCGAGGTTCGTCAAGTTCCTGGAGAAGGTGGGCGAGGAGACTCTGGAGAGCTTCACCACCGAGGACTTCCTGGTCTTGGACCTGGCCCATCGCGAGCAGCCGATCCCGCCAGACCTGCGGTCCACCGTCGCCCGTCTGCGCGACCTTGGGGTGGTCGAGCGCCTCGGGCACGGGCGCGGGACGCGATACCTCCTGAGCCGGCGCTTCTACGGGTTCCTGGGACAGCCCGGTGTCTATACCCGGCGACGGGGCCTGGACCGAGAACAGAACAAGGAATTGCTGGTCCAGCATCTGCGCGAGGCCGGGGCAGATGGGGCCAGGATGGATGAACTGCAGCAGGTACTGCCGGCCCTCTCTAGAGACCATATCAAACGTCTCCTCACAGAACTTCGGGACACAGGCCGAGTCCAGATGCTGGGCCAGCGTAGGTGGGCGCGCTGGGCCGTGGTTGATCGGGGCGAAGCGTGAAGCCGGTTTGCACCATAGACGCACCATAGTCTGCACCATAGACGCACCATAGACGCGCCATAGAGACGTCCCGGCAAGGCCGCCAACACGTGGTGTGCAATGCTTGGCCAGGCTGCCGGTCAGAATGATAAGAACTGGAACGGAGATGCCGGAGATGCACCATAGGAAGAAGCTGATCGAGGTGGCCCTGCCGCTGGAGGCCATCAACAAGGCATCCGCCCGGGAGAAGAGCATCCGGCACGGGCATCCCAGCACGCTGCACCTGTGGTGGGCCAGGCGGCCCCTGGCGGCGGCCCGTGCGGTCATCTTCGCGCAGATGGTGGACGACCCGTCGGAGTATGTCCCTGAGCTTCTGGGGGACCCCAAACTGAAGCGGGCGGCCGTGGCCCGGCACAAGAAGAACCTGGAGGCCTGGGAGCGCACACGCGAAGCCCAAAGCCCCGAGCCTGCGAGGGGCGCCCTTCCAAGCCCCGAGCCTGCGAGGGGCGCCCAACAGTATGGTCAGGAGCAGGCCGGGCACGATGCGGGCCAGCCCCCGACCCTGGACGAGGCCGCCGCCGAACTGGAGCGCGAGCGCCTGTTCAAGCTGATTGAGGAACTGGTGCAGTGGGAAAACACCACCAACGAGGAGGTGCTGGACCGGGCCCGCGCCGAGATCTGGCAGAGCTGGCGCCGCACCTGCGCCCAGAACGCCGACCACCCCCAGGCCCAGGAAATCTTCAACCGGCACAAACTGCCGGCGTTCCACGACCCCTTCGCCGGCGGCGGGTCGCTGCCGCTGGAGGCCCAGCGCCTGGGACTGGAGGCCCACGCTTCCGACCTGAACCCGGTGGCCGTGCTGATCAACAAGGCCATGATCGAGATCCCGCCCAAGTTCGCCGGCCGCCCGCCGGTGAACCCCGAGGCCCGGGCCAAGGTGGGGCTCTTCGAGCGCGAGTGGAAGGGCGCTGAAGGGTTGGCCGAGGACGTGCGCTACTACGGCAGGTGGATGCGCGACGAGGCCGAGAAGCGCATCGGGCACCTGTACCCCAAGGTGGAAGTCACGGCCGAGATGATCTCCCCCCCCGCGGGGGGGCCGGGGGGGGGACAACAGGGTCGGCCGGACCTGGCGCCCTACCTGGGGCGCAAGCTGACGGTGATCGCCTGGCTGTGGGCGCGGACGGTTCCCAGTCCGGACCCGGCCATGGCTGGAGCGCACGTCCCGCTCATCGCCAGTTACTGGCTGTCCAAGAAGAAGGGAAAGCTCGCCTGGCTCGAGCCGGTGGTCGACAAGGCGAGGCGCACGTGGCATTTCGAGGTGCGGACGGGTGAGCCTGAAAACACCGAGGCAATAGAAGCGGGGACGAAGATAGGACGTGGGGCATTTCGTTGCCTGCTCACCGGTGCGCCGCTGCCCACAGACCTCTTACATCAGAGCGGAAGGAGCGGTCAAATCGGCTCGC
>JAAZKF010000271.1 GCA_012799975.1 Burkholderiales bacterium
AAGTCGTGAAGCACCACCTCCCAGGTGTAGCCCCGATAAGGTTCCGAATGCTCTCCGGTTCCCGGCGAGACGTCCTCCAGCGGGCAGGCCAGCAACTCCTCCATCAGATTTTCCGCCAACAGCGTCGCGATGGAGTATTCCCGCCCTCGAAGAGCCAGGCCCTGCCCGGATCCAAAGACTCCCAAAAGACAGGAAGCGGCCATGAAGACCAGCAGGATGGCCAGGAGGACCTCCAACAGCGAGAGCCCTCTCGGGCGAGGCCGCTTCACAGATCCCCCACCCGGACCTCAATCCGCAAGGGCAGCTCCTTCCGCGCCTCCGGTCCCGAAGCCATCCCCGGAACCAGCTCCAACCCCAGGAAGCGCGAACCGTGCCTCTGAGAGGGGTCCGGACTCCACAAGGAAATCCCTACGACCCCACCGGCCAGGCGGCGGGGAGATTCCAAGAGACGGGCCTGCGAGGAATCTTCCACGGAGAAATCCGGCTGATAGAGGAGCCGTTCCAGGACCTGACGCGAACCATCCAGACGGAATCCGACCACCTGGTCCGCCCGAAGTGGGGGACCAGGACGCCGGAAGACGATGACCGCAGACCCCTCGGACGAGGTCGTCCAGGGTTGCCCCCCATCCAGCACGGCCGGGTCCGGATGGTACAGTTCCCGGCACATCCGCAACTCACGCCCCATTTGAAAACAGGCCCGAGTGGCCTCCCGGAAATGGAACCCTTGATCCGTGCTCTTGGCGAAGAAGTGCCGGGCTGCCACCGAGAGCTCTCCCACCGCTGCCAGCACCAATCCCATCAAACCCAAGGCCACCAGGACCTCGAAAAGGGTGTTCCCCCACGAGCGCGAGGGTCGGCGGCGAGAGGTGTGGAGCAGTTCGGGAAGCATCCGGCCACCCGGGACCGGACTGTCAGAAGAAGGGTTCATGGGCTTCCTCCAGGAGACCCGAGGGGACGACCAGCGTCCGTTCGAAGACCGGGAGACGCTCCGACCAGGACAAGGTCTGACGGACCAGTCCGCGGGAGACCAGGGTTCCATCGGGGTGGACCTGCACCTCGAAGGAGTGGGTGGGACTGCCTTCAGGGAGGGAACGGCAGACCGGCTCTCCCGGGGCCAGACCGGTGGCCAGAGCGTATTCCACCCCGGCCCGGGCCAGGAACCAGGCCTGTTCAGAGCGCTCCTGACAGCCGGCCAGACGATAATCCCGCTCCAAGAAACTCAGGAACGCCACCCCCAGGACCAGCAACAGGGCAATCACCAAGAGTGCCAGGATCAAGGCCCCACCGCGCCGCCTCGAGCGGGTCCACCCACTGAAGAACGGAACCGTGAACTCTCCCATCGCGCTGCCTCCCACCTGCCAGTTCTCCCCATCAGGAACAAATCCTCCGTGACCTCTCGAGTCAAAATCTACACGACATGCTCGGAGCCAAGGTCAGAATGGATTTGAGATGTCGCTTCCAGCAGCGTTGGGAGGAGTCATAGGCCAGCAAGGCCTGGCGCAGGTTTCCGGCTCCCCCCCCACCCGACCAGCGACGCAGATATTCCAGGCACCTCTCCAGGCTGGCCAGTTCTTCCCTGCCCTGACGCCAGGCCTCGCGCAAGGTCTGGAACTCGGCTCGGGTCAAGCTCCGTTGGCGCCAGGCCTGGCAGAGTTTCTCGAGATCCTCCCGACGGCGAGCCAAGGTCTGGTCGACCCGGGTCAGCCGGCGGCGCAAGCGGTCGGGGGTCAGGCGTCGCTGCAGGGCGTCCTTACAGAAAACAGGGATCAGGTCCAGTTCGGTCATCTCGGCTTCACCTCCGAAGACGATCCTGGCTCCCGAAGCCGGGAGGAATCTGGGAATGAGCCCCAGCTTGTTGCCGGGAAGTGAGCGCGATGTAAAAACCTCCGAGATCCTACAGCACTAAAAACAAAAGCCACCTGATAACAGGGAACTTATGTCTCGCACGACGAATCAGGCAAGATGAGCCTGCCGGCCCGAATACTGGTCCTGGAAGACGACGACGCGATGCGCGAGCTGTTGACCGAAATCCTGAAGGACGAAGGCCATCATGTCCTCGCCGTTTCCCGCGGACAGGAAGCGGTGGAGGCCGCCGAACGCGACCCCTTGGATCTGGTGATCCTGGATGTCCGGATGGAAGGCCTGGACGGATTGGAAGCCCTGGCCCGAATGCAGGAACACCTGCAGGGTGCCGCCAGCCTGGTCGTCACGGGCTATGCCAGCGAGGCCGACTCGGTGCGAGCACTGCGTCTGGGAGTCTCGGACTATCTGCGCAAGCCCTTTGATCTGACGCAGTTCCTGCAACGAGTCGAGGGGCTCCTCTCCGAAACCCGGCGCCGGCGCTTACGCCAGACCCGCGAAGAACGCCTGCGCAGGCTTTCTACCTGGGCCTTGAGGGCCTTGCTGCGCACCCTGGAGGGGCGGGGGCTACCCGCAGGCGTGGTCGAAAACCTCGAGCAGATCGGCTCCCTGGCGGGACGGCTGGCGGAGGGGGCGGGCCTGGAGTCCCCCGAGACCGAAGAAATCCAGGCCGGTTCCATCCTTCTGGCGACCCGACGCCTCTTCGCCCTCCCCGCGCCCGCCCTGCCCTTTCCCGCGCCTCCTCTGGCCTTGGCAGCGATGTGCGAAGAGCCCGGTCTGGCCTCACGGGTCGCCGACCTGGCGGTCTGTGCCGGCCAGCACTCCGACCCCGACGAGCGCTGGCCCGGACGCTTCGACCCGATCCTCCTCGCGGGCCTGGAAGCCGCCCGGGCGAACTGCTCCGGCCTCTTCCCCCGGGCCCAGGCCTTGCTGGGGCTGGCCCAGACCTTACTGCATGCCGGGGACCCCCAGCATGCCGGGCAAGCATTCCGGCGGGTCATGGCCTCGGGGAATCCGCGAGAGAAGGTGGCCGCCTCGTTGGGGCTGGCCGAAGTCGCCCTGAAGGATGGTTGCCGCCCACAGCTCTCCGAAGCCGTCCACTCGGCCCTGCAGGAAGCTCGCCAGGTGGGCCCCGCTGAAACCGGTCGAGCTGCCCTGAAGGGCGGCATCCTGTTGATGCGCGTCGGAGACTCCGAAGCCCGGGTCCTTCTGGAGGAGGCCATACAGGTGGCCCGGAGGCTCCACCTGACGCCTGCCCTCTCCCGGGCCCGGTTGGCCATGGTAGCACTGGGCCTGCCGAAACCCCCGGAATGGGAAGAAGATCTGGAACTCCTGCTCCGCCCCGAAAATCAACCCGAACGAAGGGAAGACCTGCCCTGGCTCCTCCCCACCCTCCTGGAGACGGATACACCGCCGGGGATCCTGGCCCCCCTGGTCCGTGAATCTCCCGGCGAGTTGGCTCGCTGGCTGGAATCCGGCTCTCCCTCGGCGTCCGCGCGGCGCCGGGTCGGCTCGCTCCTGACCGAGGTCGGAGGTTGCCTCTCCTTGGAGTGCCTGGAATCCCTGAACGCCGATCCCGACCCCGAGGTCCGTCGGCAAGCCGCCGAGGCACTCCAGAACCGGTCCGCTACCCCCCTGCGCCCGGTCCTGCGAATCCGCTCCCTGGGGCCCTTGGAAGTCTTCCTGGGAGAGGACGTGATCGAGGAACGGACCTGGCGTTCTCCCCGCGTCAAATACCTCTTCGCCTATCTGGCGGTCCAACCCCGTCCGGTCCCCGAGGAGCGGATCTTGGAGGAATTCTGGCCCGAAGACGCCCTCCGCGGCCGCAACTCCCTGTATTGGACCACCTCCGCGCTGCGGCGGACGCTGCGCGGTTGGTCCACCTCCGACCAGGCCCCGGTCCAGCGCGTTCGCGCCCGACTCTGCCTGAACCCCGAGCTGCCCCGCTGGCATGACCTGGCCGAGTTGGAACGCGCCGCCGCCATTCCCCAGGGTCCCGAGAGACCGGCCGCGGCTCGCAGGGTGCTGGATCTGGCCCGGGGGCCCTTCCTGGAAGGCTGCTACATGGATTGGGCGCTGCAGATCCGCGATCGGGTGGAGCGATGGGTCCGCAAGGCCCTGGCAGACCTACACCGACACCATCACCAGCAGGGCCTGGAAGCCGAAGCCCTGGAGTGCGCCCTGCGCTGGAAGGAGCTGGACCCGCTCAGCCAGGAAGCCTGCCGGGGCGTCATGCAGTCCCTCCTGGCACTGGGTCGACCGCAGGAGGTGATCCGACACTATGAAGGGCACTGCCGGACCCTGCACCGGGAGCTGGACATGGAGCCCTCCTTGGAGTTGATGGAGCTGGCCCAGCGCGCCCGGCTGGGATTGCCATGAGCGTCCCGGCCACTCGTGGTGGAGCCCTGACCCTGCTGGGGACGACCGCCCTGGTGCTGGCCGGGCTGGCCCTGGCCGGAAGCGAACCTTCCGGAGGGCTCACCCGCCTGGCGGGAGGGCTGGCGCTGGCCGGGGTCCTGGCGGAACTGGTGGCCATGAAATGGCCGGGCTTCGGCTTCTTCAGCACCGGATTCGCCTTCTGGTTCGCCCTGGCCCTTCTCCCTCCCCCGGCCCCCCGCATCGCCCTCCTGGCTGCCTCCGCGGCACTGACGGTACGGGTCCTGCTGCGAGGCGGGCCTGGACTCGCCGGGAAGGCCGGCGAGGTGGTGGCAGAACTTCTCCCGCTGGCGGCAGGGTTGGCACTTACCGCCTGGACGCCTGCCACGAGGGGTTTTCTTCCAGTGTTGGCAGGAAGCGCCGCCTTTCTGGCCACTGCCTCCCTGGTCCCAGCTCTCCTGGAGTTTCCCACGGCCATTCCGAGCCCACGAGGGAAGCTTCTCCCCCTCCTGGCCACTCTTCCGGCTCTGGGCATCCTGCTGGCCGCCCTGACCCGGAAATATCCGGAAATGCTGCCAGTCATGGTCCTGCCGATCCTGGCGCTCGAACACGCGGCCCGGCTGGCGGCCTCCTGGGAGCGCCAGGAAGAGCCCCGTCGCCTGCAGCGCAGGCTGGAGCAGGCGGACCGGAAGCGCAACCTGGCCGAAAAGGAGCAACTCCAGGCCAGTCAGGAGCTGGCTTTAAAGGTCGAAGAAAAGGCCCTGCTCGAAGTCCTGTCCGAGAATCTGGCCGGACACGAGACAGCCGCTTCTACCGCCCACAGCGCCCTGTCCCTGGTCCGGCGGATGGTGGCCTGCCGCAGCGCCGTGGTCTTCCTGGCGGGAACCGAAGGCCTGGTTCCCCTGGCCTGGGAGAGCCCCCACCCGGACCACCTGGCTTCCTGGAAACTGCTGGGTCTCAGCGATCCGGTGGCCGAGCGAGCCTGGCAGACCGGAGGCAGCATCCTGGCGGACAGGGCCCAGAACGACCTCGACCCTGGCGAAGGCGAGGCGTGCTCGCGGCTGGCCGTGATCATTCCGCGCCAAGGAGTCCTGAGTGTCGAAGCAACCCGGCCGGGAGGCTTCGGAAAGGCCGACCAGGGTCGCTTGGAGCTGCTGGCCCGGTGCCTGGGTCCGACCCTGCAGTCGGCCCGTCGCCTCGAGGATCTGCAAAGAGAGCTGGCCTTGCAGCGCCAGGTCAACCAGCGGCTGGAGGGCTGGGCTGCAGGATTGGAGAGGACTTTGCAGGGCATACCGGGGCTGTCGGCCTCACTGAAGCCCCACGAAGTACGCCAGGCCCTCCTGGAGCTGCTTGGGGAGGTGGTGCCCCACGACCTTCTGGTCCTGAGCCCACCCCATCCGGAGCCGACTCCCGGACAGGAAGACAGCGAAGCCGTCCGAGCCCTGGCGGAAGCGACCTTGCGCAATCGCCGGCCCCTGCTCCTGGAGGATGCAGCCCGGAGCCGCTTCGCGCCACCGGCCCCCGGGATCCGCAGCGTCCTGGCCGTACCCCTGGGTCCAGACGGCCAGGACTCAGGTGTGCTCGTACTGGGTTCTTGCCGCCTTCGGGCTTTTGAGCGATTCCACCAGGACCTGACCTGGATGCTGGCCCACCAGGCCGGCGTGGCCCTGCAGAAGGCCCGACTGCACGAAGACCTTCTGGAGACCCATCGGGCCCTTCAGGAATCCCAGGCCTACCTGGTCCAATCCAGCAAGATGGCGGCAGTAGGCCAGTTGGCAGCCGGCGTGGCCCACGAACTGAACACTCCCTTGGGCGCCGTCCTGCTGGGCCTGGATTCCGCCCTGCAAAGCCTGCCTCAAGGCAGCGAACGGGCTGCCAGCAGGCTCCAGACCGCCCGTCGCGCAGCCCTGCAGGCGCGCGAGACCGTGGCCAAGCTGCTCTTCTACTCTCGCGAGGCGGGTCAGGGAATGCGAAAGACCGAAGTCAACCAGGTGGTGAGTGATACCCTTAAGCTCCTGGACCATCACCTGTCGCTGGAGCAGATCCAGGTGCAATGGAACCCGGGGCAGGTGAGCATGGTCCGAGCCAACCCCAACGAGCTGCAGCAGGTGTTAACCAACCTGATCCTCAACGCCCGCGACTCCCTCCGGCAATCCGATCCGCCCCGAAGACTGTGCCTTACCACCCGCTGCGAGGGAACTCAGTCGGTGATCGAGGTGGAGGACTCCGGACCCGGCATCCCCTTGGAGATCAGCGACCGGATCTTCGACCCCTTCTTCACGACCAAGCCCGTTGGACAAGGTACGGGCCTGGGGCTCTGGGTAAGCCTGGAGATCGTGCGCCGCCACCAGGGCAGCCTGGTTCAGTATTCCGCACCCGGCCGGACCCGGTTCGTCCTGGGCCTGCCGGTCACCTCCGAGGCCCGCGACCGGACCTGGGAAACAAGCACGCACTGAAAGAAGGCCCCCCCCGAAGTGGTGAAGAAAGAGCCGGATCTCGGACCCCCTCGGAAGCGCCCGCAGCACCGGCCACCCCTCTCATCCACGCCTCTTTCTCGAGGCTCCCTGGGCACCGCGGACGCGCGAGCCTGCCTCCATGCTGGGAGTCCGCAGAGCACTCTTCCTTGGAGGAAACCATGCAGAAGATCCGAGTTGCCCTGTGGGGGTTCGGCGCCATGGGCAGCGGCATCGCCCGGGTGCTGCTGCGCAAGAAGGGCGTGGAAATCTGTGGGGCCTGCGACATCCATCCCGACCGGGCCGGCCGCAACCTCTTCGAGGTCCTGGGTCTGGAGCGGGGCGACCACCCCGACGTGACGATCGAGCCCGATATCGACAAGGTCCTGGATCGCGGAGCGCATATCTGCATCCTGGCCACCGACTCGTTCACGAGCAAGGCCTTCCCCAAGATCTGCCGGGTCGTGGAACGCGGGATCAACGTGATCTCCACAGCGGAGGAGATGAGCTACCCCCAGGCCCAGCAGCCCGAGCTCGCCGAGAAGATGGATCGTCTGGCCAAAGAACACCGGGCGACCATCCTGGGCACCGGGATCAATCCGGGTTTGATGATGGACCTGCTGGCCATCTGCCTGTCGGGCTGCATGACCGACGTCGAAAGCGTGCAGTGCCGTCGGGTCAACAGCCTCTCGCCCTTCGGTCCGGCGGTGATGGAGGAGCAGGGCGTGGGCATATCGGTCGAAGCCTTCGAGAAGGGAGTGGCCGACGGGAGCCTGGCCGGACACGTCGGCTTCGCCGAGTCCGTGGGCATGATCGCCCATGCCCTGGGCTGGAAGGTGGAGCGCTTCGAGCAGCAGATGAAGCCGATCGTCACCACGGTGGACCGGCGCTCGGCCCACGGCTTCGCCAAGGCAGGCGACGTGGCCGGGGTTAACATGACCGGTCAGGGCTTCGTGGACGGACAGGTGAAGATCGACATGATCCACCCGCAGCAGATCGAGCCCGAAATGGAGGGGACCCACACCGGGGACTACATCGTCCTGAAGGGGAGTCCCGCGGTCAACATGGCCATCCAACCCGAGGTGGACGGCGGCATCGGAACCATCGCCATGTGCGTAAACATGATCCCCCTGGTCCTCAACGCCGAGCCGGGATTGAAGACAATGCTGGACCTGCCGGTTCCCCGTGCGATCATGGGCGACTTTCGGGATGTGCTCCGGCCCGAGGTGCTCCAGAAACTGCGCTGAGACGCTCTTGCCTCCCCCACCTGGACTGCCCGCCGGGTTCGCCCCGGCGTGGCGCTCTTCTCCCTTCCCACCGGGCCTTCAACCTGATCTGGTACCCTGACAAGAAAGGTTTTCCCATGCCCAGAAAAGACGATTGGGGACTGGTCCACCGGGTGGTCCTCCGCCCGGAAGAACGGACCGCCAACATCCCCGAAGAGACGAAGAAGGTGCCCTTTGAGATGTGGGTCAAGGGCCGCCTGAAGTCGGACGCCGATCTCGGCCAGGAGGTGACCATAG
>JAAZKF010000272.1 GCA_012799975.1 Burkholderiales bacterium
TCGGCTTCCTGGCGACGCGGATCGTTCTTGCGCATCTCCTCCTGGACCGATCTGGCCAGGGTTCCCACCCCGGAGACCAGGTGGCGTTCGCCGGCCTGAACTACCTGGTCCACGGTGCGATCCAGGATGCGGTGGGTGGTCTTCCAGAGCAGTCGGCGGATCAACAGGTAGACCATCCAGGCCAGGAGCACGCCTGTCCCCAGCACGGCCAGGATGCCCAGCAGCGCAAGCGCCACGAATTCGAAGCCCATGAGGCATTCCTCCGATACGAGGGCATTCGCCTTTCGCCCAAGGGGCCCTGCGGTCGACATGCAGGGCTGGGATTCGAGGCGGAGAATCCGCCGGCATCATGGTAGATGATTCGCCTCCGGCCAGTTCGGAGACATCCCGCGACGACCAGCTCCAGAGCCTGGTGGTGGGCCTGCGTTATCTCAACGGCCTGGTCTTGATGCTGGTGGTGGCCGTGATCTCCTTCCATCCCTGGGTGGTGATCCTGGTCGAGAAGGCCATGGGAATCCTTCCCCTGCTCTTGTTGGTGCTGATCTTCGTCTACGTGGTGAACCCGTTGGTAGCCTTCGTCCTGCGTCAGGTTCGGCGGATCCCCCAGATGGAGCGATTCTCCCATGCCCGGTCCCTGGTCGCAACCTATCTGCTCCTGCTGGCCGTGGTGGCCACCGTGCTGGCCTTCCTGGTGCCCAAGTTGGCTCGCGAACTACAGACTTTGGCCGTCAACCTGCCCAGTTTCGCTCAGAAGCTACAGGCCACCATGATCGAATATCGTCACCGCTACTTCGAGGCCCTGCCGCTTCCCGTCAAGGATCAGGTGACCCGGGCCGTCGGCGAGATCGGTTCGATGGTCAGCCAGGTCATCCAGGGAGGACTGCACTATGTGGGGGCCTTCTCCCAGGCCGTGGTCTGGATGGCCGGGGCCTTGGTGCTGGTCCCCTTGATAGGCTTCTACTTCCTGAAGGACGGGTCGGAACTCCTGGATTCCTTCGTCTGCTTTGTGCCGGCCGCTCGCAGGGCACGGGTGCGCTGGATCCTGTTGGAAGTTCACAAGGCCATGCAGAGCTTCCTCAAGGGCCAGGTCATTCTGTGCCTGATCATCGGACTGCTGACCACGGCGGCCATGGCCCTGGTCCTCCCGCAGTATTGCCTGGCTCTGGGCCTGGTGGCCGGGATCACCGAGGCCATTCCCGTTCTTGGCCCCATCCTGGGAGCCATTCCGGCGGTGATCATCGCTTTTGCCTTGCCCGAGAAGGGGGGATTGGGCCTGGCAGCACTGGTGGTCCTCATCTATGTGGTGATCCAGCAACTGGAGAACACCATCCTGGTGCCCCGGGTGATGGGGCATACCTTGGGGCTCCATCCCCTGAGCCT
The DNA here is from genome assembly GCA_012799975.1 of Burkholderiales bacterium. Taxonomy (GTDB): domain Bacteria; phylum Vulcanimicrobiota; class Xenobia; order Xenobiales; family Xenobiaceae; genus Xenobium. Next base: position 1,381 of record JAAZKF010000272.1, read on the forward strand.
GCTTCTGGGGATGATGGTCTTCGGCAACGTCTTCGGATTCTGGGGCGTCGTCCTGGCGGCTCCGCTGGTGGCCACCCTGAAGATTTTCGTATTGCAATATACGGCGAACCGGGAGGCCGAGACACTTGAAGCCGCCGGAGGGGAGGCACCCGAAAGCCCGGCCTCCGAGCCTTCCCCCGGGAACTCCGGGGAGCCGATTGCGACACCACCGGCAATAGTCGAGAAGGCTTCCGAGGCCTGCTGAGACCGTCCTGGATTCGTATCGGTTGCGACGGAACCGGGGGAAAACCGGGGTTGAAGGGTTACTCGTGGCGAAGGGCCTGGATGGGGTCCAGGCGGGAAGCCGAGACCGCGGGATACAGTCCGAAGAAGATGCCGACCCCGGCTGAAAAGGCAAAGGCCAGCACCACCGAGCCGAGGGAGATCTGCAAGGGCATGGGCATGAAGTGGCTGCCCACCTCGGTCAGGATCCACGCCAGTGTCACACCCAGGACTCCACCCAAAAGGCTCAGCATCATGGCTTCCACCAGGAACTGGCGCAGGATGTCGCTTCCCCGCGCGCCCAGGGCCATGCGGATGCCGATCTCGCGGATCCTTTCGGTAACCGAGACCAGCATGATGTTCATGATGCCGATCCCCCCGACCAGAAGGGATACCGAGGCGATACCTCCCAGCAGCATGGTAAAGACCATGGTGGATTGAGCCGCCGCCTGGGCGAATTCGGCCTGGGTCTGGACGGTGAAGTCGTCTTCCTCCTTCTCGCCCAGGCGGTGGCGCTCGCGCAGCAACCGTGTGATCTCCTCCACCGCCGGGGTGACCGCGTCCTCCGATACGGCCGAGGCGGTGATGTTGCGGAGATAGTTGGTGTTGAAGAGCCGTCTCATGGCGGTGGAGTAGGGTACCACCACCACGTCGTCCTGGCTGGGGCCGAAGGAGGCTTCGCCCTTGGAGGTCAGTACGCCGACCACCCGGACGGGGACCCGGCCGATCCGAACCGTGTGGCCCAGGGGATCCTGGTTGGGGAATAGCTGTTCGGCGACCACCGAGCCCAGGACGCAGATCTTGGCGGAGGCCCGGATGTCGTCCTCCTGCAGGAAGCGACCCGAGGCCATGCTCCAGTTCCGGATATTCTGGTAGTCCTGGTTCACACCCAGGACGTTGGTGGCCCAGTTCTGCTCCTGGAAGACAACCTGCGATCCCCTCTGGATCAGGGGCGTCACGGCGGCCAGGTGGTGGACGTGCTGGGCGACGGCCCGAGCGTCCTCGACCCTGAGTCGGGCGCTTCCGAAGGCGCCGGTCCGGACGCCGCTCGACGTCACCGAACCGGCCGAGATGGTGATGGTGTTGGAGCCCAGGGCGGCGATGGAGTCCTGGATGGAGGTCTGGGCTCCCGTCCCCAGGGCGACCATCGTGATCACGGCGGCGACGCCGATGATGATCCCCAGCATGGTCAGGAAGGAGCGCATCTTGTTGCGCATCAGGGCCCGCCCGGCAATCCGGGTGATCATCCACCAGCCCATGGTTAGATCGGCCTCGGCGGGCGGCGGCGGGTCGAGTTGGAGGCCGGGGGACGGGTCGTCCCGGTCAGGACCTGCTGGCCGGTCTGCAGATCCGATTCTACCAGTTCGGTGTTGACTCCATCGGTAATTCCCGGGACGACCCGGTGCGGGAGCAATCGGCTGGGGTCTGTCGGGTCCAGGGTGTAGACCGTGACCTTGCGAGGGCCTTTGTGGGATGGAGAGGCTCCAGGCCTCGGGGAAGGGACCTTGGCCGCAGGAGAGGGCCCTCCGGCCACGTTGGCGTCGTCGGCAGGGCGGAAGCGCAGCGCAGAGTTGGGCACCATCAGGACGTTTTCGCGGCATTCGATGGCGATGCTGACGGTGGCGGTCATCCCGGGTTTGAGGCGCAGGCCGGGGTTGCTGGTGTGGACGACCACGGGGTAGGTCACTACGTTGTTGGTGGTCACGGCTGACTGGCGGACCTCTGCCACCTTCCCCTCAAAGGTCGTTTCGGGCCAAGCGTCCACGGTGAAGGTGGCCTGGCTTCCGGGTTGGATGAGGCCGATATCGGCCTCATCCACCGTGGTCAGGACCTGCATCGCTTCCAGGTTGCGGGCCAGGATGAAGAGGTTGGGGGCCTGGAACTGGGCCGCCACCGTCTGGCCCTCGGAGACCAGCACGTCCAGCACGATCCCGTCGATAGGCGAGCGGATGCTGGTCTTGCCCAGGTTCACCCGAGCCGCCTCCAGGTTGGCCTGGGCTTGTCCGACGTCGGCTCGGGCGCCGGCCACCTGGGCCTGGGCCGAGGTCAGTTGCTCGCGGGCCGCCTGCACGGAGACTCGGGCGGCCTCCAGGTCGGCCTGGGCCCCCTGGATATCCAAGGTCGCCGAGCGGTGGACGGCGCGGGCTCCTTCCAGCGAAGCCCGGGCGGCATCCAGGCTGGCCTGGGCCGAGAGAGCCTGGGTGTGGGCCTGGTCGCGCTCGTCTTGAGAGACCAGGTCCTGGTCCCGCAGCGCCTGAATCCGTTCGTAGCTGCGCCGGGCGTTGTCCAGGTCGGCCTGGGCCTTGCGCAGGTTGGCCTCACTGCCCAGCAGGGACGCTCGGGAATTGGCCTCCTGGGCCCGGGTCTTCTCCAGCCTGGCCTGGGCCGAGAGGACCTGGGCCTGAGCCGATCGGATCCCGGCTTGGGCCCCCGCCTCCTGGGCCTGGGAGTTGGCCAACGAAGAGCGGGCGCGCTGGAAGCTGGCCTGGGCCTTGTCCATCTCGGCCTGGACCGTCTCGGGGTTGATCTGGGCCAGGAGCTGCCCCTTCTTCACCAGCGAGTTGTGCTCGACGTACAGGGTCTCGATCACGCCGGAGACCTCACTGCCCACATCGACGGCCGTGACGGCCTCCAAGGTCCCTGTAGAGGTGACGGTGGACTGCAGGTCGCCCCGTTCTACGGGCGCCAGGGTGTACTGGTCTGCCGACGCGCTCCGGGCCTTGAACCACCAGAAGGTTCCCGCCGCCAGAATCAGCAGGACCAGCACAGAGATCGACCAGCGCTTCATGGAGCGCTCCTTTCGATTTTGAGTTCGGGGAGCGGGTCCAGACGGATGGGGTCACCCGGCTCCGGCAGGGCGGCCAGGTCCTCGACCCCCACCGCCCGACTCAATTCGGCCCGCGCGGTTCTCAGGGCGTTGGCGGCGCTGGCCAGGTCGGTTTGTGCCTGGGCCAGGGCCAGCTCGGCGTCCGAGAGCTCCAGGCTGCTGCCGACTCCCACTTGATAGCGGGCCGCGGCCAGCCGGTGGCTCTCCCGGGCTGCCTCCAGGGAAGTCTGGGCCGCCTGGATCTGCCCGGCGGCCTGGCGGACCTGGACCAGTCGGGTGGTCACCTCCTGGTAGACGGCGATCCGCTGTTGTTCGAACTGCTCGGCCAACGAGCGGGCCGTGGCGCGGGCCTCGCCATCCCGATACTGGCGTAGGAATCCATCGAAGAGGCTCCAGTTGAGGCTGGTTCCCACCGTCCAGGTCCCGTCCAGCGGTGTCGGTGCGCCGCTGCCCTGAAGGGTCGCATTGGCGGAAAGCGTCGGGAGGCTTTCCGCGTGCAGGGCTCGCAAGGCGGCCAACTGGCCTCGCAGCCGGGCCTGCAGGACCCGCAGTTCGGGGCGTCGAGCCAGGGCGGTCTGGAGAATCCGCTCCCAGTCCAATTCGGGCACGAGGTCCCATTCGGGGTCCAATTCCAGGCGATAGGGGGAAGGACTGGTCTGTCCCATGGCCACGTTGAGGGCCACCCAGTCGACCTGTAACTGGGTCTCGGCCTGCAAGGCGGCCAGTCGGGCCTGGGCCAGGTCGGCTTCAGCGGTGGCCACTTCGATGCGCGCCTTGGTCCCTTGCCTGTAGAAGGCCTGGGCCTGAGCCAGTCGAGCTTCGCGGTTGGCCACCGTCTCGCGCCGGATGTCCAGGATGGTCTGATCGATGAAGGCCGTCAGCCAGGCCTTGCGAACCTCCAGCAGGACGTCCTGACGGATTCCGTCCATCTCGGCCAGGACTACCTCTTCGTTTTGTCGGGCCTGCTCCAATTGGTGGGGGCGACTGAAGTCCAGCAGTGTCTGACGGACGGTCAGCCCGGCGCTGAGACTCTTGCGAGCTCCCCCCTTCCGCTGGCTGCTGCCGGTCACCACCACCGGGATATTGCTTCCCGCGCCGGGCGTGGTCACCACGGTGGCGCTGTCGGCTTCCGTTCCGAAGACATCGGTGTGGCTGTAATTGCTGGTGGCGCTGACCGTGGGGTATAGCGACGAGGCCGATTGCCCTACGCGCTGGGCAGCAGCCTCGGCGTTGTGGCGGCTGGCCGCCA
>JAAZKF010000273.1 GCA_012799975.1 Burkholderiales bacterium
CCCAGGGCAGTGTATGGAGACGGGGGCTGGACGGTCGCCTCCTGGAGATCATGCATGACAGTTCCCCTCGGGCCGACATGCCCGCCTGCAACTTCCACGAAGGTCGCGTGACCAGCCTGGAAGAGACTGAGAAGTGGCATCACTGGGTAAATAAGGTCCTGGCCGAGGCCCGCCAGCGTTTCGGCCCCCATCCGGCCCTGGAGGCCCCGACCCGCTTCGACTGGAAGGCCGATGCCGAGGCCTTCCTATCCATCTTCCGCCCCGTCGGCATCCTGCCGCCCGACCAATACCGCGCGCTGGTCCTGCAACTTACCTGGGGATGCGCCTACAACCAGTGCACCTTCTGCGACTTCTTCAAGAAGGACACCTTCAGCCTGAAGTCACCCGACGATTTCCGCGAGCACGTCCGCCGGGCCGCAGCCTTCTTCGGCCCCTCGCTGCGGGGCCGCCGGGGTGTGTTCCTGGGCGAGGCCAACGCGGTCGGCATTGCCACCCCCGCCCTCATGGAGGCCCTGTCCATCGTCCGGGAGGTCCTGGCCGGATGTCCCGAAGCCGAACCCCGCCGCTTCGAGAAGGTCTGCTCTTTCCTGGACACCTTCTCGACCGACCGGACCCTCGAGGAATGGCAGGCCCTGCAGTCGGCGGGGCTGGACCGGTTGTACCTGGGCATGGAGAGCGGCTCGTCGCGGGTCCTGAAGTTCTTGCGCAAACCCGGCTCGGCGGATCACTCGGTCCACCTGGTCGAGTTGTTGAAGAAAGCGGGTCTGCGGGTAGGCCCGATCATCATGACCGGAGTCGGAGGCCTGGAAATGGCCGAAGAACATCTGCACGAGACGGCCGCCATGCTCAACCGGATGCCCCTGGGGCCGGAAGACCGGATCTACGTCTCCGAGTTCATGACCGTCCCGGGCTCGGAATACGAGACCTTGGCCCGTCAGGCGGGGATAAACGAGCTGACCCGGATGGGATGCCGGGTCCAGAGCCGCCAACTGCGCTCCATGCTGAGATTCGACCCCCCTCCGCACGGGCCGGCCGTGGCCCTGTACGACGTCCGCCAATTCATCTACTGAAAATTCGGGGGAACCCTTGCTGCCAGCCGTCACCTTCCAGCCGATCGGAATAGTCCGCACCCCGTGGAAGAATCCCGAGGGTATGCCCATCCAACCCGTCGGGGCCGGCCAGGCCTGGGGCCGGGCCGAACTCCTGGAGAACCTGGCGCCGGGGCTGAAAGATCTGGAGGGTTTCGAACGGGTAATCCTGATCTATGAGCTGCACGACCCCCAAGGCCGGGGAGAACCGCGCCTGGAGGCGGTCCCCTTCCTGGACGAGGTTCCCCGGGGAATCTTCGCCACCCGGGCCCCCTGCCGCCCCAACCCGATCGGGATTTCGGTTGTGGAACTGTGCGGGGTCGAGGGGCACGTCGTGCACCTACGCGGGGCGGATCTGCTGGATGGCACCCCCCTTCTGGACATCAAACCCTATATCCCGCGATTCGACAGCTTCCCCGACTCCCAAGCCGGCTGGTTCGAGGAGCGCCAGGACCGTGCCACCACCATGCGTGCGGATGGCCGCTTTCGCTCCCTCAGTGAAAAGGCTCAGTAGGAGTGCTCGTCCAGGCGGACGGGTCCGCGGAAGATCGCATAGATGAAAACCGTATAGGCCAGGACCATGGGCATCCCGATCAAGGCGATTATCAGCATGGTGCGCAAGGCCAGGGGCGAAGAGGAGGAGTTCACCAGGGTCAGGCTATGAGCGGGCATCGCCAGGGCCGGAACCAGGTTCGGGAAGAGCGCCGCCGCGCACAGGCCGATCGTAGCCGCGATGGCGGCCCCGGACAGAACCAGGGCACGATTCACCTGCGCCTGCCGCACGGCGATCCGGAAGCTTCCCAGACAGGCCACCATGATGACCAGCAGGATCCAGAATAACGGGCGCCCCACGCTGGTGGCGAAGAGGGCCGGAGCGTCGAACCAGGCGTAAACGGTCGCAGCTACGTACAGGCCTGCCCAGACCCACCAGATGCGTCCTGCCGTCCGCAGGCTCCGCTGGCGAAGGTCGCCCTCGGTCCGGCAGGCCAGATAGGCCGCCCCGTGGGTCACGAACATCGCCAGGGCCAGGGCCCCGCACAGCAGGGCCAGGGGGTTGAGAAGACCCAGGAAGGTACCGACGAACTCGCCCTCCGCGTCCAGGGGCAAACCTCTCAGGATGTTGCCAACCGCTACACCGAAGAGGATTGTCGGCAGCAGACTTCCCAGGCCGAAGGCGCGATCCCAGACCCGCCGCCAGGTGGCGGACTCGACCTTGCCCCGGAACTCCATCGCCACGGCACGGGAGATCAATCCCAACAAGACCAGCATCATGGCCAGGTACATCCCACTGAAGGTGGTGGCGTATACCGGTGGGAAGGCGGCGAAGAGCGCTCCTCCCGCGGTCAGCAGCCAAACCTCGTTGCCGTCCCAGACCGGGGCGATGGCGTTGATGTACAGCCGGCGCTCGGCGTCGCTGCGATTGAAGAGGGAGAGCACGCCGACCCCCAGGTCGAATCCGTCCAGGACCGCGTACCCGGCGATCAGGACGAAGAAGAGCACAAACCAGGTGATCTGCAATCCCGTGGCTTCCATCAGGCCACCTCCTCCGGGCCCTGCTGGACCTTCCGATACAGCAGGAAAAGCCACAGGGCGCCCAGCAGGGCGTAGATTATCCCGAACATCACGATCGAGGCCAGCACCTCTCCGGCCTTGACGCTCTTGGAGGCTGCCTCACCGGTCCGCAGCAGGCCGTACACGATCCAGGGTTGCCGGCCGATCTCGGCGGCCATCCAGCCGAGAGTGCCGGCCGCCAGCGGCAGGGGCCAGGAGTAGCGCAGGACCCGCAAAAGCCAGGCCTGCCGGTGCAGGGTCCCCCTCCACCAGAAGAAGAGGCCGAGCCACGAGACCCCGATGAAGAGCATGCCCAGGGCCACCATGTTGTGGAAGGACAGGAAGACGAGCGGAAGCTCGGCTCCGCGGGCGACGCGGTCCGGAGGGAAGGAATCCAGAGCGGGAATCGACGCGTGGGGGTCCCCGTGGACCATCAGGCTGGTCAGGAAGGGAATCTCGATCCGGGCTTCCAGCCGAGGCGGGTCGGTCCGGGGAATGGCGAAGAGGATCAGGCCTGCCCCTCCCTCCCGGGTCTCGTACAGGCCCTCCAAGGCCGCGAACTTCTCGGGGTTGGTCAGGGCCACCTGGCGGGCGTGGATATCGCCGAACGGGAAGGCCACCAGAAGCGAAAAGATCGCCGCTGCCACGATGCCCACCCCCAGGCTGCGCCGGGCCACGGCCACGGCCTTGCCCCTCAGGATCAGCTCCGCCGACAGGGCTGACATCATGAAGGCTCCGCAGACCAGGCAGGCCGTGATGGTGTGGAAGAAGCGAGGCCAGGTCGAGGGGTTGAATACCGCCTCGGCAAAACTGGTGAGCACGGGTCGGCCTGTAGCCGGGTCCAGGACGTACCCTGCCGGCGTCTGCTGCCACGAGTTGGCCACCAGGATCCAGAAGGCAGACATGGTAGCCCCCAGGGCCACCATAAGGATGGAAGTCCAGTGCAGCCAGGCCGATACCCGGTTTCTTCCGAAGAGGTACAGCCCCAGGAAACTGGACTCCAGGAAGAAGGCGAAGATTCCCTCGGCCGCCAGGGGAGCCCCGAAGATGTCGCCCACGAAGCGCGAGTAGGAAGCCCAGTTCGTGCCGAACTGAAACTCCATGGTGATTCCCGTGGCCACCCCCACGGCGAAGACCAAGGCGAAGACCTTCCCGAAGAATACCGCTGCGCTCTTCCAGGTGGCATCTCCGGTGCGCCAGGCCATTCCCTCCAGGACCACCAACAACCAGGCCAGACCAATCGAGATCAGCGGGAAAAGGAAGTGGAAACCGATGGTCATCCCGAACTGGATCCGAGCCAACAAGACAGGGTCCATTTCATTCTCCATCCCAAAGGGCATTGAACCGAATCAAGAGCATCGCCCCAGATGCGAAACCATGAACCGCAGCTACTACGGCCTCGGGCCCCTCGGGCGATGGACTCTTCAGGGAAGGCTGCGCCGCAGTCGCCTTCCTCTTCTCAAGCCAGACCTGAATCCGCCGCCTGGCGTGGCATTCGGCCGGCGAGGCGTTGAGACCCCACCCACACCAGGGTGTGGGTGGGAGGGGCCCGTCTGCGTCGTCAGGCGCACCTCTGCGGTGCTCACGTAGTTTCCCACTACGCTCCGCTCCTCGATGCACGCCTTCCTGGCATCCAGACCCGCCCCGATGGCCTCGGTTCTCACGCCAGACGGCGGATTCAGGCCAGACATTCTCGCTTGCATTCTGAACAGACCTTGACCTCCTGAGCCATCCTTTTGTTCCCTTCCCGGTCCCGGCTCCAAACCAAAAACCCAGGCCGAGACGCCATCCTCGATGGGTATTGCAAGCCGGAAGTGATGTGCCAGGCCATCGAAAGCTTGCTAGTTGAGAGCTTTTCCTGCTCCCGCAGGTCTACCTCGTCCTGGGCCAGCCTGGACTGCCGACCAGCGATTCTGGTCAGGATCGGCTCAGAAGTAGCCTTCAAATGTGGACGTCAACACCTATCTGTCGACCTGAATCCGCCGCCTGGCTTGGCATTCGGCCGGCGAGGCGTTGAGACCCCACCCACATCAGGATGTGGGTGGGAGGGGACCGTCTGCGTCGTCAGGCGCACCTCTGCGGTGCTCATGTAGTTTCCCACACGCTCCGCTCCTCAGAACGCACGCCTTCCTGGCATCCAGACCCGCCTCGATGGCCTCGATTCTCACGCCAGGCGGCGGATTCAAGGGCGACGGATTGTCTGGTTCTGTTATTCTTGAAGCGAGGGAAGCGCTTGCCAAGAACCAGGCTGCCGGCAAGAATGCTGTTGAATCCCTAATTGGACTCGTCAGGAATCATGATGGAACCCACACGGCAGGATTCGGAACAGTCAGACCTCTCCAGGACGGTTCTATATCGCGGATCGTGGAGCCACCGGCGAGATCCCTCTACGACAGAGGAAGAACGCCGGGAGGCCGGACAGCAACTCCGCGAGAAACTCGCACGCCTGGGAATACCGATTCTGGACAGGCGAGAGGGAGCAACGGTCATCCTGTGGAGGACACACGCCGCTCCACCCCCGGTGCCCTAAAAGCCTCCCATTCCAGGGTTGAAGCCCTGAGCGTGCGCTTCCAGTAAAGTCGGGCAATCGAGATGAAGAGGCGCAACCCGGCAGGCGACCAACTGCGGGGATCTGCAGGGCATGCTGGCCGACTCGCAAGGCGTGAACTCGCGCAATAAGGTACCCGGACACCGAAAGCAACAGCATTCGCGTGGAGATGCCGGATGGGGAGTTACTGATGCCCCCCCGAGCACGGGCGAGCCGGGGTTCAGGGAGTCGGCTGCAGCAGGGCCGCCACGGCGCCTGCGGGGTCCTCGATCACGGCCATCCGCCCGAAGGTGCCCATCTGGAAGGGCTCGGCCCTAACCTTGCCGCCCAGCTCTTTACAGCGGGCCAGGCTGGCATCCAGGTCCGTCACGGTGATGTGCACCATCCACTGGGGAGGGAGCCCCTGGTTGACACCCCGGGCGTGGCAGATCCCGGCTACTGCAGACCCGCCGCCGGCCGGACGCATCACGAAATCCGAATAGTCCCCAACCTCGAGGGCCTCACACTCCCAGCCTACCACGGCGGTATAGAAGTCGCGAAGATTCTCGGCGTTGGCGACGGTCAGATCCGCCCAAGCGATCGTTCCTGGCTGGGACATGGTGGCCTCCTCTGGCGATGGTCCCCGTCTGGGTCGGGGCCAGAATCAAGAATCCCGGACCCGCGGTCTCAAACCTTTTCATGGAGCCGCGTTTCATGGAGCCGCGTCGCAGCCCGGGGTCAGTTTGAAGGGTTTCCTGCCCTGGCGGGAGTTCCTCCTGCGGCAGGGCCAGATGCCCCGAAGTCCAGGTCGGTCCCCATGATGGGGAAGACCTCGGCCACCTCCGGGACTACGCTCCGCGAACGACCGCTGGCGAAATCCACGAAGACCCACATCGTCTCGGCCCGCACCAGCGGCTGCCCGTCGCGCAGGATCGAGTAGCGGCGCAGCGAGCGCCGGGACTCGAGGGAAGCCACCCAGGTGAGGATCTCGAGGGAATCTCCCTGGAAGGCGGGCCGAAGATACTCGATGTAGTGGGAACCCACCACCCAACCCGCGCCCAGTTCGCGATAGCGTTCCAGGCTCCACCCCAAGGCCGTCGAGTGGGCGGTCGCCGCCTCCTGCAGCCAGGAAAGCCAGGTCACGTTGTTGACGTGGCCGAGCTCGTCGATGGCGCTGGCGGGGACGAGGAGGGGCATCCGGTGGACGCCGGGGGGGATCTGGATGGACATGGGAGCGGAGTTTCTCGACACGCCCGGTCAACCCTCCGACCAGATATGGAAAACCCGGATGCCGTCGGCCGGCAATCCAGGATGGAACCGGCCAACCTCGCCGTACCTTCCGTCCGGTCCTCTCGATCGGCCCTGAATCCGCCGCCTGGCGTGAGAACCGAGGGCATCGAGGCGGGTCTGGATACCAGGGAGCCGCGCGTTCTGAGGAGCGGAGCGTAGTTGGAAACTACGTGAGCACCGCAGAGGTGCGCCTGACGACGCAGACGGGCCCCTCCCACCCACACCCTGGTGTGGGTGGGGTCTCACAACGCCTCGACGGCCGAATGCCACGGTAGGCGGCGGATTCAGGTCGACCAGCGCCCCTTGACACCGACCCGGCCCGAGCGGCACTGTGAGGCGGTGAGAATTCCCGAAATAATGGCTCCGGCGGGCGACGCCGAGTGCCTGCACGTAGCGCTCGAGGCCGGCGCAGACACGGTCTACTTCGGTCTGGATGACGGGTTCAACGCCCGTGCCCGAGCCACCAACTTCCCCCTCGAGAGCCTTCCCGACGTGGTCGCCCGGGTGCACCGCGCCGGAGCCCGAGCCTACCTGACCATGAATACCGTGGTCTTCGAGCCGGAGCTGGAGCTGGTCGAACCGCTGATCCGAGCCGCTGCCCGAGCCGGGGTCGACGCGCTTATCGTCCAGGATCCGGGACTGGCCCTGCTGGCTCGAGCCATCTGCCCCGAGCTCCACCTGCACGCCAGCACCCAGATGACCATCTCCTGCCCGAAATCGGCCCTATTTGCAGAGAGGCTGGGATTCGTCAGGATGGTGGCCCCCCGCGAACTCTCGGCGGATGAGCTCCGAACCCTGGTCCAGGGCACCTCCCTGGAGGTCGAGGTCTTCGTCCTGGGAGCCTTGTGCATCTCCTGGAGCGGCCAATGCCTGTCCAGCGAGGCCTGGGGTGGGCGCTCGGCCAATCGGGGCCAGTGCGCCCAGGCCTGTCGGCTTCCCTACGAAGCCGTGGTGGACGGCCGGAGCCTCCCCACGGGGGAAGTGCGCTACCTTCTCAGTCCCCGGGACCTGGCCGGCTTCCGGGCCGTACCGCACCTGCTGGAGACCGGAGTCCACGCCCTGAAGATCGAAGGGCGCCAGAAGAGCCCCGCCTACGTGCATGCCGCCACCAGCACCGTGCGCCGCTGGGTGGATGCCGTGGCCCGCGGAGCGACCCCTGAGGACGAGCGGCTCCTGGCCGAGGACCTGCGAGACCTCTCCCTGACCTTCTCGAGAGGCTTCGGCGACGGATTCCTGGCGGGGTCCGACCACCAGACCCTGGTGGACGGCAGGGCCCCAAAACACCGGGGACTCCTTCTGGGCCAGGTGGCGGAGGTCCGGGGTGATACCGTCCGGGTCAGCCCCCCACCGCCCCGCGAGGACCAGGCCAAAGGCCGGCTGCGTTCTCCCCTCCCCCCCCTGGGCGGCTCGACCCGCTCGGCCAGCGGCCCGGGTGTGGCACCCTTGGAGATTCGGGCCGGCATGGGCGTGGTCTTCGACCAGGGGCATCCCGAAGAGCCCGAAGAAGGCGGACCGATCTTCACCGTCCGGAACCGGGGTGCGGACCTGCTGCTGAGTTTTGGAAGACCCGGCCCCGACCTGAGCCGGGTTCGACCGGGAGATCGGGTCTGGGTGACCGGCGACCCGGAACTGGCCACCCGGGTCAGCCGCTCACTGCGGTTGGAGCCCGCGGGACGCCGGCCCATCGCGCTCCGGATCCAGGGCCGCTGTGGCGAGCCCCTGGAGGTCGAGGCCCACGGCGAAGGCGAGTTCCTCTGCCGGGTGCGCAGCACCACGCCCTTGGCCCAGGCTCGGGGGCGGGCCCTGGACCTCCAAACCCTGCGCGAGAAGCTGGGTGCCTTCGGGGGAACGCCCTTCGTGCTGGAGTCCCTGGAAGCCGATGGGCTGGAAGCGGGCCTCTTCCTGCCCCTCTCCGAGCTCAAACCCATGCGCCGGAATCTGGTGGAAGCCCTGACGCAGACCCGCGCCATCCCCGTGGTCGAGGACTCCCGATTGGAAACCATCAGCCAGAAGCTCCTGGCCCGGATTCAACCGCTGGACCTGCCCAAGGTGCCAGAACTGGTGGCCCTGTGTCGAACCTCCCAACAACTCCAGGCCACCATCGCGGCCGGACAAGGCGAGGTGGAGCTGGACTGGATGGACTTCGAAGGTCTGGGGAAAGCGGTGTGCCAGGCCCGGGAAGCGGGTCTGCGGGTCGGTCTGGCCACCCTCCGGGTCCAGAAGCCGGGTGAGGAGGTCATGCTGCGCCGTCTGGAGGAACTTTCCCCGGACTCGATCCTGGTGCGGCATTGGGGTGGCGTAATGCACTTCTCCGAGACCCCCGGGTCCCCCACCATCCACGGGGACTTCTCGCTGAACGTCACCAACTCGCTGACGGCCTGCCACCTGCTGGGCCTGGGTCTGCAGACCGTCACGGCGGCCCACGACCTGGACGAAGATCAGCTTCTGGCCCTGCTGGAGAAGGTCCCGCGAGGCCGGGTAGCAGTGACCATCCATCACCACATCCCGACCTTCCATACCCAGCACTGTTCCTACGCCCGCCTGCTCAGCCAGGGCCGGGACCGGCGGACCTGCGGCCAGCCCTGCCGCCACCACGACCTGGCCCTGCGCGACCGGTTGGGCAACGAGCACCCCGTCCTGGTAGACGTGCAGTGCCGCAACACCATCTTCAACGCGGCTGCCCGGAGCGCGGCCTTCCTGGTTCCCCGCCTGGTGGAGGCGGGAGTCCGACGAATGCGGGTGGAGTTCGTCCGCGAGACTCGGGCCGAGGCCGAAGGGGTCCTCGAAGCCTACCGTGACCTTCTGGCCGGCAGGTTGGAGGCGGCGGACCTGACCCGGGCACTGGGGGTGCCCACGAGCAACCGGGGTTGACCCGAGGCAGGCCAGGCCCTGGACCCGCGCTGAGGCCCGATGTGGAACTGAGTGCAGGAATCTGGAACCCGGGTCCGTGATCCTGATTGCCGAATTTCAGTCCGGGAACTGGCTTCGGGCCTGAGCGACGGCCTCCAGGAACTGTTGGAAGGCCTCATGGATCTCGCTGGAGGAAGGCCGGGCAAGTCGTTCCACGACCCTGCCGTCCATCAAGAAGACCAGGCTCGGCCAGAGTTTGACTGCCAAAGAGCGGCCCAGCCGGTGGCCCTTCCCGTCGGCGATCTTCAGGTGCTGCACCTGCGGATGGGCAGCCAATTCACGTTCCAGGACCGGTTGGATGGCTTGGCAATAAGGGCACCAGGAAGCGCCAAACTCGACCAGGATTGGACCCGAGGACCGGTCCAACTCGGAGCGGGAAGGTTCTCGCTCGGCATAGACGGAGACGAAGGACAACGCCAGACCTCCTTTGCCCAGAGGTTACCCCTGGCGCCAGGTCTCGAATCACCCGCGCGGGGTTGGCCGGGGACTTCACTGCACCCTTCCGCACCCGTGCTCCCGATAGAGGCCCTTCCGGGCCTGAGCCGAGGCTCCGAGGGCTTCTGCCCGACGTGGGGAATGGAGCAACAGACCATGCCGGTTTCAGGATCCGACAGGTTTTCGACGGGCCGGAAACGATCTTGTCATTTCCGTCCGGGCGATTCCTGATAGAATCAAGGAAATACGCGGATAAGTGGCTGGAGAAGGTGGTGCGGTGATGGACAAGACTCGGGTGGTGATCGGAAGCTACAACGTCGAGAACCTCTTCGCCAAGAAGGACATCGCTCCGGGCAGCAAGACCCGACCCAAGAGCGAGGCTTCCCAGGCTGCGCTGGCCGAAAACCTGCGCCAGGCTGATGCCGATATCGTGGCCCTGCAGGAGGTCTCTTCCCGGGAGACCCTGGAAAACTTCCTCAAGGCCCAGGACCTGGCAGCCATGTATCCCCACGTGGCCCACGTCCCCGGGAACAGCGAGCGGGGTATCAATGTGGCCATCATCTCGAAGTATCCCTTCGAGACCATCGTCACCCACAAAGACTCCACCTTCCCCCTGGCGGACGGTTCGGGCCAGACCCGCTTCAGCCGTGACTTCCTGCGAGCCGACGTCGACGTGGACGGCATCCCCGGAGCGGACGTCACGGTCTACACCACCCACTCGAAGTCCCGCCGTCCCTCACCTCCCGGCGAGACGCCGGCGCACGTCCAGCGCCTGAGTGAAGCCAAGGCCATGCGGGAAATCGCCGAGAGGGAGATGAGTCCCTACCCCGGGCGCCTCTTCGTGATCACCGGAGACCTGAATGACAGCACCGACGACGCCTCGGTCCAGGCGATCCTCAACCCGCCCGAGGGAGGCGAGCCCTGGCGCGACAGCCTCGAGCACCTGCCGGCCGACGAGCGCAATACCTGGCCTTCCAGCCCACAGCGTGGCGGCCGTTACGGCCCCGAGCAGTTCGACCACATCATCTATCCGGACTCCAAGCACGAGCAGCTCAAAGAGGCCAAGATCCACCGCTATGAGCAGTCTGCCGACGGGAAAATCCGGAACGTCTCGGCCACGGCCTCGGACCACCTGATGATAACCGCGGAGTTCGAGATCACGAAATAGCCGTTTCCAGGCCGAGAGTGGTAGGGGCCCGATCCCTCTCCGGAGGGCATCGGGCCTTTGTCGATCCATGACCTCGGCCGGCCCAAGACCAGCCCGTCCTCTCAAGCCCGCCCTGATTCCATCATCCGGCGTTCCAGCTCTTCTCGGGCCACGCGCAGGGAACCCACGACCTCGGCCAGAACCCCGACCCCTTGCCGGACCAGCTCCAGTCCGGATTGCAGGGCCTCGCCCCCCGGGTCGGCCAGCCTGGCCATCCCTTCCCGCAACCGGACCAGCCCCTGCCGGCCCCGAGAGAGCACGGGGTTCAGCGAGTCCTCGAGCTCTTCAGGAAACCCGACCTGATCCAGCACCGCTTCCATCACTTCAAACTCGGAAGCACTCTCGGCCAGGGCCTCTCGAAAAGAAACCGGGGTGAGCCGACCCGCGCGCAGCTCTTCCAGCAGAGCCTCGATCTCCTGCAGCCGACCCGCCTCGCTCATCCGACCTCCAGGGTCTCCTCCTGCCCAGAATCAGAGGACTTCGGCCAGCAACTCCTCGCGCGGATTGGGGATCACCACGCGGTTGACCAGTAGACCCTTGCGCGAGACCACCTCGGCTCCGGCCTCGATGGCGCTCTGAACCGCCGAGACGCTTCCCGTCAGGGTCACGAAGGCCTTACCGCCCAAGGCCACGGCCAGCCGGATCTCCAACAACTGGACTGCGGCCGCCTTGACCGCGGCGTCTGCTCCCTCCAGGAGGGCAGCCACGGTAAAGCTCTCCAGGATGCCCAAGGCTTCCAGTTTTCCGCGCGAGCCCGTCCCGGCCAGGGCCGGGAAGACCTGCTCGTGGAGGTTGGGAATCACGAAACTGTCGATCACCGCCCCGCCACCGATGGCCTCCCCGGCCTGGACGCTGGCGGCCACCGCCGCCACGTTGCCCCGGACCAGGACCATGTATTTCCCCGAGCAGATGGTGCGGCTGAGCAGAAGCTCGACGTCCGCAGCCTTCAACATGGCATCGGCCACCTCGAACCCGGCAGCGATGCTCGACAACTCGATCAGTCCAACACAGTTTCCCGCCATCTCTAACCCTCGATTTCAACTTCCCGGTCGGTGACCCGACGCACCACTCCGGCGATGCTGGCGTGCAGATCGACGCCCAGGTCTCCATCCGGCACCCGGGCCAAAGTGTCCCCAAGCCCAACCCGGGTTCCCACGGACACGACGGGGATTGCGGGCTTGCCGACATGCTGCTGCAGGGGCAGCCGCACCAGGGGGGGCTGGCCGGGCCGCTCGCGGTAGGGGGCCTCGCTCTCGTAGGCCTCCACGCCCAGGCGACGACGAAGCATCGCCGAAGGAACCCGACGCCCTTCCTTCATGGGATGCACCTGCACGGGTTTCTCCTGAGTGAAGCGAATTCCCGCGGCCCGCAGGTCCGCCTTGGCCTGGCAGCAGACCTCCTTGGGGTAGAGCGACTCGGGACAGGAATAGAGAGTGCACAAGCCGCAGTCGCAGCACAGCGAAGCGTATTGGTTCCACAACTCCTTGCCTGTAGCCGTGAAGCCCAGGCTACGCATGACTTTGTGGGGCTGGACATCGTAACCCAAAAGATGGCGAGGGCACAGCTCGGTGCAGTAGCTGCACTGATCACATCCCGACTTTCCTATCCGTCTCTTGGATTCCAGCGGGAGCCGACGCCGGACGGCCAGGGGGTGGTCCTCCGGCAGGACGATCAAGGCTCCGGTGGTCTTGATCACGGGCTCGTCGAGGTCTTCCAACAATCGCCCCATCATCAGGCCATTCAGAAAGACGGCCGTGTCCGGTCGGGTCACCCCTCCGGCCCACTCCAGCACCTGACGGAGCGGCGTCCCCAAGGGAACCCGGAAACACGATGGTTGTTCCACCAAACCGGTGACCGAGACGAACTTCTCGGTTACGGGATGCCCCTGGGCCGCCTGGAAGACGTTGAAGAGGGTCTCGACGTTGTTGACGACGCAGCCCACCTGCAAAGGCAGCCCGGCGGGTGGAATCAGGCGCCCGGTAGCCAGGTAGACCAGTTCATACTCGTCGCCGGCGGGATAGAAGTCGCCCAGCGGCGTCATCTCGATCCCGGTCCCTTCCAGGCGGGAGGCGATGGCTTCCATGGCCTGTCGGTTCTTCGTCTTGACGCCGAAGTAACCGCGCCCGGCCCCCGTCAGCGCCATCATGATCCGCATGCCGCCCACCACCTGCGGCGCAAACTTCTCCATCACATGCACGTCTTTGTGGACCAGGGGTTCACATTCCGCCCCGTTGGCCACCATGAACTCGACGCGCGAATCCGCCTTCACCGCTGTCGGGAAACCGGCGCCTCCGGCACCCACGACGCCCATCCGGCGGAGATCGGGACCTGACACAGCCATCACCTCGTCCTGAGTGATTCAATCTGGCATCCCGCCTCGCATGCGAAACGCGTCAGGGCGCATTCTCGGCTTCGGGGGAGGGCACCTGCAGGCTTGGGGGGTGGCTCTTGGAAGCGCCCGCGGGGGGCCTGGAGGAGCGGCTGGGAATCCGGGCGAGCGCTTCTCGGCCCTGCTCGGAACCAGGACGGGTTCTGGCGCCGGGGTGGGCCCACGAACGCGGCAGCGACCGGATCGAGGGGCAGCAGTGCCCATCCGCCCTCCGGCAGCCGAGACCTGAAACCTACGCAGTTTCTATGACCAGCCCTTGAATATGCGGCCGAGAGGCGCGGGCAATCCTGCTTATTCCAACACCGATAGATCCAGGTGGCGGTAGTCCGGGACCAGCCGATCCAGATTCAGGGGCTCGAGCGAGACCCGGGTCGCCTCATCGGCGTGGATGCCGATCACACGTGGGATTCCGGCGGCCCGGGCGGCCTGGACGCCCAGGACGGAGTCCTCCACCACCAGACAGGAGGAGGCAGGCAGACCCAGTCTCTCGAGGGCTCGGTTGAAGATGGCCGGGTCCGGCTTGCCGGGGATCGTACCGTCCGAGTAGACGATCCGGGACTCGGGGAACCAGCGGTCCAATCCGAAGTGCTCTTGATAGAACCGGATATTGGAGAGGGGAGCCGCCGTGGCGATGGCCATCGGGAGTCCCCTTGAAGCCAAGAGGTCCAGGAACTCCTCGGCCCCCGGGGCCAGCCGGAAGGCTTCCGGTGTGGCCATCAGAAGCTCGCGGTAGAGGGCCTCCTTGCGCTCGCTATAGGGCCGGGACTCGTCCTCGGAGAGCTCGCGGCCCAGGACATAGCTGAAGATCTCGCGGTTGTTGCGCCCGTTCACGTGGTCGTCGAGTTCCTGCCGGGTGAAGCCGTGTCCGCGGATCTCGGGGATCAGGATCTCCCAGGCCCGGTCGTGGACCCGCATGTCGAATACCAGGGTTCCGTTGAAATCAAAGAGGATTCCGCTGCAGGTCATGGGAGGCTCCAGAAGGTCCCGGGGAGCAGGAAGCCTGGATCCCCCGGACAAAATTCCGTCGCAAGGCATGATAGCGCAGTCCGGCGTGCGCGCCAACGCAGACCGACTTCCCTGAACCTGCCCTGAATCCGCCCTGAATCCGCCCTGAATCCGCCCTGAATCCGCCCTGAATCCGCCCTGAATCCGCCCTGAATCCGCCATCCCGCGTTGTCCCGCTTCCAAAGGCCATGTTATGATGGCGCTGCTCGGCTTGCGAAGCCCCCCTGAGCGGAATCTTCCCGGCGGGGAGGTTTGTTATTCTCCAGCCCCCATCAGGCAGGGGACCCGCGCCGAGGATGGAAGCCCCGCCCCCAGGAACCCAGACGGCCCCCCCCGGTCGCCTCACCGCTCGATGGTATACGCCCGCGCGGGGCGCGGG
>JAAZKF010000274.1 GCA_012799975.1 Burkholderiales bacterium
AGGAAACCCTCGATCGGAACATAGATGGTGCCCCCGATATTGACGCGGTCCGGGAATGGCCGATTGCGGACATACAGGGTCTGAGCGTCCGCAGCCAGGGCCAGCATGACGATAGCCAGGAATCCAGCCAGGGCTGAAACTCGGAACCTCATGGGAAAGGACCCCCTTCGACGGGTATGAAATGTGCCAGATGTTCTCGTTTCTGAAGAGACTTCCTTCGCAAGGGCGCCAGGGCATCCTTCATGGGCAGACCGACAAGTCCAGTTCCAGGCCCTCCCGAGCTCCCAGAATCTGGGGTGGAGCCTCGTACTGCGAGGCCCGTTCCCGGCACGACTCGATCATCTCTTCCAGGAATTCGTCCCCATGATCGGGGTCGTGATGGAAGATGACGAAGCGACGGACCTCGGCTGCCAGGGCTACATCCGTGGCGAAGTCACACGGGCTGTGGCCCCAACCTCGGCGCGAGACGTACTCCTCGGCGGTGTACATCGAATCCTGGATATAGAGATCTGCCCCCTGGGCGAAAGAAACCAGGCGGGCATCCTCCCGATGGAGGATGCCTGCCCGCATGGCAGATCGGTCCCGAAGCCGTCGACCTGAATCCCGATGGTCCCGGCGCAGGAGCCTGCCCAGGTGGGGTTCCACGTCGGTGCAGTGGACCAGGACCTGACCGTCGGCCTCGATCCGATAGCCCAGGCACAGCACCGTGTGGTTCAGGAACTGGGTCTTGATGCGGACCTCTCCGATCCGGAACTCCTCCTCGCCCAACTCGCGAAACCGGAACTGACCAGCCATGGACTCGAGGTGGTAGGGAGCATTGCTGAAGAGCAGTTGGCTCTCCAACAGATCCTTAATCGAGCGCTTTGGCTCCTTAGGCGCCCAGACGCAGACCCGATTCCCTGCTTCGTGGGCCGGAGCGAAGAAAGGCAGGCCCTGGATATGATCCCAGTGGGTGTGGCTCAACAGGATGTGGACCTGGAGGGGCCGGCTTTCGGTGGCCTGCAGGTGACGTCCCAGGGGGAAGAGACCAGAGCCGGCGTCCAGGATCAGCAAGGTCCCGTCGGCAGTGCGGACCTCGACGCACAGAGTGTTGCCCCCATAGCGCACGTTACTCGCTCCTGGAGTGGGAATCGAGCCGCGAGTGCCCCAGAACCGGACCTTCACGAAAGGGTTCCTCGCCGCATGCAGGCAGAACCCGCCCTGACCGGGGCCAGGTCAGGCGCAGAAGAGCGACTCACAGGAAACGCAGGCGGGTATTGCCCGCCTGGACCTCGTCGCCTCGATGCAGTTCCACCTTCCGGCTCAAGCGATGCCGATTCACCCAAGTCCCGTTGGTCGAATTCAAATCTTCCACCCAATAGGTTCCGTCCTCCATGAAGAGACGTGCGTGGGAGTAGGAGACCGCAGTATCCTGAGGCAGCACGAGGTCTCCCTCCTCCCGCCCGATCAGCACAGGTTGCCCGTTAAGGAGCAGATCGATTCCCGCCTCCTCCGAGAAAAGCCGCCATTGCCCGGGAGTGGTCGGTAACAGGGGGGGCAGCGGTGTGGGGGCGGATTGCACGAGGGATTCCCCTGGTTTGGGGGCCTCGCCGGCGGAGACCTCTGGAATCTTCGCCGAAACGGAAGCGACAGGTGAAGAAGTCCCCGGCTTGACTCCCAGACGTTCCAATAGCGGCAGATAATCCGCCGATTCACGCTGGACCGCCTGGAACTCCTGTTCAGCATCCCGGGTCCAGCCCTCCTGGGCCAGGGCTTCACCCAGCGAATAGCGCAGATCAAGACCCAGAAGCGGGTCCAACCACTGACGTCCCAGAGCCTTGCGATACAGCTCAGTAGCCGTCAGGGTGTCGCCCAGGCCTTCACAGGCTTTACCCAGCAGGAGCAGATTGGCCACGTGGAGGTTCGAATCGGGCAGGAGTTCCTTCAAATCATCCACGGCCTGGCGGAATTCCCCAGCCTCCAGGTGGAAGAGGGCCTTGAAGAAGAGGGCCATGGGCTCGGCCGGCATGACGCCCAGCAACTGGTTCAGGGTGGCCAGGCCATCGTCCGGACGTCCGCTGAGCCTCTGGGCCAGGGCCAG
>JAAZKF010000275.1 GCA_012799975.1 Burkholderiales bacterium
GCGGAGTCCCAGGGTAGGAAGCTTCTAGGGTGTCGGGGGTGGAGGCAGGTCTTCCGCTTGCTCCGTCTGGGGTAGAGACTGATCCTCTACCTGCTCCATCGGGCCTGGACTCGATTGAATCGTCAAGTGCCCGGGCTTCTCCTGAATCCGCCCATCCTGTCCAGGCTGAAGGCAGAACCTTTGAACCCAAGCTCGTCCAACTCGGATCGCAACGCCAACACGTTCATGGGCCGGTCTGACTCCCATCGAACAAGCATGTCTTTGCCCCCGACCGTCCCATGGGCAAAGAGCATGTGCGCTTCCTGCTCAGATCCTTCTCGCGAGATCAGGACGTGCTCAACCTCTCGGATGTCGCGGTATCCAGAAACCTCCATTTCGAGCGAGGGATCGAAACTGCCCCAGGTTCCTGGTCTGCGATGGAACACAACTTGGGCCCCAACCCGTTTGAGGCGATCCACCAGGTTCTGAGCCAACCCCAAGAAACCGGGAGCCGAGGCTCTCCGAACGGACTCCGCAAAGCCCAGTTCATCCAGGTTGTTGGTCGTCCCGACAGTCAACCTGGGGTTGCCGGATTTCTCAACGTCGCGATGGAAGAAGCGTCGGATCGCCGAGATCGCAGATCTCCGTTGGCCCCCGCCTGCTCTCCGGCGTGTCCGGGGTCTGGCCTGGCCCAGCCGCAGGGCGCGGTTCTTCCACGCCGCACACCTGGCTGGCCGGGTCGCTCCTGATGGCCCCGGCGTCGGGGCCCTCCAGATGCCGCACGATCGTGCGCCCACCAGGTTCCCCGGGACGGTCTCGAACCTGCAGGACCTCGGTCGCCACTTCTCGCTGCCCGTTGTGGACCAGGACGCGAGAAGGAATTGAAGGCGCATCCCGGGCACCAGAACGCACTGCAGGCTCCTCCAGGGCACCAGGACGAACCAGGATGCCTTCCGGAGAGCTGGAACGAACTGGAGAGGGGTCTGCACCTGCTCTGGAACGCGAGAAGGCTCCAGGGGAACTTCCCCGGGGCGAACAGGGCCAAGAGCGTTCTCGTCGAGAGGAAGGCCAAAGGGATGCTCCTCGGTCTTCCTCCTGGCCTCTTCGGCCCGCTGTTTCTGTGCGGCCTCTTGCTGCAGCGCAGATTCTTTCTTCTGCTGCCGCTCAATCCTGGCCTTGTCAGCCACCTGCCAGGCTTTCTGCTCTGCCAGAATGCCAGGTATTCAGTCTCCTCCGGGCCAGCCCAGCGAAATCCGGCCCCTCTCGGCCTCGATCCGCAGGATGCTCACCTCTACCACGTCACCCGGACGCACAGCGATCCCCCGGGGAATGCGGGTGATGTGCAGCAGGCCATCCTGCTTCACCCCGATATCCACAAAGGCTCCGAAATCCACTACGTTCCGGACGGTTCCGTGCAGTCGCATACCGGGTTGGAGGTCCTCCAGGGCCAGCACGTCCCGGCGCAGCAAGGGCGCGGGCAGATCCTGACGGGGATCCCGCCCAGGACGGACCAACTGCTCGAGGATGTCGGTAAGGGTCGGCTCTCCGGTCCCCAGGTCCCGGGCCAGCCGAGACAGGGGCATCTTGGCGAGCAGGGCCTCCAGGGCCGCCGCCCGGCGTGAAGGCTCGGACTTTAGCGGGATTCCCGCCCGCTCCAGGACCCCTCGGGCCACCTCGTAGCTCTCCGGATGGATGGCCGTAGCGTCCAGGGGTTCCCGACCTTCCCGAATCCTCAGGAAGCCGGCGGCCTGTTGGAAGGACTTGGGTCCCAGCCCGGGTACCTTCAGGAGATCCTTGCGGCGAGCGAAGGGCCCGTGCTCATCGCGCCAGGCCACCACGTTCCGAGCCAGCTTGGGGCCCAGGCCCGCCACGTGGGTAAGCAGCGCCGGTGAGGCGGTGTTGAGGTCCACCCCGACCCGATTGACCACATCCTCGACCACCCGTTTCAAGGCCTGGACCAGGCGGTTCTGGTTGAGGTCGTGCTGATACATCCCGACGCCCAGGGAGCGGGGTTCGATCTTGACCAGTTCGGCCAAGGGGTCCTGGAGGCGCCGGGCTATCGAAACGGCCCCCCGCAAGGTCACATCCATCCCGGGCAACTCTTCGCGGGCCAGGGCACTGGCGCTGTAGACGCTGGCTCCGGCTTCGTCGACCATCACGTAGTGCAGGTCTGGAGTCTCGCGAATCAGCTCGGCCACCAGGGCCTCGGTCTCGCGCGAGGCCGTCCCGTTCCCGATGGCCACCAGGTCGACCCGATGGGCCTCCACCAGGCTCCTCAAGAAAGAAAGAGCTTCGCGCCACTGGTTCTGGGGGGGATGGGGATAGATGGTGCCGGTCCGCAGGAGCCGCCCCGTGGGGTCGACGACCGCCACCTTGCAACCCGTGCGGAATCCCGGATCTACCCCCAGGACGGTGCGACCGGGAAGTGGAGGCCCGCTCAGCAGGTTGCGGAGGTTCTCGGCGAAGACCGCAATCGCGTGATTTTCTGCGGCTTCGGTCAACTGTCTGCGCACGTCGCGTTCGACCGCGGGAAGGAGGAGCCGCCGGGCAGAGTCCTCCTCCGCCTGGAGGATCTGGGCTGCCCAAGGTGAGCGGCGATCCGCCGGGTAGGCCCTCTGGATCGACTCCTGCCAGTCACGCTCGGGGACCTCCAGACCTGTCCGCAAGACCCCCTCCGCCTCGCCGCGGTTCAGGGCCAGGACCTGGTGGGGACGGATCCTCTCCACCGACATGGTGAAGTCGTAGTAGGTCTGGAAGACTCCCTTGGGGTCCTCCCCTCGCGGGGCCTTCTTCGTCGCCAGCACGCCCCAGCGCACGGCCTTCTCACGCAGCGGCCCGCGGACCTGTGGGTCTTCGGAGACCCTCTCGGCCACGATATCCCGAGCTCCCGCCAGAGCCTCCTCCACGCTGGAGACCTCGGCGGTCAGGAAACCCGCGGCCTCCACCTCCGGGGCAGGACCACCGGGCTTTTGAGCCAGGATCCTATCGGCCAGGGGTTCAAGCCCCTTCTCGCGGGCCATCTGGGCACGGGTCCGGCGTCGGGGTCGGTAGGGAAGGTAGAGGTCCTCCAAGGCGGTCAGCGTCGAGGCTGCACGAAAGCGGGCTTCCAACTCCGGGGTCAGGTGTCCTTGCCGGCCTACCTCTTCCAGGATGGAGGCCCGCCTCTCCTCCAAGGCCCGCAACGAGGCCAGGTCTTCCTCCAGGTGGCGAAGCTGTTCATCGTCCAAGCCCCCCGTCGCCTCCTTGCGGTAGCGCGCGATGAAGGGGACAGTGTTGCCGGCATCCAACAAGTCGATGGCGGCAGAAACCTGGATGGGGCGGACGCCCAGACGTTCAGCGAGGGTCCTGACGAGATCCATGGCCGCGCGGTTCTCGGGTTCCTCGGCGAACCCTGCCCGACTTCTCTCAGGACCCCGGCGAATCGACGCGGCCGACCTGCATATCGACGTCTCCGCCAGCCAGACCTTCGAGGGGCATGCGAGCCACCCGACCGCTCCATACCAGGTCCTGGGCCGGAACCCCCCGCATCTCCACCCGAGTCGCCGCCGCCACTCCGACCAGGTTCAAGCCGCCTCCGACCCGAACCAGCCGCCCTTGAGCCAGAACCAGGGCTCCCGTCTGCTCGGGGCGCAGCGGGTCTCCCACCACCAGGCGGGCACTTCCCGTAGAAAGGATCAGGTCTCCATTACGGAGGACCCGATCCTGATTCCAGGAGGGCAATTCCGCAACCAGGGGTCCACCGTGCAGGACCGCGATGGCCAGGGCGGAGGAAGCGCCGGGATGCACTTCCAGGGTCCCGCGCTGGATCTCCAGCCCCCCACCCCACACCACCAGCTCTCCATCCAACCGGAGATCCTTCTCGATCCGGAGAGGAGCCCCCTCGACCAGCAGGGGGCCTGACAGGCTCCCCCCCCGGCGCAGGACCCAAGCGCCCTTTGTCCACAGCAGTTCCTCTCCGGTAGTGCAGGTCCAGGTGCTGCCCAGCAAGGTCCAGCGATGGACTCCGGGGACCCAGCCCCGCGCCTCTCCGAGCCCTCCGCCCAGGTACAGGAATGAGGGATTACCCGCCAAACTGGTTCTCTGCCAGATCCCTCCGCCCGGATTGAAGTGGCAGTCCTCGGGCCGGACAGCCAGCAGGATCCCCCCGTTCAAGGCCTTCTCCCGCCACAGTTCCAGAAATCCCGGTTCGGGTCCCGGCGGTCGCCCCAGGGCAGGTGCGTGGGGGTCCTCGGGCTTGAAGGCACCCTCCTGTCCCTGCAGGTCCAGAGAGGTACCGAAGAGCACGTGGTTGTAGGCACGGCTGTCCAGGCGGGCCAACAGGAGGTCTGTCCCTCCACAGTCCAACAGGAACCTCCCCCCTACGAAGCGACAATCCAGTCCCTGGGTCTCGCGGGCCCAGGCAGCAGCCTGGGAGGGTGATTCACCCTGGCGGACCCGCTCCAGGACCTGGCTGAGATGACCCATGGCCTGATGACGGAGGGCGGCTCGGGCCACCCCTCGGGCCACGGCACGCTGTCCGGCCGATTGACGCAGCATCACGGTACCGGTCGTCAAAGCCAGGAGCATCAGCAGCGAGAGGATCACCACCAGTGCGAAACCGCGCTGGCGAACGTTGCCGACTCTTCTCATGCGTGCAGCTCCCCGGCATCGATCAGGTCGTAGTTGGCGGCATAGAGGAGGACCTGCACCCGGTTGCGCAGGTCCAACTTGCGCAAAAGGCGATTGACATGCGACTTGACGGTCCCCTCCGAGATGAGCAGGCGGTCCGCAATCTCCCGATTGTTCAGGCCTTGGACGATCATCTCGAAGATCTCCATCTCTCGAAATGTCAGATCTTTGAGCTCGGGAGGAAGGTTGCAAGGGGCCTGGGGAGGTTCGGGGTTCAGAGGAGACTCGGCCGGTTCGGAGACCAGAGGCGACTCGGCCGGTTCGGGGGGCAGCGCAAGCCTGTAGGGTCGCAGCACCAACACCAGCCGACCGCTGTGCTCCAGGCGCAGGACCTGCAGGTGAAGCTCTTGATCGGCTCGACCCTTGAGGTGCCAGCCGGGACCTGCCAGGGCCTCCCCCTCATCCCAGGTCCATTCCCGCCCCTCACGAACCAGTGGAAGCTCCCGAGAGTCCAGCTCTCGCCAACCCCCTCCCAACAATTCCTCCGCCGGTTGGTTGGCGAACTCCACCCGTCCCTGGGGGTCCAACAACAAGACCGCTGCGGGCCACCTTTCCAACAGGATTTCCAGGTCCTCGCGACCCGCTTCCCTCTCGGGTTCAGGTGGCGCGTCGTGGTGCGTCCTGGCTCCGCCGGTACGCATGCGACGCGCCAGTTCGAAAGCCAAGAACAGCGTTCCCAGCCCCATAAGGCCCATGGCCAGCGTGCCGACGGCAGAACGAGTCGACCAGGCGTTCAGAAGCCGAATCAGGGCTTCGGTCTCGTAACGGTCCAAAGCTCGTCCCAGCTCCCGGGCTGAACCCGCCAGGGCCTCCAACTCGACCTCGCCGGCTCCGGGAAGGGTGGGGAGGCGGGCCGGCACCTCACCCCGGCGCAGCTTCTGGGCTGCCAACAGGGCCTGGACACTTCGTCTGGCCTCGGCGTGGCGGGTCTGAAAAGAAAGCAGATTCAGCGACAGCCCTCCCACCAGGGCCAGGACCGCCATCCCCAGGAAGAGGTCGGAAAGATGGAGGGTGCGCGCTGAGAGCTTCACCCCTAAAGCCTAAACCAGTAACTCGGCTGGGGCTTCGCACCCAGGCTGGATCTCAACTCCAACCAAGGGTCCAAGCGCCTCCCACCTTGGGTAGAGTGTGCCTCTCCCGCTGTCCAGCAGATCTAAACGCGAGTTGGGCATTTCTTCCAACCTCTGTCGGTTTCACGGAAGGCATAAAACCGACTAGCCTAAGGGCGAGTGGAGGTGAGCCTATGAGGATAAGGGGACGTTTCAGACCCGGCGGTTTCGCCCTGGCCATGGCCCTGTTCCTGATCCTGATCCTGGCCACATTGAGCTACGGGTCCCTCAGCATCGCCACCCTGGACTCCAGGACGGCGCGCGAGAACCAACGCGCAAGCCAGGCCATGTACGCTGCCCGGGCGGGAATCGCGCTGGCCCTTTCCAAACTTTCCTATGACTACAACTGGACCTCGGGAAGCGGGAGCCTCTCCGAAGACGCCGGGGCGCCGACCTGCTCGGTGCAGGTCGTCCCCGCAGCCAGCAACCCGACCGAGACCAACAAGATCTGGAAGGTCACATCCACCGGCCACTACCAGGAAGCTCAACGCCGACTCAGCGCCACGGTAGCCCTGGAGTCATTCGCCCGGTTCGCCTACTTCACCGAGCAGGAATTCTCCATCGCCAGCACGCCCATCTACTTCGGCAACCGGGACAAGCTGGACGGGGCTGTCCACACCAACGGTTACTTCTCGATCGCCGGACGCCCCCAATTCGCCTCCCGGGTAACCTCCGCCAATACTGCGGACAGCCGCTACGACTCCGGGAGATTCTCCTACAACCAGGAAGGGATCCAATACCGACCCTCGCGGTTCTACCGAACCAATACCAACTACGCCACCGACTATCCGATGGCCCTCGACTCCAGCCCCGACTTCTCGTTTGCCGGAGGCCAGAGCCGAATCCAGATGCCCACCGACACCGGCGAGATCCGCCGACGAGCCAACCATTCCTACGACGGAACCCATGAGTTCAAATTCCGCGACGACGGGACGGTGCAGATCCGCCGCAGGTCGGGAAACCGTTGGGTGTACGTCGAAACCATCCGGACCGATACCAGCCCGGGGGTCACCATCTACGCAAAGGGCGAGACCTGGATCAACGGAACCGTCAAGGGACGGGTCACCTTCGGGGCGACCGAGGACATCCACATCAACGGCAACCTGGTCTACGAAAACCCCAACCGCGATGTCCTGGGGATTGTCGGCCAGAAGGACCTGATAGTCGAAGCTTCCAACTCGGCTGTCGAGGACCGCTACATCCACGGGGTTATGATGGCGCTGAACGGCTCATTCCGGGTGGCCAACTACGACTCGGGAACCTACCGGGGTATCCTGCACGTGTATGGAGGGATAATCCAGGCCCGGCGGGGACCGGTCGGGACCTTCAGCGGGACGACCATGCGGACCGGCTACACCAAGAACTATGTGTATGACAAGAAACTGGCCAACACCCCACCGCTGAACTTTCCGACTACCGGCAGCCTGGAAATCCGAAGCCTGATCGACCACGGCTCGCTGGGAGGAGCCTGAAACCCATGCTCGTGAGAGGAGGTGGCCCCATGTCCAAGCGCCCGAATGGGCTGTCGATGATCGAGGTGATCGTGGCCTTCGGCGTGCTCGCCATGGCCCTGCTGGCCCTGCTGGGCTGCATGCCCGCCGCGGCGCGTATGCAGAACTGCTCGACGCTGTCGACCCAAGCGCTGTACCTGGCAGAACAGAAGATGGATTTCCTGCTCAAACAGGACCAGAGACTGGCCACCATACCCGAGAGTGACTACCCCTTGGGGGATCTGAGCTTCAACCGCCAGTGGTGGGGAGGAGGGGTTGCGGGGCACCCCGACCTCCAGCGCATCGAGGTCCTGGTCACCTGGATGGAGCGGGGACGCCCCCACGAAATTCACCTGCAATGCTTCCTGGTTCTATGACGACGCGCCAGCAGTCCAACAACCCGCCCCGGAACCTTCCGACCAGCGGAAAACTCTACGCTCCGAACCTGATCGCTCAGGGGAGGCCTGGGAGGTACATGAAGAAGAACCGCGGCTTCACCGTCATCGAGATCGTCCTGGCCATCGCGATCGGAGCCATAATCCTGGCCCTGGTCACCATCGGGGGCAACCGGGCTCTGGCCCAACGCAGCCTGAATACCACCAGCATGGAGTTGGAGGGTGTCCTGCGCAACGCGCGCCAGGCCGCGCCCAATGCCGGAGGGGCTAAGGTCCTCTTCAACCAGGCTACGCCGACCTCCAAGGCCAACTGGCAGGTCCTGCTCGGCACCCGCCTGACCAACCAGCACGAGATGGATCGGGGCCTGCAGGTCACACTCTCACCCTCTTCCCCGCAGGCAATCGAGTTCACCGGTGCCGGGACCCTCGCCGAAGACCGTCAGATCACCCTGAGCAGCTCCACGACGGGAAGCTCGATCAGCTGGAAGATTTACGCCAGCACCGGCGCAGTGGAGAGGTTGCCATGAGAGGAGGAACCGCCATGCCTCACCGC
Organism: Burkholderiales bacterium; assembly: GCA_012799975.1. Lineage (GTDB taxonomy): Bacteria > Vulcanimicrobiota > Xenobia > Xenobiales > Xenobiaceae > Xenobium. Next base: position 8,195 of record JAAZKF010000275.1, read on the forward strand.
CCTCCAGACCTTTCCCGGGTCGAGATTTCCGGCCGCGCTCCCAGCAGTTTATCCCCACATCCAGCCGGCTCCTCGGGAGGAGTGCTGACCAGGCGCCGTCCGCGTGCCTTCAGCCTTTCCGAAATCGTCGTCGTGGTAGCCCTCTTCGGACTCTTCTCCACCACGGCCCTGGCTGGACTGAACCTGACCCTGGGGTACTGGCGCACCATCTCCTCGAGGGTAGACGCGGTTTCGTCCTGCCGACTGGTGGTGGGGACGATAGCCAACGAACTGCGCCAGGGTATCCCCAACCCCGCCCCGGCATCCACCTCGACGGGCTATCGCCAGATCTCGCCACCGGTCGACCCCACCGCGGTGCTGAGGCCTAACGCCTCTTCCCCCATAGCCAACGAGCTGGTCTTCACCGAACCCGACCCGACGCGCTATGACCCGCTCAACTCCTCCTTCGATCCGGAGGATCCGAGCTACTACAGGACCGTCCGCTACTACGTCACGGGGGGGACGGTGCGTCGGGAAGTGAAGACCTGGACCTCCTCGGGCTCGGTGGCCAACACCGTGGACGGGGTCCTGGCCAATATGGACTCGGCCGAACTGCGAGTCACCTGGCGGGCGCCCGACCTCTTCGATCTGGAGTTCTCGTGCACCCGGGGGAAGGATGCGGCCCGCTTGAATACCCAGATCTTCGTGTTGGGGAAGTAGAGGTCTCTCCATGAAAACCACAGGCGAACAGATCCGGAAGGTGAAACAGGTCGCCTCCGCCATCCTGGCCCTCGTGATCCTGGCCGTCCTAGCCGGCATCCTGTGGATGTCCGGCATGGAGGACCCGGCGCTGCAGGACCCGATGCGGGGGAAGACGCAGGCTCCGGGGTTACAGGACCCGATGCAGGGGCAGCCGCAGGATCCGGGGGTACAGGGGCAGGCGCCAGCAACCAACCTGCAGGAAGAATCCGGATATTCCTCGCCGAATCGGACCGCGTCTGAAGCGGCCCTTCCCGGAGTTCCAGGTGCGCCCGCAACCCCGTCGGCAAACGTGCAGGTCATCCCGGTTCCGCCCCCCGGCCAGCTCGACTACCTCGCTCCCGACTCCGTGTCCTCACCCGAGCCCCGCTCGAAACAAGCCGGCCAATTCGACACCTGAGGCTCAGTCATAGCCCTGCAGGCCACCCTCCTGGAACCAGCGCACATTCACGTAGGAAATGAGCCCGACCACCAGGGCCAGCACCAGGGCCAAGGCGGATGAATACCCCATCTCGAATCCTTCGAAGGCTCGATTGTAGATGTAGAAGACCATCGTCAGGGTCCCGTTCTGGGGTCCTCCTCCGGTCATCACGTAGATCTCTCCGAAGACCTTCAAAGCCGAGATACACGACAGGATGGTACACAGCACGAGGGTGGGGCGCAACATGGGCAAGGTGATCCGGGTGAAGACGGCCCAGAATCCCGCTCCATCCAGCCGGGCAGCCTCCTCCAACTCCGAGGGGATGGTCTGTAACCCCGCCAGGTAGAGGATCATGTAGTAGCCCAGCCCTTGCCAGAGGGTGACAAACATTACCGAGAAGAGTGCCCAGTCGGGGGCCGTAAGCCATGGGACCGGCAAAAGGTCCGATGCCCCCAGGAACTGGGCCAGGCGGCCGATTCCCAAGGCTTCCAGAAAGCGGTTGGCCAGTCCATCCGAACGCAGGACCCACTTCCAGGCGATGCCCACCACCACCACCGAGGTGACCACCGGCACGTACAGGGCCGTCCGGAAGAATCGGACTCCACGCAGGGGCTGATTCACGGCGACCGCGACCAGGATCGAGAGGACCTGCAGGACCGGGACCACCAGCAGATAGAGGATCGAGTTGGTCAGGGCCGTCCAGAAGTAACGGTCATGCAGCAGGCGTTGGAAGTTCTCCAAACCCACGAAACGCGGAGGGACCAGAAGGCCCTCCGGCGTGTGGCGCAGCATGTTGAAGTCGAAGAAGGCCAGCAGCACGCCGCAAAAGATGGGATAGAAGGTGAAGAGGCCCAGCACCGACAAGGCCGGAGCCATGAAAAGCCAGGCCCGCCAGCCGTGCGGAGACCTCACGCAGGGCTCGCGGGGGCTCCGGCAGACTCCAGCCCGGAGCCGGAGTCCTCAGCGCAATCCCCGCTCCTGCGCAGAAGCGGCGCCACCTTGCGGCGCGGTCCTCCAGGCATCAAGGTCGGCTTCAGGACGGGCGGGTCGGGTTCATCAGGGTCCTCCTCGGGAAGGGACTCGCCCGTCGGCTCGGCAGCCTCCTGATAACCGTGCAGGATGGTGTACTTCTCCTTGCGCCCTCGCGAGAGTTCGACGGGATAGCGCCGAGCATTGAAGGCCAGTTTCTCCTCCATGGCCTGGGCCAGGTCGATACCGGTCTCGTGGGATAAGAGCAGGACCCAGTACAGAACGTCGGCCAGTTCATGCCCCAGGTCGGTGACATCGCGCTTCTCGACCTGGGCGCGGACCTCCGCATCGGACTTGAAACGGAAGAGTTCCAGGACCTCCGCCGCCTCGATCGAGAGAGCCAGGGCCAGATCCTTGGGTTGATGAAACTGAGCCCAGTCCCGAGCGTCTCGGAAGGCCAGGACCTCCTCCCGGAGAGCGGCCACGGTCCATCGTGAATCGCTGCGCATGACGGGGCGCCCCCTTCGGCAGGTCCCCTTCCCCCCCTTCAAGGAAGACCCATGGTACGATTCCATTCCAGGGCCGCCTGGTTCAAGGCCTCCTCCGCCTCCAGACGGCCATAGAGGGTCGCCTCCACGGCCTCTTTGAGAAGGCGTTCCAAATCCTGCTGATGGTCGAGACCCAGCGAGAAGTCTCGCGCTTGGGGCAGTTGCTGCAGCGAGATGCGGATGGCTTCGTCCTGCAGGGGCTCGCCCTTGCCCAGGCGGAAGAAGTCATCCTGCGCGGTCTGGCGGGTCGAGGGCAGGAGGGGCACCTCCTGGACGAAGGCCAACTGATTGGCCGGACTGGTCAAGAAGAGCGCGAACTTCACGGCCAGGTCTCGATGAAGAGAAGAGCGGGGGACCACAAGGTTCATCAAAGAGGCCGGCAAAGTGCCCGTAGGAGTCTCGGGCAGGGGGGCCACCCCCGTCCGGGAGTAGACCGACGGGGCATCGGACTGGATCTTGAGCAGGAGCTGCGGTCCGGCCTCCAAGAGCGCCAGGGCGCCCTGCTTGTAGCGGTCCAGGGCCCCCTGGAACCCCTCGGTCAGGCTCTCGCGGGGGATCACACCCTCCTCATACAGACGAGCGTACCACACCAGGCGGGTCGCCCCGGCCGGGGTATTGAAAAGAGCGCGTCCGCTAGCCGGGTCCCAGATCGGAACCCCCCACATCCTCCAGTCGTCCACGATCCGCACCACGGGGATGTATCCGTAGGCGGGAGTCCTGGCGCGGACGGCCCTGGCCACCTCGGCCACCTCCTCCCAGGTTCGAGGCGGCCTTTCAGGGTCCAGTCCGGCTCGAGCCAGGAGGTCCTTGTTGTATATGAGGACCCGGGTTGAAAGATACCAGGGAAGGGCGTACAGCCCTCCCCGGTGGTTCGCGGCCTCCAGGAGATTCTCGAAGTAGAGTTCCCGAGCCGAGGGTGGCAGAGCCGATCCCAATTCGAAGAGCGCGTCATTCTGGGCCAGGAGGAGTGCCGTGCCGGTATTCAGGTTTACCAGATCCGGAGGCACCCCTCCCGCGATGCAGGCCATGAGCTTCTGCAAGATGCTCTTCTGGGGCAGATCGATCCAATCCACGTGAATCCCGGGGTTGGCGTCCTCGAAGGCCGCGATGACGCGATTCATGTAGTCGTCGAAGCGAGGGCGCAGTTGGATGGTCCAGAACTCCAGGCGAAGCGGAGCGGACTGCTGCGAGGGTCCGGCACAGGCCAGGCCCCAGACCAGGAGGGCCAGAAGGCCGAGCGTGCGCAGCCTCAAGAAAGCCCTCAGACTTCCGGCTCGGAGGGCGCCTCCGGGGTGGTCCCGGGCGTCTCCGGAGAACTCCCGGGCACCTCCGGCTCAGAGGGCGCCTCCGGGGCGGTCCCGGGCACCTCCGGCTCAGAGGGAGCAGTCGGCGCCGGCAGGCGCTCCAGGGCCCGGCGTGCCTCTCCTACCGTGGCGTCCTGCTCCAAAGCCTGCTCATACAGCGCTCGGGCCTCGGGTAGCCGCTTGAGGGCCTCCAAGGCTCGCGCCCTCAAGACCAGGGCCAAGGTCAGGTCCGGATTGGCCTCCAGGGCGCGGGCAGCCGCCTTCTCGGCCTGCTCGGGATGGTTGTGCAACAACATCTGAACGGCCAGGGCCATGTTGGCCAGATCGGGACGCTCGGTCTGGGAGCGCGCCCGGTCCAGATTGGCCATCCCATCCACCCGGTTGCCCATATCCACCTGCAGCCAGCCGAGATTGAGGCGATAGAGCGGGCTTTCAGGGTCCAGACGAACCGCATCCTGCAAGGCCGACAGGGCACGCGCCCGGTCTCCCTTCTCGCGGTAGAGGATGCCCAGGTTGTGGTGGGCCCTGGCCATTCCCGGGCTGAGGCGGATGGTCTCCCGCCATTCCGTTTCGGCCACATCCAGGCGATTCTCGGCCCAGGCCAGGACCCCGAAGCCGTAGTGGGACTCCGGAGCCCCGCCTCGGACCTTGCCCAAGGCTCCTAGCAGTTCCCGAGCCTGATCGTATTGTTTCTGCACGACGTACAGTCGGGACAGATGTCCCCAGGCAGGCAAGAAATCGGGCCTCAACTCGGTCACCCGCCGAAGGCGGGAGATGGCCTGGTCATACTGCTCGAGATTGGCATGACACAAACCGGCCAGATAAAGGGCATCAGGATAGTTCGCATCCTCTTTGAGGGCGCGTTCGAGGGCGACCAGGGCTTCCTCCCAACGGCCGCCCGAGGCCAGGACCCTTCCCGTTTTATAATCCTGGGTGGCCTGAATCGACTGGGCCAGGCCCGGCGCCACCAGGCAGAAGAATAGCAGGCCCAGGAGGGTCAAGAAGAGTCTGGACTTATTCATCGGGGTTCCTCGCTGCGAGGCAGGTTGGGGTGGCCCAGGAACTTCACTCCGAAAGAGCGGGCCGCCTCGCGCTCAGGGAAATCGGCGTTGCCGAAAAAAGAGAAGAGCGAAGGGACCTTGCGTTCCACCGTGCAGGTCGAGAGGGTGTGCACCTCGTCCTTCAGCAAGAAGTGACAGACAATCTCAACCTCTCCTCCCTCCCCCGAGCAGGTTTCCAGATTCAGGAAGCGGGCCCCCGCCTCTCGCAGGCCTCGGACCGACGCAGTGTATTCCTCGTGCTCCTGCATATTCAAGCGTTCTCCCCTGCCAGAAGTTCAAGCCTATTCCCAGGCCCCATTTCTCGCGGCCTGGCGCAGCCTCGGGTAGGTCTCCGGGGGCAGACACACTCCACCCAGTTCCACCCGGTGTCCTTGCTTGGGGCCGTGATAGTCGGACCCCCCGGTGACCAGCAGGCCCAGGCTATCCGCCAGTTCCTGGTAATGCTGGCAGAGCAGCGGAGGATGCGCAGGGTGGAAGGCTTCCAGGCCCTGCAGACCTGCCGCCACCAGGTTCCGGATCAGGCCCTCGTCCCCTATCAGACCCGGATGTGCCAGGATGGCCACTCCGCCAGCCTCCCGGAGCAGTTGGATGGCCTGGGAGGGACGAAGGTTTCTGCGTGGGACGAAGGCCGGCTTCCCCTGCCCCAGGAAAAAGTCAAAAGCTGCGGCCAGGTCTGCAACGTGCCCGGCCTCCACCATCGCCCTGGCCACATGCGGCCGTCCGACGCTCTGGCCAGCGGCAAAGGCCAGAACCCGCTCCTCGCGGACCGGAACCCCCAGGTCCCGAAGTCGGATGAGAATTTCGCCCATGCGCCGGACCCGCGATTGCTGAAGTGAAGCGAGGGTGTGAAGGAGGAGTGGCGAGTTAGGGTCGATGCCGTAGCCCAGGACGTGGACATCCAACTGCCCCTCCTCGCAGTTGATCTCCACCGCCGGAACCACCTCCAGCCGATAACCGGCTGCTGCTCGCCGCGCAGGGTCATAGGCTGCGACGGTATCGTGATCCGTGATCGCCAGGGCCTCCAAGCCTTCGTGCAGGGCCAGCTCGACCAGCTCCTCGGGGCTCAGAGTCCCATCCGAGGCCGTGCTGTGACAATGCAGCTCGACCTTCACGGTCAGTCACCTCCGTCCTGTCGCAGGTCATAGACCAGGACCCTCAGCCCATCGCGATATCCCACCAGATCCGTCTTGTGGGGCAGGAAGCGGATGCGCTCCAGGGAGGTGGCCAGAACCTCCTCGTGATAGCCGTCATCATCCTCTTCATAGTCTTCGCCCCTAACCAGGTCGCGCTCGAGTTCCTCTTCCACCACCTCGACCAGCAACGAGAGGTCTTCCACCGCCATGGTGCGGAGATCCCGCTGTACCAGCACCGAATGGACCCGGTCGGGGACCTCCTCGGAAGATTCGAAGGAGGCCGAAGGGCGCGGAGTACCGGCTCGAAGGACCTTCAGAACGGGCCCGTCCAGGCCCTTCAGCATCGCGAAGACCTGATGAGCTTCACGAACCTCCCGCGAGAACTCGCGGAAGCGGGCCGTGCCCAGGCGATTGTGCAGGAAGAACTCCAGGCTGAGCAGAGGGCCTTCCTGCTGGTCCCCCTGAATCAACTGGGCCGCCCCCACTCCGGGCTGGGTAACCAGAAGAGCAGTCAGGAAACGAACCGCCTGCCGCGAATCCTCAGCGGGCATATTCATGCGAGCGGGTTTCGCGGATTACCGTCACCTTGATCTGGCCAGGATACTGCATTTCCTCTTCGATCCGACGGGCCACCTCGCGCGCCAGTCTGGTGGCTCCCAGATCATCGACCGCCTCGGGGCGGACCAGGATCCTCACCTCGCGGCCCGCCTGGATGGCATAGGTCTGCTCCACTCCCTCAAAAGAGGTCGCCACCTTCTCGAGTTTCTCCAGACGTTTGACGTAGGTCTCGACGTTCTCGCGCCGCGCCCCCGGTCGGGCTGCCGAGATGGCATCCGCAGCCTGGACGAGCATGGCCTCTACGATGCGCTGCTCGACGTCCTCGTGATGGGCCTCCACCGCGTGGACCACCTCGGGCGATTCCCCGTATTTCTCGCATAGCCGAGCCCCGACCAGGGCATGGGGTCCTTCGATCTCGGCGGTCACGGCTTTGCCCAGATCATGAAGCAAACCGGCCCGTCCGGCCAGTTGAACGTCTCCCCCCAGCTCTGCGGCCATATGCGCGCACAGGAAGGAGACCTCCAACGAGTGGACGAGGACGTTCTGGCCGTAGGAAGCCCGAAAGTGAAGACGCCCCAGCAGCTTGATCAGCTCGGTGTGAAGTCCGGTCACCCCCGCCTCCAGTGCTGCCCGCTCACCTTCCTGGATGATCCGCTCGTCCATCTCCTTGCGAGAGCGCTCGACCATCTCCTCGATCCGGGCGGGGTGGATCCTTCCATCCTGGACCAGCTTCTCGAGGGCCATACGGGCCACTTCCCGCCGGATCGGGTCGAAGCCGGACAGGATGACGGCCTCGGGGGTATCGTCGATGATCAGATCGATCCCGGTCAGACTCTCGAGCATGCGGATATTCCGGCCTTCGCGCCCGATGATCCGTCCCTTCATCTCGTCCGAAGGCAGGTTCACCACCGAGACGGTCGACTCGACAACCTGTTCCGAGGCCAACTTCTGGATGGCCATGCTGATGATGCGACGGGCCTTGCGGTCCGCTTCATCCTTGGCCGCCTCCTCAGCCTGGCGCACCCTGCGCGCCAGGAAGAGCCGATTCTCGCGGTCCACCTGGGAGAATAACTCGACACGCGCCTCTTCAGTGGTCAACTGGGCATTGCGCTCCAGCGACTCCCGAAGAATGCTTGCCGATTTGGAGAGTTGCTGGCGAAGCTTCTCCTGCTCTTGTTCCTGGCCGATCAGCCGCTGCTCTCGTCGATCGAGCTGTTCATCCTTCTTGTCCAGAGACTGCTCACGCTGCAGGAGACGCATCTCCGAGGCCTGGAACTGCCCCCGAACCTCGTCCCGTTCCCGCTCGATCTCTTCACGCAGTCTCTGGCCCTCATCCCGAGCCTCCAGGAGGCGCTCTTTCTTTAGGGCCTCCGCCTCCCGCAAGGCATTCCTGTTAATATCCTCGGCCGTCTGTCCGGCGGCCTGTTGTTTTCGTTGCTCGATGCGACTTCCAGTCATGAAGCCGGCAGCCAGGCAGAGCAAGCAAGCCCCGACCATCACGATCAAAGTGACGGGCTCGATGGCTGGCTCACCTCCTGGGAAACCGTTTTCGCCGTTCCGCCGTCCCGGAGGCCGACTGACCAGCGAAAAACCCGTGCAGGCTGAGCATCCAAGGACAGCACTACACGCAGTAAATTTAATTGTACCGACCCACGTGGATCCATGTCAACAAAAAGACATGGAATTCCAATGATCAGTCATCTGGGAAGACCTGAGCCAGGACCTGGCGAATGGTCGCAGCCGAAAAGCCCCGACTGGCCAGGAAACGCGCCGTGCTCTGAGGCGACCGCCCGGCCCGGGCTCGGCGTTCCGCCAGGGCCCGGGCCGTTTCGCATTCCTGGTCCGGAAGAACCTCCTCCAGGACCTGGCGGGCCAGTTCCGCGTCGACACCGCGCTGTTCCAGCTCCCGAGCCACACGCAGCCGGCCCCTGCCCCGACTGGTCCTCTCCCGGACGAACTGTACGGCAAAGCGGTAGTCGTCGAGATAACCCAAGCGGACCAGGTCCTCCAGCAGGCTGTCCAGGCCTTCCGGCCCCAGGCCCCGTGCAAGTAGTTTGCGGCGCAGTTCCTCGCACGAGTGGTCGCGAACCTGCAAGATCCGCAGGGCTCGTTCACGCAGGTCCATCAGGTGGCCACCGGACCAGCTCAGACCTTCGTATCGGCCGGTGGCGAAGCGACTCCAGCCAGCTTCTCACGCACCTGACGCTCGATGGCATCGGCCGCCTCGGGATTCTCCTCCAGCCAGGTCCGAGCATTGTCGCGGCCCTGTCCCAGACGGGTGTCTCCAAACGAGAACCAGGTTCCCGACCTGGACAGGACCCCGGCTTCAAGACCCACATCCAGAAGGCTGCCCTCCCGAGAAATGCCCTTGCCGAAGAGGATGTCGAACTCGGCCACCTTGAAAGGTGGGGCCAGCTTGTTCTTGACCACCTTGACCTTGACGCGGTTGCCCACGTTCTCGGAACCCTGCTTGAGGCTGTCGATCCTGCGAACCTCCATACGCACGGAGGCGTAGAACTTCAAGGCCCTTCCGCCCGGTGTCGTCTCGGGGTTGCCGAACATAACCCCGATCTTCTCGCGCACCTGGTTGATGAAGATGACTGCGGTCTTGCTCTTGGAGATGATCGCCGTCAACTTGCGCAAGGCCTGGGACATCAAACGAGCCTGGAGGCCGACATGGGAATCACCCATCTCGCCCTCGATTTCAGCGCGGGGCACCATGGCCGCCACCGAATCAACCACGATCACGTCCACCGCGTTGGAACGAACCAGGGTCTCGACTATCTCCAGGCCTTGTTCGCCGGTGTCGGGCTGGGCCACGTACAGCTCGTCGGTGTTGACGCCCAGATTCTGGGCGTAGTTGGGATCCAAGGCGTGCTCGACGTCGATGAAGGCAGCGATTCCACCCAACCTCTGGGCTTCTGCCACCACCTGAAGGGCCAGGGTGGTCTTGCCCGAGGACTCCGGACCGTAGATCTCACTGACCCGCCCCCTGGGGACTCCGCCGATACCCAAAGCCAGGTCGACAGCCAGCGAACCGGTGGGGATGACGGGAACCTCAAATCGGGAGGAGGCCTCTCCCAGTTTCATGATCGAACCTTTGCCAAAGGCCTTCTCGATTTGACCGATGGCCATTTCCAGGGCTTTCTGCTTATCCATTGTGCACCTCACCAGGTTGCGTCCCAGGTCAATACCTGGTCTGCCGGGGCGGCACGCCTGAGCGCCGCCGGATTCTTGGACTCCCTCCCCGCCGAGGCGTCTCCTGCTCAGGCGCGGCCAGGGGAAACCGATGGAGGACCGAGTAGACCGGGCCGGTGGGACGCAGCTGGCTGCGGAAAAGGCAGAAATCCGCCACGCGACCGGTTCCCAAAGGACCGCTTGCCAGGTCCCGAAAAGCCTGTTCCGGAAAGGATTGCAGACCGGGCCGGGTGACCCTCCCCAGGGTCACGTGTCCTACGAAGTCCCGCCTCTCGGGCGGAAATCCCAAAGCTCCGAGTTCCCGCTCCAAGTGTCGGGCCAACCGCCTCAAGGCCTCCTGCCCGGATGAAATCCCCACCCACAGGACCGCGGGACGCTTGAAGTTTGGAAAAGCTCCCAACCCATCCAGGACGAACTTCATGGGAGGGTGCTGGCGGGCAACCCGATCCAGAGCCTCCCGGAGCTGCGGGAGCCGTTCCTGGGGGACCTCCCCCAGGAACTTCAAGGTCAGGTGCAGATTCTCGGGGCGAACCCATCTGACCGTCCAGGCACGCAAATCCCCACTTATCGCAGCCAGTCCTTCCCGAACCCCAGGGTCCAGCTCGACTGCAATGAAGAGACGAAACAGGGTATCCAACCTCCGCAGCCCGAACCAGGACCTGGGAACCCGTCCGGGTTCCCCTCGGTCGCCTCGTCGGGTCTTTTCCTGTTTCGGCCCCTGGCCATGCTATCCTTCCGGAATCATCGGGCAGACAGGCTACTTTTTCTTCCGCCGCTTTCCTTCTTCAGGAATTGGAGAAGTCGCGACTTGGGGCAGAGAGACCTTCACATGGCGAATCTTATCGGTGATCTGGTTCAGGGACTCACAGTCCATCCGGGGATGAAGGGGAATAGGTTCCCCACCCTCCTCCAGACACTCGACGACGGGAACGACTCCACCCACCTCATCAAAAGAGACCTGGCAATTCAGGACACCGACCGCCAGCTTGTAGATCAGCGAGATGTCATCATAGGGGGTACTGGGGAAATCCCGGCCCCACGAATCCAGGACTGAAACCAATAATTCCTGGATGGTTACGGGTTTTCCCTTGCTCTCCAGCACCCTGCGGATGACCTCCGCCAGAGGGGTGTTCTTGCCGACGTCCTTCAAGCCTGTTGCCACTGCAGTTCCTCCTGTACAGGGCCTCTCAGGGAGAAAACACCTGTCTTTTGAGGGTTCAGGGTTCTCGGAACAAGGCCGGGGTCCTTCAGGCGAGGCCGGAGTTCCTGGAGCTGGACAAAAAAAAGGCCCCTCATCGATGGGGGCCTGGTGCCGAGACCCAGATTTGAACTGGGGACACCGCAATTTTCAGTCGCGTGCTCTACCAGCTGAGCTATCTCGGCTCGAAATCTAGAACCCGACACCGACCCCTCGGGAACCTGCTCTCAGCTTCCCGAGGGGCCTTCTGGCGGGAGCGACGGGATTTGAACCCGCGATCTCCGGCGTGACAGGCCGGCGCCTTGAACCGCTAGGCCACGCCCCCGTATGTGTCGGTCCATCCCTTTCGGGACTGGTGGGCGGAACAGGACTTGAACCTGTGACCCCCTGCATGTGACGCAGGTGCTCTGCCAACTGAGCTATCCGCCCTCAGACGAACGCAATTATAATCACGATGCCGAGGACCTGTCAAGCGATCGGGGGAGGGAATCTTGCGTTCCAAGCCTCCGAGATCACCCTCCCCTTCAGCGACTGGAGGAGTCCCACAGGACTGCTCCCAGGGGATTTCCCCCCACCTTCAGGGTCCGATAGACCTCTGGGCCCTCCATGCGGACCACGGATACCGTGTCTCCGTCGGTGTTCATACAATAGAGGAACTCGTCTCCGGGCAGCTTGAGCAGACGCGTAGGACCATGGCCGACCGGCAATCGGGCCCTGACCTGTAGGCTCTGCAAATCCATGATTGCCAGCGCGTCCTCTCCGCGGACCGAGACGAAGGCCCGGGTCATCCGGTCATCAGAGACGATCTCACCGGGTCTCTCTCCGACCGGAATCCGCAAACGCACGACCAGGTCTTGGAGGCCGGCCACCAGGACCTCGGGAACCTCACCGGAGACGCCGAGCAGGAGCCCTCTATCCGGGATCTCTACCCGGCTGGCGATCTCGAGGTCGACCTCCCCCTTCAATAGTGTGGGTTGGCGCTCGAACGCCCCCTTGTACGGGGAGGTGACGGTCTTGGGCAGGAAGGTAAACAACGAGTCGGGTTCCAGATGGAGCAGGGTATTGGGGCCACCTTCGACGTCGGCCACCTCGAGGATTCCCCGCTTCTCATCCATACTGAGGTGGCCGGGTGCCCTGCCGATGACGTAGCGGGACAGGAGTCGGCGCGTCGCCGTGTCAAAGACCTGGACCGTCCCAGCTCTACGACAGGCCACATACAGACGCCAGCCACCTCCACCCACCAACAGTTCCTCGGGGCCGGCATCCGTGTGCAGGGCCCCTAGCACCTCGTGACGGACCGGATCGACCAGGGCGACCTGATCCTCTCGGGAACACGCGATATAGATACGCGACGGGGCCATGCCCAGCAAAATCAGACTCCATACGGCAGCGGCCAACAGAACCGCGAGCAGGGCCAGAAGCAAACGGATCTGCCGGGTCGACTTCCGGTTCATGGCCAAGACTCCAGAGCAGCTGGACTCGGGGAGACGACAGGTTCCCGCGCGACCATGATAGCATGGGGTGGGAATCCCTCCCCTCACTCCCGAGCTCGAGAACAGGCCCGACTCAAGTCTGTATAATCCGAGCCAGGGCTGCCAGGGCTGCCGTCTCCACCCGCAGGGTCCGAGGCCCCAACCCCACCAGGAGCAGACCGCGAACCTGCGCCTCACGCACCTCCTCATCGGAGAAGCCGCCCTCGGGACCGACCAGCAGGGCCACTCTATCGGCCCGGGAGCCAGGCAGGGAGACTCCCCCGGGTTTCAGCAGAAAGGCCTGCTCGAATCCAGAAGCCCGGTCCAGGGCCTGAGCAAAATCCAGCGGTGTCTCGATTTCGGGCACCTGGACGCGGCCCGACTGGGCCGCCGCCGACACAGCCAGACGCTGCCAACGACCCCGGCGCTCCTCCCCGGGATGGCGCACCTCGGTCCGACGGGTGACCATGGGGACCAGGCTGGAAACGCCCAGCTCGGTAGACTTCTCAACCGCCCAGTCGAAGCGCTCTCCCTTGACCAGGGCCAGGAAGAGGGTCACGCTGACCTCGGGTTCCACCTGGGGTCTGCAGACCTCCAGAACCTCGACCAGGACATGGGGACGGGTCTGGAGGATCCGCGTCCGGGCCTCCTGGCCGGTTCCATCAAAGGCCAGGAACTCGTGCCCTGCCTTCAGGCGCAACACACCGACCAGGTGGTGGGCCGCCTCCTCATTCAGTTGGAATTCGGAGGTCATCCCTGGGCAGAAGACCCGGGGCAGCCTCACGGGCGGCGCAGACGCAAGCCGACCCAGTCCTCGCGCTCGAGCTCCGCCTCCAGTTCCAGGCCTCGGAGCTGCAGGGCACGGACGACCTCGTCGCGGCGCTCCCTCACGATGCCTCCGGCCACCAGTCGCCCTCCTCGGGCCACAGCAGAGGCGAGGTCGTCGGCCAGGTCTACCAGGACTTGAGCCACCAGATTAGCCAGGACCAAATCAAAAGTTCCGTCCGGGACGCCTTCGAATTGACGAACCTGCGCTCGCTCGCCCAAGGCGTTGAGTTCGAGGTTCTCGCGGGCCACCCGGACGGCTACCGGGTCGTGGTCGACTCCCAGGACCTCATCCGCTCCCAGGAGGAGGGCCGAAATCGACAGGATTCCAGAGCCGATCCCCACATCCAGAACGCTGTGAGCGCTGGCGACCAACAGATATTCTTCCAGCAGTTCCATGCAAAGGGCCGTGCTGGCATGATAGCCGGTTCCGAAAGCCATACCCGGATCCAGGATCAGCATCTTCTCTTCAGGAGCGGGTTCGTAACATTCCCACGAAGGACAGATCAGCAAGGTCTTCCCGATGTGGCGGGGGTGATAGAACTGCTTCCAGCACTCGGCCCAGTCCTCGTCGGCCACCGACCGGCGGACCGCCATGCGAGCCCCGGCTTCCCGCAACGAGACCCCCAAGGTTCCCAACCTCTCCTGCCATCCCGACTCGCGGGGGAGGTAGAATACCCATTTCAAGGTGGGTTCTTCCGCCTCGACCACCCATCCCCCCAGGTCACTTCGAGTCAGGATCACGTCCAACTCCGAAACCAGGTCCGGCTCGGCCTCCAATTCCACTTCCAGCCAGTCACCCGGAACCGGTTCAACCGAAGATGGCATCTCGAATTCTCTCAAAGAATCCCCCGTTCCCTTCCTCGGCCTCCTGCGAGCCAGCCTCGGCAAACTGTTTGAGGAGCTCCTTCTGTTTGGAGTTGAGGCGCGTCGGAACCATGACCTCGAGAACCACGTGCAGGTCACCGTGCCCCGAGCCACCGAGCCTGGGCATTCCCTTTCCCTTCATGCGGAAGGTGGTTCCGCTCTGGGTACCGGCCGGCACCTTCATCGGTTCGGGCTCGCCGATCAGTTGCTGAATCGGAACCTTGGTGCCCAGGGCCGCCTCGGTGAAGGTCACCCGATGGCGGTGTATCAGGTCATCCCCCTGGCGTTCGAAACTCGGATGAGGCTCGACCTGGATGGAGACCAACAGGTTCCCGGGTGGGCCGCCATACTGGCCGGATTCCCCCTTGCCGCTGATGCGCAGGGAAAGGCCATTGTCCACTCCGGGGGGGATCGCCACTTCCAAGGTCTTGCGGGTATTCACCACTCCGCGCCCACGGCACTCGGAGCACGGCTTGGTCAGGGTGCGCCCCTGCCCTCGGCAATCGGGGCAGGGGCCGACCTGGGTCAGACTGCCGAAACCGATGTTGACGACCCTCTGGACCTGGCCGGCCCCCTGGCAGGTCTTGCAGGTCTGGACCCCGTCCGGCTCGGTGGTGCAGCGCCCCTGACAGTTCAGACAGGTTTCCTCGACCTGGTAGGTGACCTCGCGATGGGCTCCGGTGCAGGCTTCTTCAAGGGTGACCCGGACTCCAACCCGCAGGTCCCTACCCCGGGTGGGCCGGTTGGCGGAACGTCCCCGTCCCCCTCCGCCCCCTCCGAGATCGAAGAAGGTCTCGAAGAGGTCTCCGAAGGGGAAACCGAACCCACCCATGTCGGCTACGCCCGGCCCGACATTCTGGTTGGGAGCGTGCCCGAAACGATCGTAATAGGCCCGTTTCTCATCGTCACTGAGGACGGAGTAGGCCTCATTCATCTCGCCGAACCGGCGCTCGGCCTCCTGCTTGTCCTCAGCCACATCGGGGTGGTACTGGCGAGCCAGGCGCTTGTAGGCCTTCTTGATATCGCTGACGCTGGCGTCCCGAGGGACACCGAGAACCTGATAGTAATCCTTCTGGGCCATGTTCAAGAGAGGGTGCTCCTCCCTGGGAGCGCCATCACCGTGGGATCCGGCGCGATTCCAGACTTGTCGAAAACGCTCCCATCATACCTCCGGGGCCTTCCCCGATCAACTCCGAGAGTCCCTGTCCTGAAGGCCTGAAGGTTGAGCGGGGCTCGGCCCTGTAGGACCGGCCCCCGATGGGAAAGCGCCGGAACGAAATCCGACTATTTCTTGAACCAACCGAAGAGGTCTTCCTCGGCGGGATCATCCACGCTGGCCTTGATCGAGTCGGCGCCTCCCGGCTTGGCCCCGGCCGACTTGCCAGTCTCCAGCGAGTAGTAGGCATCCGTCGAAACCGCGAAGAGCTGGTCCTGCAGGACCTTGGTGTCCTGGCTGATCTTCTGCAGTTCGTAGGTCTGCAACGAGATCCGCAGCCTATCGATGGCGTCGCGCAGCTTGCGCTGATGCTCGAGCGGGACCTGGTCTCCGAGGTCGCGGAGGGTGCGCTCGGCGGTATCCAGCTCGATGTTGGCCTTGTTGCGAATCGTGGCCTCTTCGCGACGCTTGCCATCCTCTTCGGCGTAGACGGCCGCCTCCTTGACCATGTGGTCGATCTCGTCCTTGGTCAGGTTGGTGGGCGACTGAATGGTGATCTTCTGCTTGTTCCCCGTGGCCATATCCTTGGCGGAGACGTTGACGATACCATTGGCGTCGATGTCAAAGGTGACCTCGATCTGCGGCACCCCGCGCGGCGCCGGGGGGATGTTCCGCAATTCGAAACGCCCCAGGGACTTGTTGTGCGCGGCCAGTTCGCGCTCGCCCTGCAGGACGTGCACCTCGACCACCGTCTGGCCATCAGCCGCAGTGGTGAAGATCCGGGTCTTGGAGCATGGGATGTGCGTATTGCGCTCGATCAACTTGGTGAAGACGCCCCCCACGGTCTCGATCCCCAAGGACAGGGAGGTGACGTCCAGCAGGACCATGTCCTTGACTTCACCGGCCAGAACAGCCCCCTGGATGGCAGCCCCCATGGCCACCACCTTGTCCGGATCGATCTCACGAGAGGGTTCTCGACCGAAGAGACTGCGGACCTTGTCCTGGATGGACGGCATGCGGGTCGAACCGCCCACCAACAGGATCTTCTGAATCTCCTGAATCCTCAGGCCCGAATCCTCCAAGGCCCGCATCGCAGGCTCGACGCACTTCTCGACCAGGTCGGCCGTCAGCTCCTGGAAACGGGCCCGCGTCAACTCGACATCCAGGTGCTTGGGGCCCGACGCATCGGCGGCGATGAAGGGCAGGTTGATGCGCGTCACGGTCTCGGTAGAGAGTTGGATCTTGGCGTTCTCGGAGGCCTCTTTCAGACGCTGCATGGCCAGACGATCAGAGCGCAGGTCCAGAGCGTGCATCTTCTTGAACTCGTCGACCAGCCAGTCCATGATCCTCTGGTCCCAATCATCACCCCCCAGACGCGAGTTGCCGGCGGTCGATTTGACTTCTACCAATCCCCCGCCCAGTTCGACGATGGAAACGTCGAAGGTCCCACCTCCGAGGTCCCACACCAGGACGATCTCATTGGTATCGACCTTCTCCAGCCCATAGGCCAGACAAGAGGCCGTGGGCTCGTTGATGATCCTCAGGACCTCCATTCCGGCGATGGTCCCGGCGTCCTTGGTGGCCTGCCGCTCGGAGTCCGAGAAATAAGCGGGGACCGTGATGACCGCCTTCTCGATGGGAAAGCCCAGGTAGGCCTCGGCATCTGCCTTGATCTTCTGCAGGATCATCGCCGAGATTTCCTGGGGTGTATACTGCCGATCATCGATCGGGGTACGCTGGTCGGTCCCCATGTTCCGCTTGATGGAGATCACGGTCCGCTCCGGATTGGAGATGGCCTGACGCTTGGCCACCGAACCTACCAAGCGTTCCCCCGACTTGGAGAAACCGACCACCGAGGGGAAGAGATAGTCACCCTCGGCACTGGGAATCACGATGGGCGCACCGCCCTCGACGATCGAGACGACCGAGTTGGTGGTTCCGAGGTCAATCCCGACAATCTTGCCTGTCATATCGTGCTGTATCCTCCAGATTCAAGCTGCCCTCAGGGAA